>JAIEPI010000210.1 GCA_019749855.1 Rickettsiales bacterium | reverse complement strand
TGTGTGCGTTCGATCGATTTGGAAGATTAGTCGTTTTCAGACTGTCCAGATGGATGCCGTTCGGCCCCTTCTTTACTATAAGTTCCACTTCTTCCGCTGCCGAGCCTAGATGTTGGTAGAGTCTTTTGACATCTTCAGACAATGCAGGACTCACCTTTAATTCTTTGGGAGGCAGGCCACCATAATCCACACTGACAAATTGAACCTTCGGTTGTGCTGCGTACATCAGCAACAATGGTACTCTAATTTCAGAATCTCCGTAATGTAGGCTCACAACAGTCTTTACTTCCATAAACCCTCTCCCTATATTTTTTTTATAGAATATCATATGATTGTTACATTTCTGTGATATGGCTAATACGCTGATATTGATATGAAACTATCGAATGTGGAGGCGGCATGGACGCGATCAAATACTCGGCGCACTCAATTGAAACACAGCGCATGCTGGATCGTGCACAGGCGGTGGCGGGCCGTGAATACCGTATGTTGCGTGCGCTGATGCTGGTGGGCGATCAGGCGGAATTGGATGAAGCAAAAGCCCGTTTTTTTGCTGCATTGCCTGCTGAGATAACAGAGGGCAGTGGTTTCAAAGATGTCTGTGACGCGATGCGGGTGGAGGCGGAACGCATGGCAGAGCGCGACCTGTTTATGGAAAATCCGACGCTCGCCGTTTAAGGGCGCTCACCGTTTAATCATAATTTAATCTTACGATTGCTTATTTCCACGCTGAGCGTTGAAAGTCAGGCCATTTTTGCGTTAGCCACGCCTGTGCCTGACCTTTCCATTTCTGAATCTGCATCACGTTATCAATACGCCGATCGAGAAACTCCCAGCTTTTCGTATGCTCAGGCGATTCATCATTGAGCCAGTAAAGCAAGGTACTGGTGACGACTTTGGCCAGTAACAACCGCTTGGTATAGAAATTGAAGTCTGTTGAGGTGTCGCCGGCGCAATGCCACATGTCATCCACTGTGTGATAGAGCAACTCCAGCCCAAGAGTTGCGTGCAAAGGGTTGGCCAGATAGGCCAGCGCACGACGCTCAGCTTCCTTATAAGCGGCAATGATTTCCAGCCGTGTACGCACCGCAAAGGCGATGCGCTGGCGTATCTTCATGCTCGCCAGATCATGCTGCGCCAGAGTCTCCAGCATACGCCGATCCATCGAGCGGGAGTAATAAGCAATGACATCGCTCACGCCGTTGGGAAACAGGATGATAGCATCGAGCTTCAGGCGCGAGGCGGCTAGCTCTAAGCAGCGAACATTCCAGCCCTCAAAGGGCACAAGGCTCAGTACTTCGTCCAGCAAGGCATCGCGTGGCGCAGTGGCGGGGAGGTGTTTCATGAAGCGATTATAACGCGCGGAGTGCTCAATGGCCAGCCTGCAATGCGCCGCCGCTAGAGTGCGCGTTCAGCGGGGGTTTGCTGCATTTGCTCAGCCAGACGTTTGACACTGCTGAGGTCGGCGCGTCCCTCCAGAAGATTCTGAATGGTTGCGCTGTTTTTCGCCGGATTATCCCCTGAGCCAACCTGATAGTTTCGGGCTTTATCAGTGGCGGCGGACTGTTGCGTTGCATCCTGTAGAATCTGCGGATTCTGGCACAGCGCGTTTTCAATTTGATCACAGGCGCGGTTATGTTGAATCGCCTCATGTGCGCCATCAGTGGCATTCTCAATGACAGTGTGTGCCACCGCATGGGCAACGCCCACTGCAGCACCGCCGCCGATAATACCAAGGTCAGTGGGGTCAAAACTGCCTGTGGCCAACGCTTTGGCGCCGACAATAGCGACGCCGACAATTGAGCCAATCGAGATATTTTTAATGAGATGCGCGCCGGTTAGCTCGTCTTTCACTTTGCGAACGGCACCCGAGACCATGCCTTTACGCGGAATCAGTCCGCGAAGATTGAAAGCACGGGTTTGAGTGGTTTGTTCGGCCATACGTATTTTTTCCTATAGACTGACTATAGCACAAACAGGAGTGAAGAATGATGAAAGTTTCGTGACAGCGGCTGAAATTTTAAGCGCACACATCGTCCTAATGCAGGTTAATGCTCTCGCCCAATTGCCGCTCTGCCGCCTGACGCTGCAAGCGCTCAACACTGGTGGAGGGCAGGGCATCACGACCGCGTTGCAACACCTGATCAACGATGCGGCTGCGGCGAATTTCACGGGCTTCTTCGGGCAGGGCCTGCGGCGCGATACCCGCCATTGCATTCTGTTGAACGGTTTGAATGGCGCGTTCAATCGCATAGTTTTTGTAATGTGCTTCTCGCACTTCACGGAAGGCGGTTTGGCCTCCAGCGACCAGCGCTGAGAAACCAGCGACGGAGGCGGCAATGATTCCAGCGGTCACCAGAGGAATCGGCGCAAAGAAAAAGGACGCCGCCATCGTCGTTGCGGCAATGCCAACGCCCGCTAAACCGCCTAGCGCTAATGCGGGCAAGGCGCCCATCATGAAGCCCTTAAAGCCCTCCCAACGCGGGTCACAGCGGCGTGACTTCAAACGCGCGATCTCAGCATCTGGCGGCAGATTATCAATATTCTCAGGCATAAAAACTCCCCTTACGCATCCCTATACTAACAAATGCGACAGCGAATTGTGTGAAGTTTCTGTGACGTTTGCTAAGTCTGCATTGACGGGAGCCACAAGTTGCAGCAAAAGCTTGCATAAATTAACAAAGATTAACTCGCGTTTACAAGATTACGCTCGGTTAATTGCATATAGGTATTCATCATGGCTAAGACAATAAAGGGCGAGGGAACCCCAGAAGTGCTGAAAAATTTTGGTCAGTTGCAGATTGAAGGGTTTCAAAGTTTACGACAAACATTCCTTAAAAATAGTGCCCAATATGTGGTTGTGTCATGGATTATTGATGCCCTAGAATCAGGCAGTTTAAAAGATGTTCGCGCTATTGAGCGCTACTGCATGTTTGTTCCAGATCAAATCTTTGCAACTCTTAAAGAAGGAAAATGCGATATTTCCTTTATTCAAAAAGTGGGTGAGGCGCTCGATATCGATGATACATTAATCGAGCAGGTGGTAAATGCTAGGAAAGGCGAAATAAACACAAGATTTTTGGGAACGACACCGATTTTGGTGAAAGGCCCTGCTACTGAGGCATTTTATGGCTATCTGAGCGCCATCATGCAGCAATATTCTAAGCAAAATCAACGGGGATTACCTTACGCTGAGCGAGTCTTCATCGGCGCAGGAATTCAGACGTTTGGTGTGAAAAGCGAAGATATTCTCAGCGGAAAGTTAGAGCTGAATCAATCGCATCTGGACTCAATTTTGAGCGAGATAAGTCGGCTCTCTGGCAAAGCCGAGGGATGGTTAGACAAAAAGCCGGATTTGATCGCAAGCACTTTGTTTGCTCAGCAGCGCCCTATCATGAGTAGTGATGGTCGAAACATTGCCGGTGTGCCAGCGAATGTTCAGGATATGACGGTACGCGAGGGGCTAAATCAACTGTTGGAAGCGTCCATCGCTGAGCGCAGTGCAGCAAAAATTGATGCGGCACTTCAGAAAACAGGTGCCGTGGGGCGTCTGAATCAGCAACGGGCTGCAGAAAACGCTGGTAAATCAGGCAAATCAGCAGGTGCTGGCCGCAAATAAACACGACGCTGAAAACGTTGTAAGTCAGCCCTCATCGCCCATTTTAAGGGCGGCAAGGAAGGCGGACTGCGGAATATCCACATTGCCGATTGAGCGCATCTTTTTCTTTCCAGCCTTTTGTTTTTCCAGCAATTTCCTCTTACGTGAGATATCGCCACCGTAACATTTGGCGGTGACGTCTTTTCGCATTGCCGAAATGGTTTCGCGTGCAATAATTTTGCCACCAATGGCCGCCTGAATGGGGATCTGGAACATGTGGCGCGGAATGAGATCTTTCAATCGCTTACAGAGCGCACGGCCACGATATTCGGATTGTGTGCGGTGCACAATAATCGAGAGTGCATCCACCAGTTCGGCATTCACCAAAATGGATAGCTTCACCAGATCGCTCTCATCATAGCCATCCATGTGGTAATCAAAGCTTGCATACCCTTTTGAGCAGCTTTTCAGACGGTCATAAAAATCGAACACCACCTCATTGAGCGGCAGGCGGTACACCACCATGGCGCGTCCGCCTACATAGGTCAGCTCTTTCTGAATGCCGCGTTTTTCAGTGCATAATGACAAGATATTGCCCAGATATTCATCCGGCACCATGATGGTGCCTTTGATCCACGGCTCATACATGGCGACAATTTTGGTGGGATCGGGCATATCGGCTGGATTATGCAATTCCACTTCGCTGCCATCGGTGAGCGCCATTTTATAGACAACACTGGGCGCGGTGGTAATAAGATCGACGTCATATTCGCGCTCGAGGCGCTCTTGAATAATCTCCAGATGCAATAACCCCAGAAAACCGCAGCGGAAGCCAAAACCGAGCGCCGAGGAGGATTCCACCTCATAGTGAAAACTGGAATCATTGAGATGCAGCTTAGACAGACTCTCTTTCAAATGCTCATATTCACTGGAATCGGTGGGATACAGGCCACAGAAAACCACGGGCTGGCTGGGCCTAAACCCGGGCAGCGACGCTTCCGCTGGGCGGCGATCCTCGGTCACGGTATCACCGATTTTGCAATCCGCGACCTGCTTGATGCCGGTAATCATGAAGCCAACTTCGCCCGGGCTAAGGGTTTCGGTGGCGATTTTTTTCGGGGTGAACACCCCCACTTGATCCACATTGTGCGCTGCACCACTCGACATCATGCGGATTTTCATGCCTTTTTTTAGGGTGCCTTCGACAATACGCACCAAAATCACCACACCCAGATAGGTATCATACCAGCTATCCACCAGCATGGCCTTCAAGGGCGCATCCTCAGGCAGTGGCTTGGGCGCGGGCAAGCGGGTGACGATGGCTTCAAGCACGTCCTCGATACCGATGCCGGTTTTGGCGGAAATCATCACCGCATCGGAGGCATCCAGGCCGATCACATCCTCGATTTGCTTTTTCACTTGCTCTGGCTCAGCGGCGGGCAGGTCAATTTTATTCAGCACCGGCACAATCTCGTGCCCCGCATCCAGTGCCAGATAGACGTTGGCGAGGGTTTGTGCTTCTACACCCTGCGACGCGTCCACCACCAGCAGTGAGCCTTCGCAGGCAGAGAGACAACGGCTGACTTCATAGGTAAAATCGACGTGGCCTGGCGTATCCATGAGATTGAGCACATAGACCTGCCCATCCTTTGCCTTATAACGCAGGCGCACCGTTTGCGCTTTGATGGTGATGCCGCGCTCCTTCTCAATATCCATGTTATCGAGCACCTGACCGCTCATCTCACGTAGCTCCAGCCCGCCACAAAACTCTATCAGGCGGTCAGCGAGGGTAGATTTTCCATGATCAATATGCGCAATAATGGAGAAGTTACGAATCAGGGTTGGATCGGTCATGTGGTTTGCTAGCTCAAAAGTTATGTCATTTCTGCGAAGGCAGGAATCCAGCAGGCAGGGCGGCTGAATCCCAGCTTTCGCTGGGATGACATTGGTGCAATTGTTCATTACATACTTTAACTAAAGCTTTCCACAGGATTCTATGCCAACTCCAACAAACATGCCCATGACATCCACGACATCCTTTCCCAGCTATTGGGAGCAGGCTAAGCTGTCGCTTAGTAACGCTGACCCGATAATGCGCGGGATGATTCTCAACTATCACGGGGAGGGGTTACAATCGCGTGGGCATGCGTTTCATACGCTGGCGCGCTCCATTGTGGGGCAGCAAATCTCGGTGAAAGCCGCCGACGCGGTGTGGCGAAAATTTGAGGCGGTGGCGATGCAGGGGGGCAACCTGAACCCAGCTTACGTCATGTCGCTGGCGGATGAGCAACTACGCGCCTGTGGTTTGTCCGGCCAGAAAGTGGCCTATATGCAGGCGCTTTCTGAACATTTTCACACGCAGGACATTCATGCGGAAGACTACTGGCTAGCCAAGGCGGATGCTGACATCATTGCCGAGTTAACGCGCATTAAAGGCATTGGCGTGTGGACGGCGGAAATGTTCCTGATTTTTCATCTCATGCGGCCTGATGTGTTTCCGCTGGGTGATATTGGCTTACTGAAAGCGATTGAGAAGCATTACGCCATTTCGGCTAAGGATAAAAAGGCCATCAGCGCGCATGCCGAGATATGGCGGCCCTACCGCTCCGTGGCAACATGGTATCTCTGGCGCTCACTCGATCCGGTAGTGGTGGCGTATTGAAGGATTCGGCACTTTTTCAAAGTAAAAACGATGTCGTCACGAAATCGTCATGATTGCTGCATAGAATAAAGTTTATGGAAGGTCTGATTTTACAGGTCGCGCTTGCGATGTTGGCGGTGGTGGGTGGCACCATGGTGCTGCAGAACGGTTTGCGCCCGGGCGGTTGGCTGGAAGATGTTGGCCAGTGGTTCTCACGCACGTTTGAAGGGGGAAGCACGCCACGCAGAACGGCCGCGCTAGAGCGCCCACCCGTGCAATCGACACGGGGGGATGCCGCACCAGAAGCGCCAACCGTTGCCACGGCATCACTCGAGATTCAGCCGCCTTTAGCGA
Source organism: Rickettsiales bacterium (assembly GCA_019749855.1). Taxonomy (GTDB): domain Bacteria; phylum Pseudomonadota; class Alphaproteobacteria; order Rickettsiales; family UBA998; genus UBA998. The sequence goes on along the minus strand of JAIEPI010000210.1, from coordinate 20,346 downwards.
CCCCTGTCGCAGCCTCCAGAGGCGCTCAGCCCTCAGACAGAGGATCATTGAATGTCTAGTCATTATCGTCATCTAATTGTCATCACTCTTTGTTATAGTCAGGCAATGAGGACATTATGACCACGACTCCGACATTACCAGCCCCCCGAACATCGCCACGAAGTCAGCCACCGGCGGCGCGAGTGCAAGCGGGGATTGACGCGCCAGCCTCCGAGACACTCACCGGCGAGCGCCGCACGCAGGCTGAGCAGTATCTGCGAGCACAAGGGCTGCTGGCGGCTGAGTCGCCGGATGAAACACAAGCGCAGCGTGATGAAGCGTTCAACAGCGCGTACCGCCAGTATTCACAAAATAATGGCCTGGGCGGCGCACAAGGCATGCAGTTTTTCATGCGGTTACTCATGATGCTTTTTAATCCGGATTTTGATGCAGAGCTTGGACGTGTTGCTACGCCGCAGGATAATGCTCGTGATCGTGAAGCAGGGGTTAGTCCCGGCCAGAACAGTCCAGATTCGCGTGCCGTCGCGGAGCGTGCCACTGGCGCGGTTCGTCGCTACCTAGAAGAAAATGCTGGGACTTCGCCGGTTGCTCATACCAGTCCCGTTTTGGGTGAATCACGAGTAACGTCTGGATTCGGCATGAGGGATCACCCTGTGGTTGGTGGTCGGGCGCACCATGCTGGCATTGACCTTGCACGGCCTTCTGGTAGTGGAGAAAGCCCAGCGATTGGCGCGAGCGCTCGCGGCATTGTTGAATTTTCAGGCGAAATGCGGGGTTATGGCAATGTAGTGATCATTAGGCATCCAGATGGTGGCTCTACGCGATATGGGCATCTAGCAAGCATTTCTGTTGTGGCTGGCCAGGTTCTGGCGCAAGGTGAGAGATTGGGTGTAATGGGGACGACAGGACGCAGTACCGGTATTCACCTGCATTATGAGCAACGTGACGCCTCTGGAACCGCCCGTGATCCTGTAATCAATGGTACGGCACTGGCTGTGGGACAGCGTCTTTCGCCGGGAACCGCTATTGCTCGTCCGCAAGCTCCTTCTGTTGCTGAGGGCAGCTCTTCAATTCCCGCATCTGTAAGAGAACAGGCAACTGGTGCTGCCCTGCCAGCCACTTCCTTAGGCGCGCGCCCAGATGTTCGGGCGGACGCTGCGGGAGAGGCCGCTTTGGGAAATCTAAATGTTTCCAACGCTCGCGCTGCAACTGGCTCTGGCACTTCTCGTTCGTCGTCTTCTAGTTCTCATAACGTCTGATCTTCGTTTCTTGCATTTAGTCGGCCTCTCGTTTAAGTAACGCGATATCGCAACTGCAAGGTCGCCACATGATTCCCCGCTATACCCGACCCGAAATGGCTGCCATCTGGGAGCCGCAAAATCGCTATCGCATCTGGTTTGAAATTGAGGCGCATGCCTGTGATAAACTGGCGGATTTAGGCGTGATTCCGCAGCAAGCCGCCAAAAACATCTGGAAAAATGCGCCTAAGCAGTTCGACATTGCGCGCATCGACGAGATTGAGCGCACCACCAAGCATGATGTGATTGCCTTCCTCACCCATTTAGCCGAGCATATTGGCGATGATTCGCGTTTTGTGCATCAGGGCATGACCAGCTCGGACGTGCTGGATACCTGCTTGGCCGTGCAGTTAAAGCAGGCGTCTGATCTTCTGCTCTCAGGGCTGGACCGTGTGCTGGCCGCCCTGAAGAAGCGCGCTTTGGAAACGAAGGACATGGTGGCGGTGGGGCGCAGTCATGGCATCCATGCAGAACCGGTGACGATGGGGCTTAAATTCGCGCGCTTTTATGCTGAATTTCAGCGTAACCGTGCGCGGCTTTTGGTGGCGCGGGATGAAATCGCCACCTGTGCCATCTCAGGTGCGGTGGGCACCTTTGCCAATATCGCTCCGGCGGTAGAGGAGCATGTAGCAGAAAAGCTGGGGCTGACGGTGGAGCCTGTCTCGACGCAGGTCATCCCGCGTGATCGTCATGCGGCGTTTTTCTGCACGTTGGCGGTGATTGCCTCCTCGATTGAGAATGTCGCCACCGAGATTCGTCACCTGCAACGTACCGAGGTGCTGGAGGTCGAGGAATTCTTCTCCAAAGGGCAAAAAGGCAGCTCGGCCATGCCGCACAAGCGCAATCCGGTGCTCTCGGAGAATTTAACAGGGCTGGCGAGGATGGTGCGCTCTTATGCCATGCCGGCGCTTGAGAATGTGGCGTTATGGCATGAGCGCGATATTTCGCATTCCTCGGTGGAGCGCATGATTGCGCCGGACGCCACGGTGACGCTTGATTTCGCGCTGAATCGTTTGGCCGGTTTGATTGAGAATCTACTCGTATATCCTGAGCGCATGCGAGAGAACATGGAGCGTCTCGGCGGTCTCATCTTTTCGCAGCGCGTGTTGTTGGCGTTGACACAGGCGGGCGTGAGCCGCGAGGACGCGTACCGTTTTGTGCAGCGCAACGCAATGAAGGTATGGGAGCAGGGCAAAGACTTCATGAGCGAGCTTTTGGCGGATGCTGAAGTGACAAACGCGTTACCAAAAGAGGAGCTAACCGCATTGTTTGATATGAATTATCATACCAAGCATGTCGATACTATTTTTGCACGTATCTTCTGAGACTTTTTATTGTGCAATGCAAGAAATCCACGATTCACTGAGAGTTGAGAATGTTTGAACTGGATGATCTACTGAGTAAGGACTCACTCTTTGTGCGCGATTTGCCGCTGTGTCAGGTGCGGCTGATGAATAATGCGCTCTATCCGTGGCTGGTGTTAATACCGCGCAGAGTGGATATGGTGGAGATCACGGACCTTAGTCAAGCGGATCGTGTGACTCTTCTCGATGAAATGGCTTACGTTTCTCAGGCGTTACAGAAGCATACCGGTGCCTACAAGATGAATGTCGCGGCACTTGGCAATCAGGTGCGGCAATTGCATGTGCACATCATTGCGCGCCACACCAGTGATGCCGCATGGCCGCGCCCCGTATGGGGTGGCCCTGCTGAGCTATACAGCGATGAAAAAGCACAGGACATGCTCGAGACGCTCAGGAATGCAGTTTAGAGTAACAAGGGATAAAGACGCCAGAGTTTGGAGCGTATTGCGCTTGACAGCGCGGGCAAAAAGGCTAAGTTTCTCCCTCAATTTTGAGCATGGCTCGGTAGCTCAGCGGTAGAGCAGGGGAATCATAATCCCTTGGTCGGGGGTTCAAATCCCTCTCGAGCCACCACCCTTCGCCTTCGGCTTCGGGAGGCGCAGCCACCCCTACGCATCGGCTTCGGGCGGCAAGGCCACTTCCACCCTTGCAAAATCCTATACCACGCACAATTTGAAATACGCATTGTAAGCCTGGTGACTTCAATTCTCGACGCATTTGCCATTAGATGCGCACGCCCTGCGCGGCGGCGTTTTAATCTTCGACTCTAGCGGTGAGCTTCCTTTGGTCCCAATGATAATATTTGCTGAGTCGTCAAAATGCACGCCGGGTCTGTTCAACAAATCAGGATTATCTTGTAGAAGCTTCAACATGCGCTCGCGATGTTCAATGGATGGATGATCCGATACCGATTCGCCGGCAGCCTCTAAAGCTTTCAAATCAACCATCACCATATTACGCAACTTATTTTGGATTTCCTTTGGCAATCCGCTAGTTTTACATATTAGAAGGTCTTGATGTTTTTCCGGCATCATAGAAAATCGGTGTCGCGCACGTTCCAGACTCAACCCAGGCTTCTGTAGCCTTAGATATTCGACTGCATCTGCCTCAGGTGTGTTATTTACTAAGCCAATATATAAATCGCGCAAGGCACGCTGCATAGCGGCTGGTGAAGAAACCTGGGCACCTCGGTAATCCGCCTCGGCTTCCGAGACTCGAACCGTGCGCAAGGCGACAGGGTCATATTCATTGTAATTTAATATGAGCTTAGCGAGCAAATTCAGATCGCTACGCTGATAACGGTGCGTAAGTTCGTGGCCCATACAACCGGTTAACATCTCAGAATCGTGGATGGTAGCTAGATGGTCCATATCAATTAAAACTGCATCCATTTCTTGGGAGAAACTAAATCGCGCATGGGGGTCAATGTAGCCGCGTGTAAAAATGATTCTTGGCGGAACGTAAGCCTGCCCATATTCTGCATTCAGTTGTGAAGTGATCTTGCTTACTAGCTCTATCAGTTCATGGTCGTTGGGGACCGCCAGTCTGGCCTCATTAGTTGGATCGCTCACAAAATCTTCGGTCGCGAAACCCGTGGCTATTATATTAGCGGGATCGCTAAGGGTGCGGTAATAGGGCAATTCGACTTCTGCCATTTCGTTGATCGCACTCTCCTCGTTCCACCGTTCACGTGCAGCCTGGTCTGAGATAGCTTGAATACGCTGATCTCGCTCGGTTATTATGCGATCAAAGTCTGCGCGGCTGGTAATGGGCATGTTTATGGGGTCTATTACTCCAGTACATGCATATAAAAAAGGTAGCAAAATACTGAGGATTGCATAGATGTAAGATCGAGCCATGCTACTGAGTTTATCACTTTATAATTAAGATATTCTTAAACGTTGTGCCTTGGAAGAATTTTTTATTATAAATACGTTAAGACTTTAACTTGCAAATTGGCGATAGTTCAAAACCAATAATTTACCACAACATCTTTGCTGCCATGGTAGTCGGCCGTGGCAGCAACGTGCCCGCGCCCGCTTTCAACAACGCACGACGACCCATGGCAATCTCGTCATGCCTCGGCTCATCTGTTGATGCGGTGGTCTTTTGCATGGCGATTCTTGCCAGTGCTTGACGCATGGCATCCATATGAAAGAAAGGCCTTTTGGTGAAGTCTTTGACCATACGCGCCACATAAATTAACTATTGTTAACTAGTTGCGGGCACGAGCTACGTCAATCAGTATTTATCATTAACGGTAAGGCCATGTATTTTGGCTTCGCACCGTATTGCTGCTTGACCGTTCGGTAGATATAAGCTTTGTATCATGTGGTTTATTTTCACTTAAAAAGGAGTCCCTTTCATGTCTTTCGCAAAAAGTTTCCTTCACATTGCAGGCACAGTGCTTTTAAGCCTTTTCTTGATATCACCGGCACAAGCGGCCGACGTGATTTATACAGGCACCTTTAGTGATAAAGCGGTCAGTGGTTATGACACGGTAGCTTACTTTACAGATGGAAAGCCGGTGAAAGGCTCTGATAAATTCAGCACCAAGTATAAAGGCGCGGTATGGCAGTTTGCTTCACAGGCGCATCTGGATGCTTTTAAAGCAGCTCCAGAAAAATATGCACCCCAGTATGGTGGTTATTGTGCCTATGCCATTGCCGCAAAAAATTCATTAGTCTCATCGGATCCAGAGGCGTGGAAAATAGTGGATGGAAAGCTTTACCTGAATTACGACAAAGACATTCAGGCAGAATGGGTTATGGATATACCTGGTTACATCAAAAAAGGTGACGCAAACTGGCCCGGCTTGAATAAGTGATTATCGGCGTGGCTAGCCATTTTGTTAGTGGCGCCATGTAACTCTCACGTATGAATCAACGAATCATTGGTGTGTTTTGGTTTAAGCACACCAATGCTAGCTTTAATAAAGGATAAGAGATGAATAACGCTCCTGCCATGTCTGATGAAAAATTCTGTCTGTATAAATATCGTTCACAAAAAGCGTCAAAGATCAAAATTGCGCTGGTCGTATATATCTCGTTTGTTTTCATTCAGTCATTATTTTACAAATTTGCAGATGCACCGGAAACACAGTACATCTTTGCGACGCTTGATGCATGGGCGGCAGGATTTGCCATTCCTGGTTTGTTTCAACCAGGTGGCATTTTCAGTGCCAAAGTCATTGGCAGTGCGGAGCTGGTTGCCTCAAGTGTAATGCTGGCGTCACTAATCACTGGCTTGGTGTATCTTCGGGTTGCCGGAGCATTATTATCCATCGCCATTATATCCGGTGCCATATTCTTTCACCTTTTCACGCCACTAGGTGTTGAAGTGCTGGAGGATGGCGGATTGCTGTTCGCGATGGCATGTGGTGTATGGCTAAGCGCTGTATCCTTGTTATTCATGGAACGTGATTTCATCAAAAAAATTCTAGGTAAATAACCAACCATCAATGGATTTTGTAGCGTACTTGGCCATGTTTGTGGAGTGGTTTCAGCCTGAGCATTTTTTGCTGTTGTCACCCGTGGTTATGGCGTTGGCTCTTGCCGGTTTCAGTCTTATCTTTGAAGATATTGCGATTATCATCGGCATTGCCTTGCTACATCGCGATGCTTCACTGGCAGTGCCTGTCTTTTGTGGGCTTTATTTTGGAATCATTTTTGGCGATGTCATGTTATACATGGCAGGCCGCTGGTTGCAGCATGTTCCCTACATTGCGCGAAAACTCGCGAGTGAAAAAGCACAGATTCGTATGAATGGTCTGCGGGCTAAGCTTTTGCCAATGCTTGTGATGTGCCGTGCAATTCCGGCCTCGCGTTTGCCCACTTTTCTGGCGGCGGGAGTGCTTAGAATTCCCATAGCACAATTTTTATGTATTATTATGTTAACCGTGGCGGTGTGGGTGACTCTAGTGGTTTTTGTAGGCTTCAATGCCGCCAATGCCATTGAAAATTACTTTGGTTTTTCTTCCGGCTGGTTACTAGTTCCGATAATATTATGCCTAATAATTGTATCAATACGCCATTCTAAAAAGCAAAAATATGCTGTCCAAGGGTAACCAACTTTTATCATCTCACCTTTTGCCGCCAGGATTTCCTCCGCTGGAGCGGGCTAGAAATACGCTGAGCTTCTTTGAGTTCTGGCCGACGTGGCTTTTCTATATGCCTGTCGTGGTTTGTATTGTTTTTTTTATCGTTCGCTTTAGGGGGCTTTTATTGCCCACCATTGTGAACACAGCCTTTCAGGAAGGTGGTATTGTCGGTGAGTCAAAAGCGGATATTCTGGCCATTGCACAGCGTCATTTAGGTTCTCGTGTCGCACCCTTTATCTGTGTGAGGCGAAATGGTGCCAGTGCTTCGAGTCAGGCACAGGATTTTCTGTCTGAGCTAGCATCCGCAGGGCTGTCATTTCCACTGGTAGCCAAGCCGGATAAAGGCTGTCGTGGTGCGGGTGTGCGGCCTCTTTATCATCGGCATGATTTGGAGCGCTACCTTGAGGCCTTTCCAGCACATTCCGACCTGATTCTTCAGCATATGGTGCAGTCTGAGGGGGAGGCGGGCGTTTTCTACGTTAGAAATCCGAAGGATGCAAAGGGTCGCATCCTCTCGCTGACATTAAAGTATTTTCCGTATGTGATCGGGGATGGCAAAACGTCCCTACGTGATTTAATACTGGATGATCCGCGTGCTGGTCGTTTAAGTCACCTCTACTTCCCACGTTTTCATGACCAATTGGAGAATGTCCCTGCGGTGGGTGAGGCCGTGCGGCTAGCTTTTGCCGGTAATCATAGTAAGGGGACCATTTTCCGTGATGGTGCTACACTGGTGACTCCGCAAATGGAAGCCATGTTTGATCGTCTTTCGCAAAAAATAGACGGTTTTTACTTCGGGCGTTACGATATCCGTTTTGATGATTTAGAGAGTTTGCGGCGCGGAGAAGAGAATTTTTCAATCATTGAAATCAACGGCGCCGGTGCTGAAGTGACGCATATATGGGATGCAGATACATCGCTGATGAAGGCATGGCGCGACGTGATACATCAATATTATCTCGCATGGAAAATTGGTGCGACGAATCAGAAATCCGGCGCGAAAGCACTGTCTATCAAAGCATTTTGGACGGATTACCGAAATGAAAAAAATGCTTCAAAACTTTATCCCTCGACTTATTGAGTTATATGATGAGCTTGACCGCAAAAATGATGCCATTGGAAACCGCAACACACGATCAGGTTCTGCATGATCAGGAGGAGAGTGTTGAGATTCTCATCAATGGGCTGCAATCGGTTATCCATGATTATCAGCATGCGTTGCAAACCTTGAGCGCTGAAGACTATTGTGCCACGCCGGATGGACAATCTTCCATTGGTGCGCATGTTCGTCACGTATTGGAGTTTATGCAGGTTCTGGCGACTCAAATCACTGATGGAGTGATTGACTATGAAGCCAGAGCCCATGATGTGTCGTTGGAATCAAATCCTCAGGCGGTGGCAGAAACATTACCTAAATTACTGACAACATTTCGTCATCAAGTTGAAAAATATGGCCTGTATCGTCTTTTATTGCTCAAAGAAACCACTGTGGTCGGGCATCCAAAAGTGACCACTACGTCCAGCATTGGCCGTGAAATATTGTTCATTATTCAGCATTCCGTGCATCATCTGGCTATCATAAAAATGAAAGCTGATTCAATGGGGATCGCTATGGATGGTGATATAGGCGTGGCCAACGCAACGAAAATATATCGTGCGGAAACTAATAGCTAATCTGTCATACCGCCCATGTGCACTGTCACTCTTATTCGTAAGCCGCACGGTATGTGCATCACCATGAACCGTGATGAAAAGCGCACGCGGGGGCACGAGCGTCCCCCAGAGGTTCTGGAGTCATCATCTGTTATCGCGCCGTGTGATGTTGATGGAGGTGGCACTTGGATTGGCCTCTCACCCTCTGGTTATTGGGCTTGCTTACTGAATCGCTATGAGTCTTTTCAGCCAGCTGAGAATCCGCCATCGCGTGGCAGGATCATTCCTGAGATACTTTCTACAATGAGTCCGGTCAATACACTCCTGACCATGGATGTTACGCGCTATCGACCATTTTCCATCCTCATTGGTGATGCCGCCTCAGTGGATATTTTTCACTGGAATGGTGAGCGTTTGATCATTGAGGAAAAGCCAGTGCATGAGGATGTGATGATTAGCTCCTCGTCATGGGATGCGGAGAATGTTATTGCCGCCCGCATGGCGGCGTTTGAGCAATGGAAGGGGCAGGGCAGGCTTAGTGACGCTGAGGGCATTCCCCTCATTCATCGCTGGCAGGAGTCCGGTGAAAGCACGAGCGGCATTTTAATGTCGCGGGATGAGTCACGTACCACAAGCATCACACAAATAGCCTTTTTTCATGATGATGTGCCTAAAATGCGCTATTGGCCTGCCTCAGAATTGCAGCCTTTCTCGATGCGCGAGTAAACTAGTCGAGCTTTCATGAGGTAAGGTTAACTTCATAAAACTGTCACGTGCCTTCAAGTTTTGATGTGCTAAGTCTTTGAAAAAATAAGATGACGAGCAGTAATCATGACGATTCCCCCAGAAAACTCTGCCTTGGATGTATCGCCCGAAATCAAGGCGGCGATGGCAAAAGCCAATTTGTATCCCACGCATGATGACTTGGAGCGTCAATTTTACAAAGACCTCCCTTTCCTTGAGCGCTTTTTGGTATTTAAAGATGCAGTGTCAGGTTTCCAAGAGCCAGGCCCTGATGCACGGAAATTTTTAAAGCCAGGTGACATGGCTCGCATGGAGAATGAAGAATGGATGCTCACTGCCAACCATGATTTTATGGCTCAATCGCTCATGCTCTTTCCCGATGCACGCTGGATTGACAATGAACGTGGTGCATCTAACTACCCTTATCCCTATAATCCTCGACTAGACTTGCTGAGGGGCTATTTCTATTTTGCGATTGCGCAGAATGACCAACCATTGGTGCAGCGCTTGTTGGATGAGGCGAGGGGTGCTGACCATTCAGCAAAAGCAGATGCGGATGGGAATGTTCCACAAAACTTCTCCGGCATCCCCGTATTGTTTGGATCAATAAAGCCATATTCCGGTTTTGAGGAGGCGTTGCTTGGCAACGGAAATGCCATACGTCATGCCTACTCAAGTGGACATCGCGCACTGGGCGACTATCTGATTGAGCGTGAATTAGCCTTGCCAAAAAACATAGATAATCCCAATGCGCTGCGGCAATTACTGTTTTGGTGTGATAAAGGTGATGAAGAAGAGTTTAGTTCTTTTGGCTCGCATTGTAAAACCTCATTGAGTATGCGAGCGAATCTGGATCTGATGCGTCGTGTTTATACATTGCCCAACGGAGAATTTGACGAACGAAACTATTATGAACGGCTCGAGAATATACTCACTGATAATCTGAGAACAAAACCTGAAAATCACCCCCAGCCCTATCAAAACCTTCGCTCAGCCGCAAAAACTAAAGACGATGAAGATGCCCTGTTTGATGCATGGATGGATGTGGCGCGATCGGTTGATGAGTACCGCAATCTAACGGGTCGTGATGCTCATAGCTACAGGGCTTTTCGCAATGAGAGCATGAATTATTCTGTCATCCTCGGCGCCGCCATTGTGAATGGGCGGCTACATGTGGCGGAGACGATTCTCGGTATTCTGAGGCCGCTGCTGGGGCAGGAAGAATTAAGCGCCTTTATCAAAGAAAGCATCAATCAACGCACTCTGCCGGTCACAGAATTGTTGCAGGGCAGTGCGGAGCAACGTGAAAAGATTCTTGCTCCACTCAGAAAATACCTGAGTGAAGAGGAGGTGTCGCACTACATTTATCATACGTTGTTTATCAGCAAAATGCGCAATGGATATGATCATGTAAAAACGAATTTTGAGAGCAACATTGATTTGCTTCATGAGGAAGAGGGCCAAAACCCACAACACGTGATTGATTTTCTGCTCCAGCATTGCTCCGTTGAAAGACTTATGGGAGCGCTGGTGGGTGGTGATCCGCTTCAAATGGATGCACGTGAAGAGCTGCATGAAAACGATAAGTTTCTTGGCTATGTGAATTACGCCAAACCAGAGTTTCTGCAAGCGACTTTGAACAGTGTGATGGCGATTGCTAATCAATACCAATCATATTTGGAAATGACACCGCAACAATATCGCGAGAGGTTTGTCTTCAACACCCTCAATACCTGCTACCATGACTATAAAGACAAAAATCTAACCCCTACCTTCCTCTGGTGCCTGGATCAGCTGGATACTCTCCCTAAATCAAAAGCTGATGCGTTTCTTCATCATATTGTTGCCTGTCATGACATCTTCTTATTCTACTATATTTTAGGGCAGGGTGAGTTTGTTCTAGCTGAGAGGCTGCTTCAACGCATGGAAGCCATGGAGAATTTTACCGCGCTGGAAGAACGAATTCTGGAGCGCGAGTTCAAAGAAATGCAGCCTGAAAAGTCTGTGCTGCCGCCTCCATTCTCAGGGCGACGATTGCGTGAGGAGCTGGGTTTATCACTACGGCATGTGATATTTAGTGAGTTTCATCAGCACTGGAATGAATATCAGCATCAGCCACGAAGTCGAGAGAGTACGCAAGGGTTCCTTAAGTGCTTAAATCTTATGAAGCGCTTTAAAATAACTGAAGCACATGAGGAAAAGATTCGCGCGGCACTAGGGGGCGAAGGCTACAAACTCGATTACCTCGGCGGAGCGCTCGTGACTGCGGCCAAGTATAAATCGGTGATGTATGCCATCGATCCCAATTTACGTTGGATGATTGAGCGATATGCCATGAGCAATGATGAAATTGATGCACACTATAAAACAGATATTTTATGGCCAGATGCACCGCATGCGGAGCTGCTTCGCTATCATCCGATGAATCCGCAGCAAGTGGAACTCTATGAGAGACTTCTGCCGCTCATGAACTATGTTAAGGGTAATGAACATAACGGTGTTCCAGAAATACATGCCTATAAACTTGCCTGTATGTTTGACAATTTTGCTCAGGCCGCCAAGTTTATTGCCCATCATGCGCAGGCAGACACCCGTAGCCCGATCCATGATTTGCTGCTGTTTGAATTGCCGAAGCTCATGCCCTTCGAGACAACATGGCAACGTGACCTATGGGCACAGCGCATGGTGCGGTATGGTATGGGCGTCTCCTTACTAGTGCAGCGTGCCGTGGAAATAGAGCAGCTGATGCGCGCTGAAATACATTCAGTGCATCCTGATTTATCTGAGAAACAGCAAACGATAAAACTGCGCAATCGACTAAAAAATGCCACCGCGAGTGAGCTGAAAAGCTATGCAAAACAGGTGATTTATGATGCAAAAGCAACGTTTGTTCCCGACCCTGAAGTGAGAGAGTATCTCATACGCGTGGGTGTGGACCAAATGGGTTATGAGAGGACCGCTGAAATCATCGCAGCCACGATGGATGATCTCAAGAACAAAAAACTTCATGACAAAACACCGGACATATCAATTCACGGTGATGGCCTCCTTGATGAGAAAGGCCAAGCCTGTAAGGGCTTTGCCATGAGCAAAGTGAAAACCGTTGGCGAGACCGATCCTGTGACTTTGCAAAGAAACATTGCTCGCTGCTTATGGGTAGGATTTGAAGTGAATTGCTGCAACCATATTGACGGTGAGACACGTAATCTGGCCTTAGCGCAGGCAACATCGCCAACCACCTCGTTATACGTGATCAAAAAACCTGGAGCAAAAAACACTGACGACAAGGTCGTGGCAAAACTCTCCGGCTGGCTCAATAAAGCGGGCGATGTATTTGTTTTCAATGCCTGGGAGCGCCTCAGTGGGGATCATGATCGGTTATGTGTGCCATTTCTGGATGAAGCGGCGATGCAAATCATGCGTAGCTATCCGGAAATTCGTGAGGTGCGTATCGGACAATCACGTGCTAATGGCTCGTATCCGCGGGCCGCTACCATTGAACTTCCGGCCAATTCACTGGCGGTGGCTAATGAAAGTTCCAGCGCGCAACATGTGATTATGGACCGTGCGCAATTTCAGCGTCGATCACGGGGTGGAGCCACTGGATTTTCTGGCAGGTTTCCCAAGCGCGATCCCTTGGCGCTTACTGCCGCGAGACAGATCGGAAGTTAATCAGCATAAGATGACATCATCGCTGTTTAAGCGGATCGCTCGTGCGGTATGCTACCCACCAATGCCTGCGATTTTTGCTGCGCGATTTCAGGTAAGCGTTCTGCCACGCGGTGCGCCATGCTCTCAGCGGAGGCGGCGGCATTGTGCATAAAGCCAACCCATGTTCCATGGTCACTGGGCGCTGTGACATAGCCGCCAGCCAATAACAATTCTTTGTTGGCGCCTAAGTCTCTGGAAAATTCATCAAGCGCAATATAAGCGCCAGGTTGTGGGGCGGGATAGCAACCACCGGACTTCCAGTGTTGCATCACCCAGCCTTTTTGCGGCGTGAATACATCCTCGACGGGCTTGCCAATGATGGCGGCGTAATCCTGCTTGCAGCGTGCCACCAACTCTTCAGGGGGCAGTTTCGCTATTTCGCCGCCCACCAGAAAGGTCAACGTTCCGTTTTCGCCGCGAGTGGCTGCTGAGAGTTCACTGTTCGACGGCCATGCCACCTGAAAAGCCGTGCCACCGCCCGTGACTTCCCCATTAAAGTTGGGCAGATGTTCCCACGGGCGACCCTTGGTTTGCACGATGATTTTTGTGAGCTGATTATATTGCATATTCTGCAAGGTATTGATGTGCTCTGGCGAGAGGCCCAGATGCTCGATGCCATTGACCTTGGCCAGCGCGTGCATGGGAATGGCAGGGGCAACGACATCATAATCGCGCGTCGAGCTAGTGCCGTCCGCCAACACAAAATGCAAGGTTTTCTGTCCATTAGCGCTAGGTACAATGTGGTGAAGCTGTTGATGGGTGTGGAGAGTGACTTTGCCGTCCAGGCGCTTCAGCAGCTCATCGACGATACGTGCGGTGCCGCCTTCCACGGCGAAGCTCTCATCGCTATCGCCAAACATGGAAAAGCCTTGTTTTTCATCCGTGCCGATAAAATCAATCAGATTAAGCGCGGAGAGATGGCTGGTATCTTGGCCGATTTCGCTGGTGTAGCCGGCCTTCAGGATATCCACCACCTCGGGCGCTGTACCTGTTTGTTGTGCCTTCTGCGCGAGATATTCGTCCATGCTCAGGCGATCCAGCGCCCGTGCATGCTCACTCCATTGGCCGCTTTCATCTTTGAGCGACTTTTTATCCTCCGCAATGGCTTTGCATAGGGCGGCATAGGCACCCTGACCGTTCTCAGAATCCAGCATATCCTTATCAAGAAAGCGTTTGCCATTGGCGGTCATCAGTCCTTCACCTTTGATGGCGGCATGGCGATCAATGAGTGGAATACCGAATTCATGGCAAAGTTTAATCAAACCGAGATGGTTGCGGTCGATAATTTCAGCGCCTACATCAAAATGGCCACCTTCGCCAAACGGATTTTGCACGGAGCTGATACGACCGCCGCATTTGCCAGAAGCCTCAAAAATATCCACATGGTAGCCGAGCTTGCTCAGCTCATAGGCTTCAATCAGGCCGGTAATGCCTGCACCGATAATGGCGACGCGCGGCGTCTGCGGTGCCACCTTTTCGATAAACGAGGTGTTGCCTGATTGAGTGATGGGAGTGATATTATTAACGAAGCTCATGAAAAATAATGATAGATTGATTCACCATCGAGTATAGTTGAGTATTGCGTCATTTTCATGACGGCCTATCATTAGGCCCATACTCGGGTGTTCGTTCACTCGGCGGTAATTTTATTCACCAGCGTGCCAATGCCCGGCACGGTGACTTCCAAATGATCGCCTGACGCGAGGTAAACCGGCGGCGTGCGCGCAAATCCTACCCCTGCCGGTGTGCCGGTGAGGATGACATCGCCTGGCTCCAAACGCATGACCTCGCTGAGAGAAACAATAAGGTCGGCTACGGGAAAGATCATCTCAGCGCTATTGCCATCCTGCATGATGTCGCCATTGAGGCGAGTTTGCACCTGTAAGCCATGCGCGCCAGCAGGGACGGCATCCGCGGTGACAATGTCAGGGCCGAGGGCGCCGCTTTCGTCAAAATTTTTGCCCAATGTCCATTGCGGCGTGCGTTTCTGGAAATCACGAACCGAGCCGTCCATCGCAATGCTATAGCCAAACACGTGGCTGAGGGCATCGGCATGCGAGATGTGACGCCCCGCCTTGCCAATTACCACCGCAATTTCAGCCTCGTAATCGTACTTCGCTGAAGCGCGCGGTGCCACCAGCGCCTCCTGATGACCCACAAACGATGAAGGGTAACGGATGAAAAAAACCGGTGTTTCTGGAACCGCTTGTTTCCCCTCCGCTGCATGGTCACGGTAATTCAGGCCAACACAAATGATGCGGCTGGAAGGGGCTATCGGTGCCACATAGTGGTAAGGTTGCGGCACGGGCGTGGCGTGCGATAGCGCCTCCGTGATCTCCGCCTGATGCGCAGGCTCATGCAGCCATTCGATCAGCTCTGCCCATGTTTCAGGGGCGTGCGGTGCCAACTCCCACAAGCCGTAAGCCTGTGCACCGTGAAAGATCACCGGAGCCAGAAAATCCTCAATCCGCAGAACCGCCAGACGCATAGCAGACGCTAACTGTTACGACGAAAACAGTTTGGCAAATGCACGTTTTTCACGGGTTTTCCATGCGCCGCGATGGTAGGCGTCGCTGGCAATCAGCGGGATGACCGAGGTGGCCTCCGCAAAGA
This sequence comes from Rickettsiales bacterium, assembly GCA_019749855.1. GTDB lineage: Bacteria > Pseudomonadota > Alphaproteobacteria > Rickettsiales > UBA998 > UBA998. The sequence goes on along the minus strand of JAIEPI010000210.1, from coordinate 4,864 downwards.
CCATTTGCTCATAGGCCACGTCCACTTTACCCCACGAGCAGGCTTCCTTCAGCGTGGAGGAGGAGCAGGCGCCGTCGCGCACGTCGGCTACCGTGATCTGGATGGCGTATTTGTGCATCTCGACTTCCTTGCCGAGAATCTCCGCGCACACGACCGTGTCCTGCACGAAGTTTTTCGGCACGCCACCGCCAATCATCAGCAAGCCGGTGGTACCGGCTTTGATTTTGATATCGGTCAGTTCACGGAAATCGGCGATGGAGTCGATGGTCATGTGGCGCTTGGGATTGTCCACCTGATGCTTGACTAAGCCGAAACCGGCGGAGCTATCAGTGAAAGCCGGGCAGAAGATGGGCACATCATGCTCATAAGCGAGCTGCACGAGGGAGTCTTTCTTTTTAGCGCCGCCTTCGGCCAGCCAGCGGCCCATTTCGCGGATGAATTCACGTGAGCTGTAAGCACGCGGCTCCATTTTATTGGCAAGCTCCAGAATGGTGCCATCGCAGGCCTGCAGCGATTCCTCGTCGATGTAGGTATCATAGATGCGGTCAATGTAGAGATCGCGCAGAATGCGATCATCGGGGATTTCAGTGGCTTGATAATGCTTGAAGCCCAGCGCCTCGAAAAAGTCCATATCGACGATGGAGGCACCGGTGGAGACAATCGCATCCACCATGTTGTTCTTGATAAGGTCGGCGTACAGCTTCATGCAGCCGCCCGCCGAGGTGGAGCCAGCCAGCGTGAGGATTACCGAGCAGGATTTGTCAGCAAGCATCATGTTGTAAATGCTGGCCGCACGCGCCGTATCACGTGAGGTGAAGGACATGCCGGCCATCTGGTCGATGATGGGCCGTGCATCAAACGAGGTGATGTCGATGTGCTGCACTTCCTTTGAGAGCAGTTGCGCCTTCATGTCCGGCTTAGCTTGCTTTGCGGTGGCTTCTTTCATTTTTCTTTCTCCTAAAGTTTAGATTTTAGAGTCTAGTGAAGAGCCATGCGAGCTGGCGCACTACACTCTGTACTTCAGACTCGCTGATCAGGATTAATGTTTAATGTTCATGGTCGTGCAGGCCAAGATGGTGATCAATACGCTCCAGCCGTCCTTTTACGCCGTCAATCTCGTCACGAAAAGTCACAAAATCATTGTGAAAATTGGACATATGGCGCTCCAAGGAGGACATCCGCAGCCCTTGCAGGCGCTGCTCATCCTCAATACGATCTACCTTTGCGCGAATGTGCCGCAGATGCTCTAGAATCAAATTAAACTCTTCAGCCATTTCAACGCTCCAACGGACTGTATTGTAATTCAGTTTACGGGTAGAGTCTAGAGAAGAGCCGAACGTGCTGGCGCGCTGGACTCTAAACTCTAGACTCTATTCACTCACATTACGCCGCGATCTCCAGCACTTCCGGTGCCTCGACATGTGCACCATACATGCTCATGAGCGGGGCTTCATCAACCCACGGAGTTCCGTCTTCCGGCGTGAAGCCGTTAAACGAGGTCCCCAAGGTACGACCGTATGCTCCCAGTTGCCCGATCTCAATGTAGTCGCCCTCCGAAATATCCTCCGGCAGATAGAACGGCCCTTTCATGAAGTCGAGCGTATCGCAGGTGGGGCCAAAAAAGCTGAACGGCATCAATCCTGTCGAATGTGGCGCGTTAGGACGAATCAAGCGTACAGGGAAGATAAACTTTGGCTGACCGGCATCAAACAGACTACCGTACGTGCCATCGTTAATGTAGAGATTCTGCCCCTTGCGCAGGTCAACACGCACAATCACCGCGCCGGATTCCGCCACGAGGGCTCGTCCTGGCTCGCACATCAGCTCCATTTCCATGTCGCCGTACAAGGCGGAGAACTCCTCCTCGATGGCATCCAGATAGGTGTGAATGGCCGGTGGATTCATGCCCGGATAGATGGAGGGATAGCCACCCCCCACATCCAGTGAGTCCACGGTGACGCCGCTGGCATCAATCACCTGCTTGGCCATGCGCATGGCAATGCGGTAAGCATCAGAGTGCATGCACTGTGAGCCAACATGGAAGCACACGCCGAGTCTGCGCGCGTTGGCACGCGTCAGTTCCAGCAATTCTGCGGCTTCCGTGAGGTTCACCCCGAACTTATCCGCCAGATTCATTTCGGCATACGTATTCGGTATCGCCAAACGAACAAAGAGGTTGAGGTCGGTCGCATTATCCGTTTCCGCGAGGATTTTGTAGAGTTCCTCATCGGAATCAAGCGAGAAGCTACGCACCCCATACTCAAAATAAGCCGAGCGGATGGCCGCACGCGATTTTACCGTATGCATGAAAAACAGCTCAGCATCTGGCAAAAGCTCGTGTACGGTACGAACTTCGTGCAATGAAGCCACGTCAAATGAGGTGATGCCCAACGAATACAGGTGTTTGAGCACCTGACGATCCGGATTGGTTTTCACCGCATAGAGAACACGGCCATTAAAATTATTCAGGAAATACTGCGCCGCTTCTTCAACCGCACGGGGGCGGTAGATATGAAGCGGTTTCTCTGGACGCAGATTCGCTACCAGGGAACGGACGGAGGAATATCTTTGTTCCATCTCATAAAGCCTCGCAAGATTTGTTAACCCAAAACCGCCCCACGGTGTCAGTGCTGAAGAACCCTTCAACAAAGCGGTCCGATGACGGCCCCAAGTCCGCTAAATCTTACGAAGCCTAGATGAACTATATCTCGGTCGATTTAGCGAAAGACGGTTGCATAAAACAAACAAACGTCTCAGTAAAGAATTATCTGTTAAATCTGCGCTAATCACAATGATTATTTTACACCCCGCCTAAGAGAACGGTCAATTGTCTGATGATGGCTTTTAAGTTAAGTACATGATGCAGGGTATGCAGGTTTAGAAATTCTATAAGAAAATAATCCGACTTAGGTCTAAATGCGAATGATAAAAAATAAAATTATTTATATTATTACTATAGTTATTGTTGTTGTGCTGGCGGCTTGGCTTTTGTGGTACAGCACTCAGAAGCCAGCACAGCCCGCCCTGCAAAGCGTGACCGTCGCCGCAGTGCAGCGTACACAGTGGGTGGATGAGCTGGAAGCGCTGGGTACGGCGCGCGCCAATGAATCGCTTAGTATTACCTCAAACGTCACGGAAACCATCGCGGAGATCCATTTTCAGGACGGTCAGCAAGTGAAAGCCGGTGATCCTATCGTTTCGCTGGCGCTAGGAGAGGAGGCGGCAGAACTCGCCGCCGCCAATGCGCGGCTGGAGGAAGAAAAGCGGGAGTTGAAGCGCCTCACCCCCTTGCTGCGTACCAAAACAGTCGCGCAGCGCGTCTATGATGAACGGCGTACGGCAGTCGAGCTGGCCGAGCGCTCGGTGCAGCAAATTAAGGCGCGAGTGGGGGATCGAGTTATTACCGCACCGTTTGCTGGTGTGTTAGGGCTGCGTTATGTCAGCATTGGCTCGTTGGTAGAGCCAGGGGACCTCATTACCACACTCGATGACATCGAGACCATCAAGCTGGATTTCACCATGCCCTCAAGTTACTTGGCGAGCATTCAGGTGGGAACGCCAGTGACTGCACGCGCTCCGGCGTATCAGGGGGAATTATTTCGTGGCAATGTCGCTTCCATTGACTCACGCATTGATCCCGATACACGCTCATTGATTGCCCGTGCGATTCTGCCAAATGCCGATCATCACGTACGGCCTGGCATGCTGATGTATGTATTGCTGCAAAATAATCCGCGTGAATCGCTAAGCGTGCCAGAAGAAGCGCTATTACCCAAAGGCGAAAAAGTATTTGTGCTGCGTGTCAATGAACAGCACCACATCGAGCTTTTGGAGGTGACAACGGGTGCACGGCTTAATGGTAAAGTGGAAATTCTCAGCGGTGTAAACCTCAATGATCAGGTGGTGATTCGCGGCCATGCCAAAGTCAAAGCAGGGCAGGAGGTGATTGCGTCTTTATCGGATGGGCTTGATTCTATCGACGCAAAGGATGATGCGCCGGCTGACGCGCCAAAGGTAGCACAATGATTCTCTCGGATGTATCCGTGAAGCGGCCCGTGCTGGCCACCGTCATTAACTTATTGCTGATTGCTTTTGGTCTGGTGGCGTTCAGCAAACTTCCTCTGCGCGAATATCCTGATATTGATCCCCCCATTATTTCCATCGAAACCATCTACCCGGGGGCTGCCGCCAGCGTTGTCGAGACGCGCATCACTGAAGTATTGGAGGAGCGATTAGCAGGCATAGAAGGAATCAAATCCATTGCATCGGTTTCCAGTGATGGCCGCTCCACCGTGACCATCGAGTTCACCATTGAGCGTGATATTGATAATGCCGCTAACGATGTGCGCGATCGCGTCTCCGGCGCCATGGTCGAGTTGCCGCAGGACATCGATTCACCGACCATTCAAAAAGTGGACGCGGATGCGGATCCAATCTTGTGGTTGAATCTGGAGAGTGACAACCTGTCCGTTATTGAAATTACCGACTACGCCGATCGTTATCTGGTGGATCATTTCTCGGCGCTTGATGGGGTGGCGCGCGTGCGCATTGCCGGTGGCTTGCTTTATTCCATGCGCGTGTGGCTGGATCGTCAGGCCATGGCGGCGCGTGATGTAACGGTGCAGGATGTTGAAGCGGCATTGCGCGCGGAAAATGTCGAGTTGCCAGCGGGGAATATTGAATCACGCACCCGCGATTTCACGGTGCGGCTGGAGCGAAACTATAAGACATCCGAAGATTTTAAACATCTGGTGATCCGGCGTGGACAGGATGGTTATCTGGTGCGCTTATCGGATGTGGCCAGAGTCGAAATAGCGCCACAGGAAGAGCGCAACTTCTTCCGAGGCAATGGCAAGCGCATGGT
>JAIEPI010000154.1 GCA_019749855.1 Rickettsiales bacterium | reverse complement strand
CGCATGCGAGTAGTAACCCAGCGTGCCACCAAAGCAGCGATGCGTCGAAATAATTTCCATGGTTATCAGGAGGGTGGTAGTGGTTGCGACGGCTGGTCTGTGGGCGGTGCCGTGGGGGCTGCATCTGTCGCCGGCGCTGTAGAAGTCGGCACCTGAAGAGCATCATTCCTCAGTGCTTTGACATGCCTCTCCCGAAATGAACGCTGAAGCATTTGTGATAAGGCGACTCGCTCGGGTTGTGAGAGTTTTGTCGCCAGCGCTTGCAGTCCACGTGTCATTTGGCGACGTGCTTTTCTTCGGCTATCATCCATGCGCTCCACGGCCTGTTTATACTCCCATTCATTGAATGAAGGAGCGGTCAGCGCATCAACGACTTCCTGTAATTGTTTTTTGGAATCCTCACGTGAGTTTTCACTCTGCGCGAGTATGGCATCCAGCTCTGCTTTCAGGGCCGATTGCTGTTCAGGGGATAGTCCGGTTTCAGCAAGTTTTTGGTCAAAAGCACCCTTCTTACTGAGAGAGATAAAGAGGATGTTGCCACAAAAACCAATGAACATGATGTTGAGCAGTAGGGATAATAATATGAGGGTCTTGATTCGGGTGCTCATAAATCAGCCTCTGCCGAGAGAAAACTTTGCATGACACGCAACTCTTGTTTTTGTTTTACGGTATCGTCAAACTTAGCAATGCCCTGACCCAATGCCACGCCCAGCAACAGCATCATCGCTAACGCATAGGACGGGCGGGGGAGTGGCGATTCAATGAAAAGCTGACGCAGCCATTGCATCGCGCTTATGGGTTGTGGCGGCACGGCACGGGTGCGCTGCAGAATATGTGCGGCGAGGAACGGGCGCGGCGGAACGGATGCACGCTGTGAAAGCCAGGCATGCAAATCGGAATCCTCATCATGGGGTGGGGGAAACTGATTATCGGTACTCATACATAGCCTCCTTTAATGTGGCTTTGGCTCGCATTAGCAATGATTCCAGTGCGCCAATTTTGATATTCATTATTGCGGCGGCATCGCGATTACTCAAGTTTTCATAAAAACTGAGGGTCAATGCCACGCGTTGTCTCTCAGGTAATGCGGCAATCGCGTGCTCTAAATGCACTTGTTGCTCGGTGTGCGCCATGGCAACGTCCTGTGGGGTGCTACCATCGGAATGCTCCTCGGACACAAGAGAAAACATCTTCTTGCCGCGAAGCTTATCAAGGCACCGGTTAGTGATAACCCGATAAAACCATGTCGTAAACAATGTGCCAGCGTTAGCATCATAACGTGACGGTTTTTCCCACAGATGCACAAACGCGTCCTGCACCACGTCTTCCGCCTCTTGCGCATGTAACAGTAAGCGATAGGCCAGCCGGTAGTAGCGTGTTGAGTGACGTTCCACTAACGTGGCAAATGCTGAATGATCCCCAGCCCTAATCGCCGCTAAAAGCTCGGTATCATCCGCTGGTTTTTGATCTGGTGCCATGCAGGCGTGCATACTGAGACGTGACTTGGTTGATGTCCACGGCAACAATGATGCCGCCGTGGGAACATCAGTGTAGCATTTAGTGTTTCGTAACTGTGCTATCTTTAGCATGTTTTTGATACATTGCAGCGACTAAAGATTGGCGCTCCTTTGCCGTAAGCTTGGACGCCACATCAATCACGGTTTTATCACGTGCTTCGGCGATCAGGTTCATTTGTTCGCGAATGGCTTTTGAATTGGCAAGGTAGGCAGCGGAATCAAACGTTTCTGCTTCCAGAATGGATCGCATTTTTTCGTGCAGAGCCTTTGCTTTCTGCCAACCGGCCTTCTCCTCAGCACGCATTTTGGCGATGCTTTCTTTGGTGGTAGCTGCCTTGTCAGCGGGGAGCTGTGCTACCGCGGCGTCTATTTGTGCTTCACGGTGCTTCCAATGGTTTGCCGAAGCGGAAAAAGCACCCAGTGTAAGTAGGGAAGTCATGACCAATAGTAAAAGATGTTTCGTCGTACGCATAAAGTCTCCTGTTAAACAATGATTCACGACGTTGTTGTCGTCGTCCTTATCATACGAAGATGCGCATCAAAACCTTCTAGGGATTTCAAAAATTATTTTTTAAACACCAGCGAAGGATTGTTTATGTCACCACGTATCAAAGGTGCGAATAACGCAAACACGCAACATGGATATGAGTATGCAACGCTTCAAATGGAGTACGTTAGGCTTAATGGTGCTGGGAGGGGCTTTGCTGAGCGCATCGGCGCAGGCAAGCCCGTATGGTAGCTTTTGCCGTGAATATACACGGGATGTTCAGATAGGCGGGCGTCTGCAAAATAGTTATGGTCAGGCGTGTTTGCAGCCGGATGGTAGCTGGCAGATGCAGTCATCCAGCGAACAAGGCGTGCCAGACGTAACGCTGGTAGGGGGGTATGGCTATAACCAGTTTCCGGTGGCTCCTGTCTATACAGCGCCGGTATATGTGCAGCCACAGCCTTATTATGTGCCGCAGCAGCCTTATTATGCACCGCCACCGGCATCAAATTTTGTACTTGGTCTGAATTTTGGTGGACGAGACTGGGGTCGAGGACGTGGCTGGAATCGCCGCTACTGGGATCGTCCGGACTGTGACTGGGACCGTGGCTATGGTCGTGGCTATGATCGCGGCTGGAACCGTGGGGGTGATTACGGACATGGGCATGGTCGTTGGCGCTAAAATTTCAACAACAGAGTTTCAATCACAGAGTTTTCGGGCCAGCTGATCCAGTGCCTGCAGGAAGTTCGAACGGTCTTGTTTGCTGAAGCTGGCGTTGTGGCCCTTGCTCTCACCTGTTTCTCGAAGGTAAGCGTTAAATTCGCGCATCGCCAATGCCGTACCAATCGATTCTTTGGTAAAGGCACGCCCATTGGGTGCTAATGCGTGGGCGCCTTTCTCCAGTGCGCGTGCCGCTAAGGGAATGTCATTGGTGATGACAATATCGTTGGGCGCGGCTTTTTCTGCAATCCAGTCATCGGCGGCATCAAAGCCATCGCTAACCATGATGGAATGGACGTTGGCGCGCCCTGCTGTGTAAGTGCCGGAGTTGCTCACCATATAAACGGTGAGGCCGAACCGCTCAGCGACGCGGCTGATTTCCTGTTTCACCGGACACGCATCCGCATCGACATAAATAATAGGCATTTTGTTCTCTAAAGAAGCTTGAACTTACAGGTGGATTTATCATAGTGCGTCATCAAGCGGTGAGCCGAGGCTATATGCAGAACTATAGTGTGAGAGAATTATCTGAGGAGGAGTTTAAACCTCTTATTGAACAATACAGAAGTCAATTATTCGCGGACACTCATAGTTATGATTTCAACGATGTCCTCAATACCGCAGAATTAGCCAAAATTGAAGAACTCAGACAAAATCTGGGTGTGCCCTACAAATTATTTCTTGGGGTTTTTGATTGCCACCATCAATTTGTTGGATGGAGCTGGGGTATTCAGGAAAATGCGACGACATTTTATATGGTCAATTCAGCTGTTTTGGCAGAGCATCGGCGTAAAGGAGTCTACAGTTTGTTGTTGAGATATTGTGTTGATATCCTGACACGGAAAGGCTTTCAGCTCGTTTATTCCAGACACTGTGCAACCAATAATGCGGTGATCATTCCTAAGCTAAAGGAGGGATTCATTATTTCAAAAATGGAAATTGACGATCGATTTGGCGTCCTGATTCACCTGCATTTTTATACCAACTCTAATAGACGCAAAATTATGGATTACCGATCAGGACAATCGAAGCCTGATGAAGTCATCAAAGAGGCTTTTAAACTATAAATATCGTCAAAAAATGTCATTCCAGCGAAGGCTGGAATCCAGTCGCCCTGTCACTTGGATCCCAGCTTTCGCTGGGATGACGGGAAACGGAAGATGGACTCTAGTCTGCTCCGGAATGACACGCCTAAACTACATCTGCGAGATAAGGATTTCCAGAGCCCCTTCACTTTCATTGATTTGGGTGAGCAGCGCGCTATGTGTTTTGTTCAGGCGGGTGATCTGTTTCGCATCCCCCTCAGCGCACACCACGGCAATTTCATCCTCCAGCATTTCTTTTTGCTGGCGCAACTGGACAATTTTTTGCTCCAGCATTTCGGCTTCCTGTTCATGTGGGGTCAGCGTCTTATCCTGTTTTTTAGCTGATCTTGCCTCTTGTTTGACGGCCTCGCGTTCTTTGCGCCGCTGACGCACCACGATCTGTTTATAGGCTTCCAGATCATCATCGAATGGTTTGCAGGTACCATCCGCCACCAGCCATAAACGATCGGCCACGCATTCCACCAGATGCGGGTCATGGCTTACCAGAATCACTGCACCTTCGTAATTATTCAGCGCTTGCATCAGCGCTTCACGAGCGTCCATATCGAGGTGGTTGGTGGGCTCATCCAGCAGCATGATATGCGGCGCGTGATAGCTCATCAGGCAGAACAGCAAGCGTGCTTTTTCACCACCGGAAAGCTCGCCAACTTTGGTATCCGCTTTGTGCTTATCAAAGCCAAATTTGCCCAGTGCCGCGCGCACTTTGGCTTCATGCACGCCTTTCATCGCATCTTTCATGATTTCAAATGGCGACTCATCGACGTTTAGCTCATCGGTTTGAAACTGGGCAAAATAGCCCACACGCAATTTGCTGGATTTAAACACGGTGCCAGACATGGCTTCCATGCGGCCTGAGAGGAGCTTTACCAGCGTCGATTTGCCGTTGCCGTTGGCGCCCAGCAGCGCGATGCGGTCATCCATGTCGATGCGTAAATCCAGATTGCGCAGCACGGGCTTGCCAGGCTCATAGCCAATATCGACGCGATCCAGCGTGATGAGCGGTGAGGGGAGTTCCTCAGGCGCTGGAAACACAAATGCCGTCACGCGGTCGGCCATCACTGCATCGACAATATCCATCTTCTCAATGGCTTTCAGGCGGCTTTGCGCCTGCCGTGCTTTACTGGCCTTGGCACGGAAACGATCGACGAACTCCATCATTTTGGCTTTTTGCGCGGTCTGTTTTTCATGCAGCGCTTGCTGGTTGAGAAGCTTTTCCGCTCTGCGGCGTTCAAACTGATCATAGGTGCCGGTGTAGGAGACGAGTTTCTGGTTCTCCAGATGCAGGATATGATCCACGGTTTTATTCAAGATATCGCGGTCATGGCTGATGATAATCAAGGTTTCCTGATAACGTTTCAGGAAATTCTCCAGCCAGATCATCGCTTCAAAATCCAGATGGTTGGTTGGTTCATCCAGCATGAGCACATTGGGCTGTAAAAACAGGGCTGCGGCGAGGGCTACGCGGGCGCGCCAACCGCCGGAGAAATCGGAAATGGCGGAGTTCTGGGCTTTTTCATCGAAGCCGAGGCCGGCGAGAATGGTCGCGGCACGCGCCGGTGCATCGTAGGCGCCAATCTCCTCTAAACGTGGAAAGATATAGCCGATGCGCTCAGGGTCCTCGACCGTTTCGGCTTCCTTCAGCAGCGCGGCGCGCTCAGTGTCTGAATCGAGCACCACGTTGATGAGTGTGGTGTCGTCGTCTGGCAGATCCTGACGGACCATGCCGATGGTGGCGCCTTTAATCAGCGAAATTTTCCCGCCGTCCGGGGTTAATTCACCCGAAATGAGCTTAAACAACGTTGATTTGCCAATGCCATTCGGCCCCACCAGCCCCACACGATGCCCCGCCGGAATGGAAAGTGAGGCATTTTGCAGCAAGGTTCGGCCACCGACGCGGTAAGTAAGGTCTTGAACTGAAAGCATGTTATGCGGGACTCGTGCTGATGTTTCTGCGTGGCTTCTCATGCGCCCGCACAATCTCGGCGCTATAAATCACAGAAGATAGCGGATTTCCAGTATTTCCAGCATCTCCTCGCCGCCTGGCGAACGTAGGGTGACCTCATCACCCACGCGGGATTTCATGAGGCAGCGCGCCACCGGAGACAGCCAGCTGATTTTACCCTGTGATGCATTGGCTTCATCACTACCCACCAGCTGGACGATGTGCTGACAGCCGTCATTGCGCTCATAGGTCACGGTGGCACCAAAAAATACTTGCTCCAATGCCTGTTGTTTGGCCTGATCAACAATTTCTGCATCTTCAAGACGTTTGGTCAGGTAGCGCAAGCGGCGATCAATCTCGCGCAGACGCTTTTTGCCGTAAATGTAATCGCCGTTCTCGGAGCGATCACCATTGCCTGCCGCCCAGGCCACCACCTCAACGATTTTTGGCCGCTCGACCTTTAGTAACTGGCGATATTCAGCCTGTAAGGACGCAAATCCCTTAGGCGTCATATAGTTTCTGGTGCCTGCGGGCACAGGCTCTGGCGCTTCGGGTAATTCCCCGTCGTCGTCAGCGTCAGGCTCACGGGTAAATGCTTTGCTCATGCGTGAGATCATGGCGAAATGTGTCATGCTTGACAAGTCACGATGAATCCTCTTTGACACAAGCCTATCCACATAAAGGAAACTAAATCATGGCTGTTTTGTCGATTACCTATGCTCCGCACCCTATTTTTCGCCAGAAATCCGCGCTTGTGCCACAGGTGGATGATGGGGTGCGTGCACTGATCGACCATATGTATGATACGCTGTATCACGAGGACGCGATTGGCTTGAGCGCACCGATGGTCGGTGTCGCCTTGCGCGTGGCTATTGTTGATATACGCGAGGGGGGTGAGCGCACGCCACTCACCTTGGTTAATCCTGAGATACTCGGGCAGTCGGAGGAGATGCAGACGCACAATGAAGCCTCACTTTCCTATCCTTTTATTTCTGCAGATGTCACACGCCCTGCAGCCATTGATGTGCGCTTTCAGGATCGTGAAGGCGTGACGCAAACCCTGCGTGCCGAGGGATTTTTGGCGACAGTCATTCAGCATGAAATGGAGTATTTTGAGGGGCGGTGTTTTCTCGATCATCTCTCCCGCATGAAGCGCGATATGCTGATGAAGAAAATGCAGAAACTGTTAAAGCACAATCCGCCGCATGTGCATGGCGAGCATTGTCAGCACTAAGCATCTTATTGCACATGCCGCCAAATGCGGGGAACTAAAACATTCGGCTCCTTTCTCACTGGGATGGATAAGAATTAATGCCTAAAGAGGCAGCGAAAATGAGACTCGTGCGCCCCCTTCGAGATTATTTTCTGCCCACATATTGCCGCCATGTGCCTGCACAATCGCACGACAAATAGACAGCCCCAGCCCACTTCCGTCATGTATCTCTAACTGTGTGGAGCGATAAAATTTCTCAAAAATTTTATCTTCTTCGCCAGCGGTAATGCCCGGGCCATTATCAAGCACGGAAACCACAAGATGTACTGCATCCGTCTGACAGACGCGAACGGTGAGTCTTCCATCCTCGGGAGATGTAAATTTTATTGAATTATCCAGCATGTTAATGAGCACTTGCTCAATCAATGGTCCGTCCATTGCCACGGGCAATAGCCCGCGTGGTATATCGGTTCTGATTTCGCGTGTGTTAATCTGTGAGCCCATGCGCGTCACCGCCGATTGAATCACATCCTCCAGTGCCAGCATCTCACGATTGAGACGCAGGGGGACATTCTCGATTTCTGTGGCATCGGTGAGATGATCCACCATGCGGGAGAGCTGCGCCGTTTGCGATTTAATGGTCGCGATACTTTTCTGATCCTTAGCGGCCAGACTGCTTTTGGCATTTTGCAGTGCCATGACATGTCCTGAAATAGCCGCCAGCGGTGCGCGTAATTCACTGGAAACCGACGATAGCAAATTGGAGCGCAACTGCTCGCTTTGTGCGTGCACCCGCGAGCGCTCGGCAAGCTTTGCCGATAAGGCACGCTGCACCGACGAAGCCGTGATATTACTGAAAGCATCCAGCAGACGCATCTGTTCAGAGTCGAAAGGTTCTGCCGGTTTGAGGGCAATAATGCCCAGCGACACATCATTGGCAATGAGGGGCATGTATAGCCACATACCACTGGCCACGGTGGCGGTGCCAATGCCTGAGGGTTGTCGATGCTGGAAACTCCAGCGTGCCAGAGCTTCTTCCTTAATATCCCAGATTGGCTCGTGCGTCAGGTAACTGGCAAGCTGCCCTTGTTCATTAGGTAAAAACAGATTCACATCGCAGCGAAAAACCTGCGTAATGTGATTACATGCCACATCGGCCATGGCTTTAATGCCGCGCAGGGATGCCATTTCTTTGGTCAGGTCCAGCAGTGCCGTGGTGTGGCGATCACGCTCACGAAAGAAAATAGCCTGCAAGCGTAACTGTGAGGCAAGCGAGCTGATGATCAGGCTGGTGATTAACATGATGACAAATGTAATGGCGTAATGCGAACTCATCACATCTCCCATATTGAGCGGGGTAATAAAAAGTAGCTCAAATAGGGAAACACTCATGAGAGACGTCAGGATGGAAGGCATCAGACCATGACGTGAGGCAACCGCAACGATCGCGGCCATATAAAACATGCCAATATTCACCGTATCAATGTAACCGCGCAGTGGGAAGCCAAGCAGCGTGCAAAGCAATACGCTGAAAAACGCCATGCCAACGCCACTTTGCGGATAGAGCAAACGCAGCGGTTTCCACCAGGTGAGCCGCATGCTCTGGAAGCTCATATCGCCAGGCACCACGGAGATTTCGATCTCCTCACTGCGGCGAATCAACTGGTCAGCCAGTGATCCAAAAATCACGTCACGCCAGCGGGCTTTATGCGCTTTACCCACCACAATACGGGTGATGGCCTGATCGCGCGCAAAGGTGAAAATCTCATCCACCGCATTGTTGCCTTTTAGAAGTTTTGTGCGCGCTCCAAGCTTCTCGGCCAGCTGGATATTGCGTTCAATCTGATCCTGCTGTGCTTTGGTTAAACTGTAGTGTCTGGCAGTTTCAGCATACACGGCGATCCAAGGCGCCCGTGCACGTGCCGCAATGCGCCGTGCATGACGGATAGCGCGTGCTGATAAAGTATCGTGGCCCACACATACTAGGATTTTCTCAGAGATGGCCGCCTCACGCTGTCCACTATCATGACTGAAATCTGCCAACTGCGCATCAAGCCGCTCTGCAGTGCGGCGTAATGCTAGTTCTCTCAGTGCTACCAAATTGGCTTTGGTAAAGAACTGCTCAGCGGCGCGTCCCTTCATGTGCGCGGGAATAAAAACCTTGCCCTCTTTAAAACGCGTCAGAATCTCGTCGGAGGGTGCATCAATTAAAGCGATATCATCGGCTTGATCGAATATCGTATCGGGTACGGTTTCCATGATCTGCGTGCCGGTAATGCTGGCGACCAGATCATTGAGACTCTCAAGATGTTCCACATCCAATGCCGTATAGATGCTGATGCCGCTATTGAGCAGCTCCTCAACATCCTGCCAGCGTTTTGGATGCCGCGCACCCGGTGCATTTGAATAGGCCAGTTCATCAATAATCAGTAGCATCGGGTTGCGCTCAAGAGCGGCATCGAGGTCAAACTCACGCAACGTCACCCCTCGTTGCTTAACTTCTTTGCGCGCCAGCACAGGCATATTGCCGACCAGCCCTTCCATATCGTCACGACCATGTGTTTCAGAAACTCCCACCACCACATCAACACCATTCTCGAAACGTTGGCGGGCTTCGCTCAGCATGCGATACGTTTTGCCAACTCCGGGTGCCGATCCAAAAAAGATCGTCAGCCGTCCGCGAGGAACAGAGCCACTGAGGGCGACATGAGGTGAGGGGGGAGGATTAATCGGTGATTCAGACATGAATGGATAACCTGGAAGACCTGATTCGTATTCTTTTTCAATTGCCCGCGTCCATGCGAGGCGAGTCTTGCCGAACGGGAATATACATGTTTTGTCGCAACAGTGAATTGATTTTTTCGTGGCAGCTTTACTTCCCATAATGCGTGAATTCTCGTCAACAATAGTGTAACGATGGCAACATCTGATCGCGAGATGTTCATGCATTATTCCCTTTCGCTGATGCGCACGCGTCGGTTTTTACCCCTGTTTGTGACGCAGTTTCTGGGCGCATTGAATGATAATCTATTCAAAAACGCGCTCATCATACTCATCACCTTTCGTATGGCGTCCTCTGGAATACCGCATCAGGAGGCACAGCAAGTAACGGTGCTGGCTGCGGGCTTATTTATTCTGCCATTTTTTATTCTTTCAGCGCTGGCTGGTCAGATAGCTGATAAATATGAGAAATCACGCTTAATGCGCATCATCAAACTAGCCGAAATCCTGTTGATGTGTCTGGGCGTTGTGGGTTTTTTGATGCAACAGACATGGATGCTGATGCTGGTTTTGTTTGGCATGGGCACGCATTCGACTTTTTTTGGGCCACTCAAATATGGGGTCCTGCCGGATCATCTGCACAAGGATGAATTGATTGCCGGCAATGGCTTGATTGAGGCGGGCACATTTCTGGCCATTTTGTTAGGTACCATGCTGGGCGGATTGCTGATTCTTCAGCCGATGGGCGAAAGCATCATTTCGCTTGGCATTTTGGCGGTGGCGCTACTTGGTTATGGTGTGAGTCGATTTATTCCAGTCGCACCGGCGCCCGCACCAGATTTAATCCTGCGGTGGAATCTTTTTCAGCAAACCTGGCAGATTGTTCGGCATGCGAAGGCGCAGCGCATCGTGTTTATCTCCATTCTGGGTATATCGTGGTTTTGGTTTGTTGGCGCCAGTTTTCTGGCGCAAATTCCTGCTTATGTGCGCTATCACATCGGGGGGGATGAGCAGGTGATTACGTTGATTCTCTCCGTTTTTTCTTTAGGCATTGCGCTGGGATCCGTGTGTTGCAACCGCTTGATGAAAGGCGAGGTTCATGCGCGATTTGTTGCCGCTGGCTGCTTCGGTATGGGCTTAGGCACACTGTTGCTGGTGGCGTGCTCACCGGCGCTGCGCGCTGTGTCTGATCATGAATTGATGGATGTCGTGCATTGGCTACAGCAGCCCTTGGCATGGGGAATTCTCAGCAGTTTATTGTTGATTGCTTTTAGCGGGGGGATTTTCACGGTGCCGCTATATGCGCTGATTCAACAACGCGCATTGCCGCTGGAGCGCTCGCGTATGGTGGCAGCCAATAATATCATTAATTCACTATGTATGGTTCTCTCAGCGCTGATATGCATCATTCTGATAAAGAACAACTTTACTGTTGTTAACATCTTCTTTTTTATGGGAATTGCCAGTTTTCCTGTTGCATGGGCGCTCGGACGGTCTTTATTGAATTCCGAGCTAACTGTTAAATTGTAAAGAAAGCTTCACACTCTTTCAGCGATTATTCACTATGATCCGCCCCTAAAAAAGGGGTACCCGATGGGTAAAAAAGTAAAAAAGCCTGCGAATTCCGCGCCACAGTTACCTCTACCTGATGCACTCAGCGCCTTGAGGGCAATTGTTGCGAATGATAGCGAGGCTTTTATTGCGCTGGAGTCTCTTCTGGATGGGCGGGAAAGCTGGGGCTATCTTGAGAATAAACCTATTCCATTAGAAACAAAACTCCGTGGTTATGTCTATACAAGCAATGCCGCGGTGGCCAAAGCATTGGTGGATCACAAAAAATTATTGACCATCACCAGCCTACCCAATCTGAGTGGTGAGACGCCTGTGTACAAGTTGCGGCTACAAGATGAAGTTGCGAAGCAACTGCCCAATCATGTGGACGAGATCACGCATGTTCGTGGGTTTACTGGCAAGAGCTTCCTGAATTTTTCACTCACGCCGAAGACGATCAGGGTCTATGCCGCGCCATTATCCAATCCCGAACGTATGTTACTGGTATTGCACAATCCTCAGGGAAAACTGGACGATCTCATTGCTTCGCTAGAAGATAATGGCCTCACGCGCAGCACACTTGCCTCCGTTGATTATGGCTTGGGGAAGCTTAATGACGGCACCAGTTACGTCAGTATTGAAGTCAGCTCTTCCCTGTACCAAATGCTGAATCGCTCTGCCTATAACACGATATTGGATCTGCGTGAAAAAATGCCAAACGCAGTTAATGCAAGATATGCGCGTCAGCCATTTAAATCTGCTGAAAGCTGGACGACTCATCTGAATGCGGCGCTGGCGATAAAAAAGACGGCACCTGCCAAGATGCAGGCGGCAGAGGAAACTGCGCACAGGGATTCAACGCCGCCTTCTAAAGTAACCAATCCGCCGCTTACCCCTGCCAGAACGCTCTCAGATGATGGCCCGTTACTGAGCAAGGCCCTCATTTTTACTCGCAAAAGACTGGCGGATGGTAACATTAGTCCTTTCATTACCATTGACAGGCAGGCACTTCCCACAGGCATTAAGGCCTCTGACATTCGTGAGCGGTTGAAAGGTAATGGCTATTATCAGCAAATTTTCCCCTCCATCAGGATACTAGATCAGGGGTTACTCATCGCCCCAGAGGATCTGTCCACGCTGCAAACTCTGATTCGAAATCATCATGATAGCACGCCACTTCGTCACGATGAGACGGTTCAACCGTTCAAGATTCATGACAAGGTGATTGAGCGCCAGCAGAACATACGTAAGGCGATTCGCTTACTCGCCGGAAGCGCGAGTGACAAAGGGCAAACGGCCCATTATCTTTATTTTACCTATCAGCCTGGCAAACCAGCGTTAAGGCCGCTCGGTGATGAGGTGCTGCCTGAGCGCATAACACAGCCAAATGAAACACCCATAGTGGAGAGACTTCTTGTCCCTGATGCGTTATGGGGAGATGTGCGTTCACAGCTTAGCATTGAAGGTGACAAGCTGATTAATGGAGGTTTGCCGTCTATCAGGCGGCAGGTATTGGACGATGCGGCTCGTCAGAACTTTGGCGTGCGTGAAGTTTCCCCAGATGCAGTGGCGCAAGCCTACAAAGGCCACCGAAAGAAAAATGAAAAAAAGGATCCTCAGGCAGAAAAGGCGTTAGCTAAAATCGAGGAGGCGATTGACCGCGGTTTTGATCTTGAGGCGCTAGAAAAGGAAATGACTGGGCTGGTGGCTTCGTCGCCGGATGATAAAACCAATCTTCTGCTTATCGGTTCACCCATCAGCCTGCGCGACCCTGAGGATAAAAAAAGACTAAACGAAAGCCTGAGTGGTAAAACCCGCGAAGAAAAAATACTTATCCAAAAGAGTTTTACTCAAACATTTTTGAAGCATCCGGTGATAGCGGTGCGCGCGCCTGAGGAAACGCTCGAGCGCCTACAGAAATCGCTTCAAGCGTTAGGATTGTTACACTCTGTCCAAAAAGATGCGGCAAAGGGACAGGACGCACGCGTCTTTGTCCTGAAAAGTGGCGAGAGTGCCGAAGCGTTTTTTGCCAAATTGGCTAAATCTTCAGAGCATATTCAACGATTCAGCGCCAATGCCAATGACGCTCTACTTAATAAAGCGAAGCATCGTTTTGCTGATTTAGATGAGGCTTTAATCAAGGAGCATCACGATCCGGTGGCCGCGTTGGTAACCCATATGGCTGGCCGTGAGGTGACAAGGGTGTGGGTTGAGCAAATTAAACCCGAAGAATTCGCTGGATTGCACGCCGTAGGCCGTTTGCAATCCTATGTGGCGGGTGCAGGTCTTAGGGATGTCTCAAAACATATGGATAATATCAATGCGATTTTAAAAACATTATCGCACAATGAGACGAGAGGGATACCGGCCCTGCCGGATCATCTTCTTACATTAACACAGAATGTTCGAAGTCTTGAAACCGCGAGTCGTACGCTGGCAGAGTTGATTGATACAATCGATTCCGGAGTGACTACTGAAGCTGAATGGGTGGCCAAATGTTTTCAAGATCATCCGGCCGTCTCGCAGTGGTTTATTGCCAATCCCACCCCATTTACCCATGAGGCGCTGTCTGACCCAGCGGTGCGTGCGATGATGATGCGTGCGCCAGTGCTTTATCCGGGGGTGGGGCCAAACGGTAATCCGCTCTTATGTCTATACCCTAATTCCGAGATGGAAGCGCTGCTTATGCGCCAGCGTCCAAACACTCCACTATTAAATGAATCAACGCTGTCTTTCAAAGACGTGCCAGATATTTTACGTGAGCGTTACCGACCCATAGAAGAGGATGCATCCAAGGCCAGAAGCAATGAGTTGCCTCTGGAACAACGTTTACGTTCTAAGCTGATTAAGTTTAATGCGATGAACACCTTATTCGGATATGAAAAGCCCAATGATCCGCCTCCCTTTTCTGATGAAGCGAAGGAAAAATTGGCTGAACGTGAAAAATTGACTAAACGTGTAGTCAGAGATGGAGCGGAGAAGGATGATGAACTTGTATTCAGAGATGTAGCCGCGGAGGATAGGATTGGCACGCCATCCGTATTGCTCATTAAAATATCTAACAAAAATAGCTTTGCGAAAGTCCAAGGTATTTTAGAAGCGTTGCCGGATGGATTCACCGGCCCCCGCGTCTTCACGAATGAATTGATTAGCAAAAAGACAATCCTCACCGAGGAGCAGCAGGCTTGCCGAGATATCCTCATCAGAAGGAACGAGTTAAAGGAAGCGATCACTCAGTATCGTGAGATAATCACACGTTTAAAAGATTTTGATATATATGCAGATAACAGAGAATCAAATTATAGAAGAGTTATGGAAGCCATAAATAAACATCCAGAATTTTTGACGGAATTTCCATCGTTAAGCATTCAAGAAGAATGGCCAGATGCAAGAGAAGAAATTCGTAGAAAAATTGATATCTTAATCGCAGAGCAAGACGAAAATAGGGAGAAAATTCTAGAGTTAGCAGGTGATGCTGCCGCTTTCAAAGCGGCAGAGGAAAGTATTAAAACACCGGATGAGCTGTATCGTCAGGTGGAGCAGAAACCCACGGGTATTTATACCGTGGATGGCCACAAACTGGATTCATACAATGCCAGTATGGGTGAGATGATTGTTAAGATTTATCCCTCAGCGGAACTGGGTGAATTACTGGCCAGTGCCCTGCAGCAAAACAATAGAGATTTTTCACGTGAGAGCCGCTTCCTGCCACTGAATCAAAAAGCCCCCCGTATCGGGACAGCTGATGAATTGGCAGCGCATTACAGTGAGCAATTACGTAATCCCAGAGGGCGTTGAGCCATCGCGTGACACATCGGTCACGAGTTTAATGAGATCATGGTGCGTTGCATCATTGCGTCGCGTTGCAGCATGAAATCTTTAGTTTTAGTTAAACACTCTGTGTTATTCTAAACTTATGCCTCGGATCGATTATGCCATCTATGGTCTGTGTGAACGTCAAGGCCCTGATTTCTGGGCTGAACCACTCAACGCACTCAGCAGTTTCGCGTTTCTCTATATCACCATTCGCCTGCTCGTTTATTTTGAAGGGCTGCAAATCCTGAAGCATCGCCGCTTATGGGACATCAAGGCGTTGCTCATTCTTGTGCCATGTATTGGTATTGCAAGCTTCGTTTTTCATACGATGCCAAGCCATCAGAATGAGAAAATTGATACGCTGTTTATCGTTACGTTTATTCTGCTTTATTTCACCAGTGCGCTGGTGCGAATTGCACAGGCCGGCGCCTTTCAGGCGGTGATCTGCTTTACCGCCTATGCCGGTTTTACGCACATAGTGGTCACCCAGTTCCCTGATGCGTTTAATAATTCTATTGGCTACCTCTCGACCATGTGTGCGCTGATTGTGATTGCGTTTTATCTCAACATGAAGCGCCGCGCCGCCGCACGTGATTTTCTGGTGGCGGCACTCATTGGCGTGATGTCACTTTTCTTTCGTAGCGTTGATCAGGTGACGTGCGGCGATGTGCCGTTTGGGACGCATTTCATGTGGCATACCCTTAATGCCATCCTGATCTATATACTGATGAAGCAATTGATTCGCAGCGTCACGCGCAGCAGCAAGCGTAAAATCCGTAAGGAACGCCAACGCGCAGCAAAACTGGCACGAATCGCTGAGCGCACAAAGGAAATGGGGGCGGGCATATGAGCAGCATCGCAACCTTCACCTTTCTGGATGAATATTGTGAGCGTGCGGGGGACGCAGCCTTATGGGCAGAGCCGCTGAATGCAATCACCAATCTTGCCTTCATTTTTGCGGCCTGGCGCGCCGGTCGTGATTACTGGCACATGGAGCGCCATCTGTGCTGGCGTACCTTAGACATGATACTGCTGATTGTGATTCTGGCGGCAATCGGTGTGGGCAGCGGCTTGTGGCATCTCTACGCCACGAAGGAGACCATGCTGGCAGACGTCATACCGATCACACTGTTCATCAATCTCTATTTGCTGTGCTTCTTGCGTCGTGTGATGCGGATGGGCTGGGAGTGGATTGGCATTTTATGGCTTGGGTTTTTCCTCGTTACCTATGCGGCGCAAAGTATCCTGCCACCCGATCTGCTGAATGGCAGCGTCATGTATGCGCCAGCCTTCCTGACATTACTCATGCTGGGCCTCTGGGCAAAGCGTCACGCATTGCCGGAAGCATCATTGTTATGGACGGCCATCGCGTTGTTCAGCCTATCCATCACCTTCCGCACCATCGATCATAGCGTCTGCGCTTACGTACCTTACGGCACGCATTTCCTGTGGCATCTGCTCAATGCGGTGGTGCTATACTTGCTCTTGCGCCTGCTGATTGTGCGTGCTCACGTGAATGGTGAGCACTAAAACTGAAGCCTAGGCCGCTTTGGCCTTAGCTTTCAGGCCATAATCACTAATCAGTGCTTCCGCGATTTGCACCGCATTCAGCGCGGCACCTTTGCGCAGATTATCCGACACACACCAGAAACTCAGACCATGCTTCACGGTGACGTCTTTGCGCAGACGCGAGATAAACACACCATCTTCGCCAGCACATTCGGCTGGCGTGGCATAGAGTTCTTCCTCAGGGCGATCAAGGATGACGATGCCCGGCGCATCGGCGAGCACATCCAGTGCATCCTCCACTTCAATTTCGCGCTCAAACTCGACATTGATGGATTCTGAGTGGCCAACAAACACCGGCACACGCACGCAGGTGGCGACGACCTGAATCTCCGCTCCCAGAATCTTTTTGGTCTCATTGACCATTTTCCATTCTTCTTTGGTCGAGCCATCGTCCATGAACACATCAATTTGCGGAATCAGGTTGAATGCAATGCGCTTCTGAAATTTATTTGGCTCTTTATGTTCACCAATATAGAGCTGTTTGGTCTGGTTATAGAGTTCATCCATCCCCTCTTTGCCTGCCCCAGAGACAGACTGATAGGTGGACACCACCACCCGTTTAATTTTGCCCTGATCATGCAGCGGCTTCAGCGCCACCACCATTTGAATGGTGGAGCAGTTAGGATTGGCGATAATGTTGCGTTTGCCAAAATCCCTCAGCGCTTCCGGATTCACTTCCGGCACCACCAGCGGAATGTCATGATCCATGCGGAAATGAGAGGTGTTATCAATCACCACGCAGCCCGCCGCCGCAGCTCGCGGCGCATGAATGGCTGAAACTTTAGCGCCCGGAGAAAACAGTGCAATATCGGTGCCCGTAAAGTCGTAATCGTCCAGTGCTTGCACGCGCAAAATTTTATGCTCGCCGAAGCTTACTTCCTTGCCCAGAGAATCCTTGGAGGCGAGCGCCACCACCTCGGAGACCGGAAAATTCCGATCACTGAGAATTTGCAAAATTTCGCGGCCGACATTTCCGGTCGCGCCGACAACGGCAACTTTGTAGGACATGGATAACCCTGTGATTATGTATGGGGGTGCATTTTAGCGACCCAATGGGATGCACGCAACAGGCAAAGCGCTAATTTGCACAAAGAATCAGGGAGCGGTGCCCTGTGGCGTAACGATACCCGTGCAGATATTCTGTGGCAGCCGGCCTTCAGCCAACTCACTCACCATGCCACTATATTTGCCCAGCATTTGTTTCACCTGTGGTTCCGCCAGATAATGCTTTAACTTACGGGCACAACCCCATGCCGCCTCACCCTCGATGGTGCCGCTGTAAAGCTCGGCAACGCGGCGAGCTTCCGCTGGCTTTCCCGCTTTGCAATGGGCCACAATCTCACGATTCATGATCTTGGCTTCAGCACCGATACGTTTCATGCCGTCCTGCCCCAGCTTGTCATTGACGCAGGCCTGAAACTGCGTCGATGCTTGCACCACCGGCCCCATGAGTTGCTGCAATGCCTGCGATTGCTCTGCTGTGATCCCCGGGACATTGAAGTTGATGCCCTGTGCAAATGCGGGGGCGGCGAGGAAGGTGGCAAGGAGGGTGGCGAGTAGGGTGGCGCGTTTCATATAATCCTGTCATTCCAGCGAAGGCTGGAATCTAGCGGAAGGTTGATCTTGATTCCAGCCTTCGCTGGAGTGGCATAACAATAAGAGCGTCTGCCCTACGCCGCAATACCATAATCAGCGGCATGGCGATCAAGCGCGGCAATGACCGCTTCGCCCATTTCGGTGGTGGAGACCAGTTTCGCGCCAGCTGACATGATGTCGCCAGTGCGAATGCCCTCAGCCAGCACTTGTGCGACCGCGTATTCCAGAAGATCAGCCTCACGGCCCATATCGAAGGAGTAACGCAGCATCATGGCAACACTCAGGATGGTGGCGAGGGGATTCGCCTTGCTTTGCCCCATAATGTCCGGCGCTGAGCCATGCACTGGCTCATACAGGGCAGGGCGCGAGCCATCGGCGCGGGCTTCACCGAGTGACGCCGAGGGGAGCATGCCCAGTGAACCGGTGAGCATGGCCGCGCAATCGGAGAGAATGTCACCGAAGATATTACCAGTGACCACGACATCAAATTGCTTGGGATTGCGAACCAGCTGCATGGCCGCGTTATCGACATACATATGTGAGAGCTGAATCTCTTTATATTCCGTGTCACCGATTTTTTGTATCTCCTGACGCCACATTTCGGTGCATTCCAGCACATTAGCTTTATCTACTGAGCAGAGTTTTTTGTTACGTTTTTTTGCCAGCTCAAAAGCAACACGTCCGATGCGTTGCACTTCCCAATCGTGATAGATCATGGTGTTGCGCCCAACGCGTGCGCCGTTTTCTATCGTGACGCCGCGTGGCTCACCAAAATAAATGTCACCTGTCAGTTCACGCACAATCATAATGTCTAATCCAGCGATCACGTCCCGTTTCAGGGTGGATGATTCCGCCAGCGCATCAAAGCACAAGGCGGGGCGCAAATTGGCGAACAAACCAAGCTCCTTGCGGATGCCCAGTAAGCCACGCTCTGGACGCACGCTGTAATCAAGTGCTTCCCATGACGGGCCACCCACCGCGCCCAGCAAAACAGCGTCGGCTTTATGCGCCTTGGCCAGCGTTTCAGCTGGAAGCGGTGAGCCGGTTTCATCATAGGCATGGCCGCCAATCAGCGCGTGATCGGTTTTGAACTGCACGCGGCTATAGGTGGAAAACCAGCCAAGTACCTTCACGGCTTCATTGACGACTTCGGGGCCAATCCCATCGCCAGGCAACAGAAGAATCTGTTTAATTGTCATCGCGCTCTTCCTTGTGTTTGCTTTTCATGCTGGTCTTTCATAGCCATCATTTTCGCAAAAACCAAGCCATCAAATGGGGGGGCGCAACTCCGTTCGTCCATAGCCGCCTCCAATTGTGACCAGTCGCCAAACATCAGCCACCCTTTTTGTGAGGGCTGAAAGACAATCGCAATACCTTTTTTTTGGTAGTCGTCATTCAACTGCTGGGCGTATTCTGCCAATGCATGAGAATTGAGCGATTTTGCTTGCATTTCAATCGCGTAGCATGGGGCCCAGAGCTTAAGCACTTCGGAATCCTCAGTTGTGGGGGCCAGTTTGCACAGGCGAACGGTGAAGCCTTGAGGAGTGATCAAGTTAGGAGCTGAACATATAACAGGCTCAATTTTCATAATATAATACTCTCCCCATCTATCATTTACTGTGTCGTTGACGGGATTAACAAAACCTTAACACAGCATGCCCAATTTTAGGTTATATTACACTTAAAAAAGAGAAAACATGTTTAAAATAAACGCCACAGTAGTTCCAAGAGCATCGCGTGAGGAGTGCAATGAAAAACTGGCAGAAGCACTGCCCATTATAAAGAAAAGTCTCGATAAACTGACGCAAAAACTCGCCGAAGAGCTTCAAACGAAAAAGGGCGTGATAGCAATTCGTTATATCGCGGCCAGTCTGCGCAATGCGCTGGATGTTTGTTCCTTATCACGCATGTCTATGGCCAATCGCATCGGTTTTGAAACGCTGGTGGATCGCTGGCAGGAACTCAGCGTCCCTATGATCGAGCATACGGATGTATCGGGCTTGCGCTCCATCATGCAGGCGCAGCTGCAGTTTCGTATGCAACCGCCGCCGGAATGGATGGCGTGTTGGTATGAAGCCTCCATGAAAAAGATGAGCGATCCTGAAGCGATGATGTTCACCCCCAGCCTGTTTGCAATTACCATGCTCAGCATGACGCCACGGGCGGACTGGATGCAGCAATGGTTTCAGGCGATGCAGGGCCATTGGTCATCACTCGATGAGCAAGCGTTCAGCAATACGCTGTTGGCTGTGGCGAGCCTGAAAGTTCAAGGCGTACCCATTCCACAGCAAACAATTGCTGAGATGACGACCGAGCTGAATGCGCGCCACATTACAAATATATCGCATCTTTCCCAACTCTACAGTGCGGTGCAGATTTTGGAGATACCCGTGCCAGACTGGCTCACGCAGGCGCCGTATGTATTGATGAATGCGAATCAGTCGAGAGGCCGACCCAGTTCACTCGAGCGAGAGTTTTTTGCGTTATTGGGCTCACGCCTTAGAGCAATCAATCATTCAGTCACCGTGCAAAAAGAAGTCTGGTCTGATCACACGTGCAGTCCCATTGACGCGAATTTGCACCTGCATCCACTGGCAGCAGGCGAAAAAGATGCCTCGCTGTGGCTTCAATTGGATGGTCCAGCCCATTTTGTCAAAGATGCCGACGGCCATCAAATCCTCGACGGTCAGAGCATGCTGCAAACCGCCATACTGAAGAAGCATTGCGGCAAAGGTGAGGATGTGATGCGTCTGAGTGGACGTGATTTCTCGGGTGACAATGTGGCGGCGATTGATCGCGTGTTGGATCGCCTATGCGCACTAGCCAATGTCAAGCCGCAGGTGAAGGCACTCACCGAGGCGCATGAGGCGGGAGCACGTCTACCAAAACAAAAATGGCGCGCAGCTTAAGTGAAGTGACCTACGCCTTATAGAGCCAGGGCGCCGTTTGCTGTTGGTTTTGCTCAAACGACGAAATTTGTGTTGTTTTCTGCAAGGTCAGGCCGATATCGTCCAGCCCATTGAGCAGGCAATGCTTGCGGAAGGCGTCAACTTCAAACGCAAAAGAATGATTGCCTGCAGTGATGGTTTGCGTGGTTAAATCCACGGTGATGGTTTGCTCGGATTGTGCCACCTGCATCAATTGATCCACCTGCGCTTGCGGCAGTGCCACCGGCAAAATCCCGTTCTTGAAGCAGTTATTGTAAAAAATATCGGCAAAGCTTGGTGCAATCACGCAGCGTATGCCGAAATCGAGCAATGCCCACGGCGCATGTTCCCGCGACGAGCCGCAGCCAAAATTATCGCCGGAGACCAGAATCTCTGCTTTATCGTAAGGCGCATTATGCAGCACAAAATCATCAACACGTGAGCCGTCCACGCGAAAGCGCATTTCATAAAACAGCCCCTCGCGCAGCCCCGTGCGCTGAATGGTTTTCAGGAATTGCTTGGGAATAATCATGTCAGTATCGACATTTTGCAGTGGCAATGGCGCCGCAATGGCGGTGAGGGCATTAAAGGGTTTCATCGGGAATGGCCTCCTTGGCCTTGAGCATGAATTTCCATAGCATTTTTCTCTAAAAACAAGTTTAAACAAACGTCCTGCATCGTTTGCTCCAGCAAATCCTTTACATAGGCATCATCAGGTTTTCTGGGCATGGGTGTTTCGAAATGTTCATCGAACAATTGGACAACACGAGATATCTCTTGAAGTAGATCTGCTTCCTTTCTTTCATCCCTAATAAAAAACGAAGTTTTTAGAGCGATACGATGCATAACATATGTATTCAGCAGCTGTTTTAATTCCTCCAATGCCTCAGGCATTTCACTCCGCATCTGAACTTCACCTTCAGGTCGAATAAGGCCGCGCGATATGTATTGGTCTGTCGTTGTATCAGACTCCCTGCTTAAATCTAACCCGACTTTTTCTCCAAACTTCTCACAAAATGTGTGGAAATACATATCCAGAGTACAGGGACGGCCAGGCACATGTTTGCGGTGAGAGGGCGGCATGTGACGACTAACCATTAGTCTTTGTCTTTCTCATTAATGTTCAGGCGCTCAAAATATCCGTCATTTCGCAAGTCAACCAGGCCTTGCGATTTACTTTGCGGTTGTGGGATTGCCTCGCGTTCCTGAGGTGTGCAGGCGGTGAGGGCGATACAACAGGCAAGAAGCGTGCACAGCATGTGTGCGCCAGCCATGAGCCCGCGAAGCGGCGCCCATTGCGGAGCGCAGGAGCGCGTAGCAGGGGCAATCACAAACCTCATCACACGCACTCCCGAAGTTTGAAAATATCCTTACCAGTGATGAATGTGATGTTACGCCTGATTTTCTCTTCTGGCCAGTCCCACCATTGCACGTCTTGTAGTTCTGCGATTTCTTCAGGGGTGAAGCGATATTTCACAATACGCGCCGGATTGCCCACCGCAATGGCATAAGGTGGCACATCGCGCGAGACCACGGCCTTTGTGCCGATCACGGCGCCATTGCCAATAGTGACTCCGGAGAGGATGGTGGCTGATAACCCCACCCACACATCGTGACCAATCACCACATCGCCCTTCGCATTGGGGCAGGTGCCAAGCGCGCCAGGCCACAAATCCGTTAGCGACTGGAAGGGATAGGTGGAGACGGTGTCAATATTGTGATTGCCGCTCATTAGAATCTGCACTTCCGGCGAGAAGGCGCAGAATTTTCCAATGGTGACGCGTTCTTTGCCAATCAACCAGCGGATCTGCGGCGTGCCATAACTATACGCACCAATCGACACGTTCGGGTGTTTAATCTGGTCACGCATGTAGCGAAAATTGGGCACCACTAACGATTCTGAGCCGGTGTTAACTGGTTTAAAAATGCCCCCGTGTGTTGCCATCAGGATGCTGCTTTCAGCCCCATATCTAGTGTGCGAACATCCGTCAGGTGGCCGGTGATGGCGGCAGCGGCGGCCATGGCAGGGCTCATCAAGTGAGTGCGGCCACCGCGTCCTTGACGTCCCTCAAAATTGCGGTTGGAGGTGGAGGCGCAGCGCTCGCCGGGGGCCAATTGGTCGGCGTTCATCGCCAAGCACATGGAGCAGCCCGCTTCACGCCACTCGAACCCGGCGGCGGTGAAGATGTCGTGCAGGCCTTCGGCTTCCGCCTGTTCCTTGACTAAACCCGAGCCGGGAACCACCATCGCCAATTTCACGTTCGCGGCCACCTTGCGGCCTTTCGCGATGGCAGCGGCGGCGCGCAGATCCTCGATGCGGCCATTGGTACACGATCCGATGAAGATTTTATCAACTTTCACTTCCGTGAGCGGCGTATTGGGCGTGAGTCCCATATATTCCAGCGAGCGTGCGACGGCAACTCGGCGGTTTTCATCTGCGAAGGATTCAGGGGAGGGCACGCGATCGGTAATCGGCAACACATCCTGCGGGGAAGTGCCCCATGTCACTTGCGGCGCAATGTCCGAGGCGTGCAGGGTCAGTTCTTTGTCAAACAGGGCGCCTGCATCCGTGGAGAAGCTTTTCCAGTAAGTGACAGCCGCCTCCCAGTCCTTGCCCTGCGGCGCCATGGGACGGCCTTTCAAATACGCAAACGTGGTGTCATCCGGCGCAATCAAACCGGCGCGCGCGCCCGCTTCAATCGACATGTTACACACGGTCATGCGACCTTCCATTGACAGGCTGCGGATCGCTTCGCCCGCATATTCGATGACGTAACCCGTGCCACCGGCTGTTCCCAGTTTGCCGATGATGGCCAGCACAATATCCTTGGCGGTGACACCTGTTGCCAGCGTCCCATCCACGGTGATACGCATGTTTTTGGCGCGGCTCTGAATCAACGTCTGCGTCGCCAGCACATGCTCCACTTCGGACGTGCCGATGCCGAACGCCAGCGCGCCGAACGCGCCGTGTGTGGAGGTGTGTGAGTCGCCGCAGACAATGGTCATGCCCGGCTGCGTGAAGCCCTGCTCGGGGCCGACAATATGCACGACGCCTTGGCGTTTATCATCCATGCGGAAATAGGTGACGCCAAACTCGGCGCAGTTTTTCTCCAGTGTTTCCACCTGAATGCGCGAGGTTTCATCTTTGATGCCTAGCAACCGATCCGACGTTGTTGGCACGTTATGATCCGCCACAGCCAGCGTCGCATCGGGGCGGTGCACAGGGCGATTGGTCATGCGCAGCCCTTCAAACGCCTGCGGGCTGGTGACTTCATGCACCAGGTGGCGATCAACATATAGCAGGCAGGTGCCGCCTTCCTGCGCGTCCACGAGGTGACGGGCAAAGATTTTATCAAACAGGGTCGAGGGCTGCGTGGTCATGGCTTGATTTTTCTATGCAGATTGAGTGAAAAAAATAGAGGGAAGTGGCAGACGAAGCAAGGGTTTTGCGGGGATTTCTTGTTGAGAGGAAGCTGCAAAACATTAAAAAATTAATTATTTTTTTAGATTTTGTAGAATATACTGCACTTTACTATTAAAAGATTAGTAATTTTTAGTTTTGAAGAGGTGTTATGTCAGTATTTGAAACTTTGCATTCACAGGAGCGTGCTGCTATTGATGCTTGGATTAGAGAACGGGATCGCGACGCTGATCCATCCCGTCACTCTACTGGTAGTGCACCAGTTCGTTCCGATATTAGCCGTCCTGAAGTACTGCAAAATTTACGGGAAGGGCACGCCAGAGATTTTCAGGATCCTTGTCGGGCAGAAATTAGAGAGAACATTATGGGCTCTTACATGCGAGGTCTTGTGGAAAGGGCAAGGGACACAGATCTTTCATCAGATAGGCTAGGTGGGATTGGGTCTTTACCCCGGCTCAGGGCTCCGAGCGGTTTAGAGTTGGATTAGAAGAAAATGAATTAAAAAACCGCCGGAGGTTCCCCCACGGCGGTTTTTTTTATTCATGTTTAATGGGGCTATTTATTCACTTTTTTCTCAGGCTTTTTCGCCGTTTTCGCTTTGATGGCTTTCTTTGGCCCAACCGCTTTAGCGACTTTCTCGTCCGGTGTGCCTTGAGCGCCATGTGCTTTTAAATCAGCATCACGCTCAGCGGCGGCAGCTTTGCCCGCCAAATGACGGAAATCCATTTTTTCACGGATACGCGCCGCTTTACCGGTAAGGCCACGCAGATAGTAAAGTTTTGCCCGACGCACATCACCGCGACGCACGCGCTCCACGCTTTCAACGCGAGGTGAATAGAGCGGGAACACACGCTCAACACCCTCGCCATGGCTGATCTTGCGCACGGTGAAGCTGGACTGCAGCCCACGGTTTTTACGAGCGATGCACACGCCTTCAAAAAGCTGGGTTCGCTCGGTGTTACCCTCAACGATGCGTACATTCACTTTAACGGTATCGCCTGGGGCGAAATCATCAAGGCGCTTCGACGTTGCCAGTTTGTCCATTTGTTCTTTGTTTAGCGCCTGTACGATATTCATCGTGGCTCTCCCTATGTTCGTCGTGTGTTTGTTGATCGTCTTATTATTCTTTTATCTGCGTCTGGCGGTAAGCGTCCCACAAATCAGGCCGACGCGTCTGAGTGGCGATTTCCGCCTGCTCTTTGCGCCATTGACTAATGTTGGCATGATGACCAGAAACCAATATCTCTGGCACACTTAACCCCTTCCACGAAGGCGGTTTAGTATAATGAGGATACTCGAGGAGTAAAGCACTATTTTTACCTATGGAGAAGCTTTCTTCGTCAAGGGTTTGCGGGTTTCCCAATGCGCCTGAACATTGCCTGAGGGCCGCCTCCAGCAGGGCAAACGCCGCCACTTCACCGCCAAACATCACGAAATCCCCGAGGCTTACCTCCAGCGGCTGGTAATGTGTGTTGATGCGTTCATCAATGCCTTCAAAGCGTCCGCACAGCAGGATGAGACTGGGTGCTGTAGTGGCACCCCCACCCTGACCCTCCCCCCTCGAGGGGGAGGGAGAAGCAATATATGCCTTGATCTGTTCGTAGATTCCTTCAGGGTTTTGCAGGATGTCGTGATTCCAGAAGCGTAAAACCGTGAAGCCTTCTGCATTAAGAAAATCTGTTCTGCGGTCATCGTAGGTTTTTTGCTCTTCCGCTTGTTGCCCACCATCCGCTTCAAGGATAAGACCGCTGTCAAAGCAAACGAAATCAACAATATACGGACCAATTTGCTGTTGTCGGCGAAACTTATATCCTGCCAATTGTTTATGGCGCAGAATCGCCCAGAGTTTTTTTTCCGCTTCCGTAGGATTTTTGCGTAATGCCTGCGCCCTTGATGTGAGCCTCGCAAACTCCCTCCCCCTTGAGGGGGGAGGGCTGGGGTGGGGGTGAGCACGGGA
>JAIEPI010000046.1 GCA_019749855.1 Rickettsiales bacterium | reverse complement strand
CAGCAAAATACGCGATAATATAAACAAGGATATCGCACAGGCAAAAAATTCAACCTTTGCCAATCACCGCTACTGGTTAGGCTTTGGCGTGGGCGCGGCTGGCGTGGCCACAAACAATGATGCGTTTTTTCAATGGGGTATAGAAAGCGCCCGAGTCGGATTACGTGAAGTGCAGCCTGACGGTTCATTGCCTCGGGAAATGAATCGTGCAAGCCGCGCGCGTGACTATCATATTTTTGCCGTGGCGCCTCTGGTCATGATGGCTGAATTAGGCATGGCAAATGGCATCAACCTGTATGATGAAACCGACGGCGCATTACATAAACTGGTCAAACGTATTCTTGCCAGTGACCGCGATACCAGTTTCTATGAGCGTCGCACCGGCAAAAAGCAAATCCCCTACCCCGATGGCAATGACGGTATCCCGTCCAGCCGTTTGGGCTGGCTTGAGCCTTACTATGCCCGCTTCCCCAGTCAAGAAGCGCTGAGTATCCTTAAAAACAAGCGCTCTGTATCCTCCACCGCATTGGGGGGCAATATGACGCTGATCTACACCGGCAAAGATGAGTAAAAGAGCCGCTGATTAGAATGGTGGGCCTGTATTTCGTACGCTTCTTGATTAAAACTGAAAATACAGGAATGGGGAGAAAGACTGAGCAATCATTTTGCAAATAGCCATCATGAATAATAAGCACACGACTGTTTGTAATGGCCAACGCATAGCTCCAGCCCAACGCACTGAATCGTCGCCACCCAAGCGCTGCTGCATCCATGGCGAGACAAACATCAGCAACCATCCAATCAGTAGCATGCTGCGCTCGAAATTATCAACTTGCCAGCCCACACTGTCACGGATCGCGTACCCATGCTGACCCAATAATCCGGCATATAAATCCATTGCCACGTGTATGTCCGGGGCGCGAAATAATACCCACCCGATGATCACAAATAATGCGGTGAGTGGCAAGGCAATCACCGAGGGATAGGGCGATACATGTGCGGGATTAGTGCCGGTTTTCTCGCTGCGCCAACGCTCAAACGCCAGCCAGAACCCGTGCCATGCTCCCCACAACACAAAGGTAATGTTGGCACCATGCCACAAACCACCCAGTAGCATCGTTAAAAACAGGTTGATGTAAGTGCGACGACGCCCCTTACGATTGCCACCTAACGGAATATAGAGATAGTCGCGCAACCAGTTAGACAATGAAATATGCCAGCGCCGCCAGAATTCTGTGATGCTGCGGCTCAAATAAGGATGGCGGAAATTCTCAAGAAACCGGAAACCCATCATCAGCGCCAGACCAATCGCCATATCACTATAGCCGGAGAAATCAAAATAGAGCTGGGCCGTGTAAGCAAGAATACCTAACCAGGATTCAACCAATGTCGGATGTGTTTGCGCGAACATCACATCCGCCAGCGGAGCCAACGAATCAGCAATGAGCACTTTTTTGCAAAAACCCAGTGCAAACCGGATCGCACCCTCATTAAAAAGGGCCCAGCTATGCTGACGATGCGCAAACTGCTCCGCCAGATTTTTATAGCGTAGAACCGGACCGGCAATCAGATGCGGGAACAGCGCAACAAATGCAGCAAAATCCCAGAAACTACGGGGCAGCGGCGCGTCTTTGCGGTAAATATCGACGAGATAACTGATAGTATGAAAAACATAAAATGAAATGCCAATAGGCAGAATCACATGCGCAAATTGCCATGGCCCAATACCGAACTCGGCCAGCAAAATATTGAAACTCTGCACACCAAAATTGAAGTACTTAAAATATCCCAGTGTTAGCAGGTTGGCGATGACACCAAAGGTGAGCCAGCGTTGCTTGAGTCGGATATCATCCGTCGCTTCCATGCGTAATGACACCGCATAAGCGAAGTAAGTTACGGCAGCAAAAAGAGCGACGAAATCAACACGCCACCATGCGTAAAATGTGTAGGAGCCGATGAGGATGACGCGCGAACGCCAGGACGCAGAGGCGAGATAATACACACATAAAAAGAGCGGTAAAAAAATGCTGAGAAATATGCTTGAAGAAAAAACCATTAGTGTGATCCCTCATCTACGGAGGTGCACGCCCTGTGCTGTCCTTTGGCACCTTTGTGAGCGGGCGCTAACTTGTCGAAGTGAACATCGTCATAAGGCTTGTCGATAAAACGCTCAGGTATTTCCCAAATAACAATAGCTGGTGCTTGCGTGCTTAAATCAGTATCGCGCAGATATTTTGCCATCGGCGCCATCGGCCCACCACCTTCATCGGCAACGTTTAATACATCCGCCTCTAGAGCGCTTTTTAACGCGCCATCAAAATTCCACTGCGCATAAGCACTGTAGGAAGTGCCCACTAACACCACGGAAAGCTTTTCCTCAGCAAATAATGCGTCGGATGCACCCCCGCCCGAGTGAACAGTCGTGGTGGTGCGTTGCAGCATTTCATTCGGCAGTTTTAATAAGCGGCGATAGTTGGCCGTTGTCACAAATTTCTGTAAATCACCCTCATATTTCTCGCGCTTTGCCGTGTGTGTGTCCAGCTCAATGGGCGGCAACACCAGCGACGGGCAGTGCTTTTTCACTGCTTGAGCTACCTCCTGCGCCGCCAGTTGCGCACCTTTGGGCGACCAGTGCGTGTCACTGCGCATGAAAAGCTTTTGATGATGACGCTCTTTGGTGAATGCGGTGGCAATGTCGGGAACCAAAATATCTTTTGCGATTAATTTCTGACGAAAATGATCATATAGCCGCTGTTTATCCGGAGGAAGTTTTAGCGCGCCCAAGGCATGCGGATAAATGCGTGCTTTCGCCGGCACCAGCGCGACCACCAATTCCACCTGATGTGCCCTTAGGTAATCTCGCACCTGCGTAATAATTTCGAGTTTATGATGACGCTCCTGACGTGCATTGGGATATTCCTGAAATTCTTCGGTGGTAAACAGCCAGCCATTCTTGCCAATGAGTACGCCCTTACTACCCGTATGAAACAACGCATAACGTGCCGCACCCCATAGCCCCACCGCCTGATCTTTTAACACAAAGACTTCCTCAAACAGCGTTTGCGCTTTGCTCGTTAAATGCCCCTGTAAAACATCTTCCTGAGTTGGTTTCTCAAAAAGAGCAGCAAATTTCTGTGGGTGGCGCACCACCCCCACCACGGCAGCTGCAAGCAGCGCACCAATCACCACTAAAAACAACAGGGCCGCAACATAAGAATATGTAGGTGATAACGAATTGGGTGTAGTCGGCGTCTGTGCTTGCATAATGAAGTGTGGGGGATTGACAGGTTAATGGGCTGGCGGTTCGACCGGATCAATTTCCAGCAACGCTTGATAACTATCAAGTGCGGCGGCTTCTTTTTGATACTGGTCAGCTATTTTTTCATCTTTTGCTACCCCCCTGCCCTCACGATAGGCCTGTGAGAGAAAATAGAGCGCATCGGGGTTCTTTTGTAAAGATGCCTGCATCCACCACCGCGCTGCCTGAGCATCCTCGCCACGCATGGCATACACGTTGCCTAAATCCAGCATCGCACCGGCATGTCCTGCATTTGCCGCCTGCTCAAGATACGCTGTTCCTTTTTCGATATCCTTTTCAACACCAAAGCCACCAAGATACGCCAGACCCGCCTGACGCATGCCCTCAAGAGAGCCGCCCTCAGCGGCTAGTATGAAATAGGACAGCGCAGAGTTCGCATCCAACGGTACTAACATGCCAATGCTGTAGAGCAGGCCCAGTTCAACTAGCGCACTTTTAGAGCCGGCACTGGCCGCCTGTTCAAACAAGCCCACCGCTTGACTTGCCTGAAAGGCTTTCACCGCATTCCATTTTACCAATCGCCCCAATGTCACCAGCCCCTCAATACTGCCAGCCTCCGTGGCCCGCTTAAACCATTTGGCGGCCTCATCCATATCAACCACGACACCTTTTCCTTCCACGTAGGCTTTTCCAATGGTCATCATGGCCTGCGAATCGTCCGGCGCGACGTTTTTAAGTGTTTGTGTAATGAGCCGATTAGCTTTCATACGATTTTGCTTAACCAGCACGCCTTCCTCATAAAGAAGACTCAAAGTCAGCGTGGACGTTACATCACCTAGTGCCGATGCCTTCTCAAGCCAACTGAGGGCTTTGCCAACATCCACCGCTACATTCTTGCCATGCAGATACATATCAGCCAGCAGACTCATGGCATCAATAGCCCCTTCGTTGGCCGCCTCGTTGAGTAGCGACAGACCTTTGGTTTCATCGTAAACGGGTTCGCTCCCATCCAGCAAAATGAGTGCCAGTCGTTCTTTCTCCTGTGGCACTAATTGTCTCGATTGCAAAGCACTGACAAAATACCTCGCCGCGCGCTCAGTGTCTTTGGCAACACCCTCAGCATTTTTGAAAAGGCGATACAGCGTTAAATAGCTCTCCATGTTACCTTTACTGGCGGCACGCTCCAGATAACTAACGGCTTGCTCAACTTTGCCCTCAGCTAATAATTGAGTGCTTAGAATACCAATCGCAGTAACGTTTCCGACCGCTGCCGCCCGTTCTGCCCACAGATGCGCCACCTCCTGACTCACATCCAGATAATAGCCTTCCGGACGCGCCAGCTTTTTAGCCAGCTCGACAGCGGAAACGATAGAGCCACTCTCAGCGGCCTGTAACATGTATTTCGCGGCTTCCGTGGCATTCTTATCGTTACGGCTAGCCATCAATGATAATTCCCGTAATGCGGAAACAGATCCGAGTTTGGCCGCCCGTAAATACCATTGCTTCGCTTCTGCGAGATCAGCTTCTGCGGTAATACCCAGTGCGTAAATACGACCCAAACGGTAGGCAGCTGTACTATCGCCGCGATCAGTCCGCTGCTGAAGCAGTGAAATACCCAGAGCACTCAACTCCTGCTTTGATTGTTTGCTTGGCAAGGTAATATATCCACGCTTGGCCAGCGAAACCAAAGCGATGGCCGCCTCGCCGACCTGACCACGCAATGCAGCACGATACCAATACTCGGCCTCTTTATAATTGGGGGCTTTACCCACTCCTCGGCGCTCAAGATGACGAGCCAGAATATAGGCCGCATTGGGATTGCCGGATTCCACCGCTTTCTCCAACAAAGCAATGGCTGTTTTTTCATCCGCGTCAGCATCACGCAATCGCCCTTGCAGAATAAAGCGTGAGAGCGCCACGCGCGCCACATTCACATCTTTGGATTCCTGCTGTCGCTCCTCTCCCAACGCTAACGCACGCCGATAGTAAGCCGATGCCTGTTCGTAATCCTTGATGCGCAGAATATAGCGAGTGGGCAGATTACCATACAGCTTGCCTAATGCCACATACGCTTCCGTTGTGTTGTCTGATTCTAGGGCACTTCTGAGCGTAGCAAAGGTCACGTCATCCGCCGCTAAAGCTGCCTGCTCCATTTGTTGAATCGTGCTGTCGATTTGCTGTTGCGACATTTCTGCCCATGCGGGTGATGCCAGTGTGGCAACACATGCGGCAAGCATGATGATTCCCTGCCTGAACCTCATCATTGGCCTGCTCCATCGTTTGATACGTTTGGAACATTGAGTGGCTCGTCAGGCGTGGCTGGTGCGGCACAGTAATCCTCATCCACGCGCTCCACCAGACGATCCTGCCCATCACCGACAAAAAATCCATCGTCACGATAATCGCAATGATCACGCACCGCAATGACACCCTTAACGCAACGATTGGTAATGAAAATGCCGTTCCCCTCAACATCGCTACTCGAGAAGATATGGGGTGCCTCGGCCTCCCAACTGCCACGCAGCAGCTTGGGTGATTGCGATAGAAAATGATTAGCTCTCAGAAAGAGTGCTGCCATCTGATCACCCAGAATGCCGACGCCATTTCGCTCTATCCAGTTTCCCACCATAGTGATTGCGGTCACGTCTGTATATGGATCGAGTTTAAAGTCACGACCTGCATGGACAGGACTTGTTTTCAGATCCAGTACGTA
This sequence comes from Rickettsiales bacterium, assembly GCA_019749855.1. Taxonomy (GTDB): domain Bacteria; phylum Pseudomonadota; class Alphaproteobacteria; order Rickettsiales; family UBA998; genus UBA998. The sequence continues at coordinate 19,484 of JAIEPI010000046.1, read as the reverse complement.
GCCCTGAACAGCCGCCTGACGATTGCCACGAATCTCATTAAAATAGATACCAACATCCATGCTGTTGCGCACACGAATGCCTGCGCGTTTGTTTTCAAACAGGCGGTTACTCGCAATCAGCTTACAGCTGCTTTCAAACACAGTGAGACCGTCCCCTTTATTGGAAAAGGATGTGTTGGCATAAATCATCGTACCCGTTGAAAAACGATCTGCCATCAATCCGGAGCCGCCATTATTGAACAAAACATTGCCAAGCAGGGTGGAAAAATTTACCTCGCGCGAGATAATAATGCCGTGTTTTTTATGGCTATCATAGACGGTGTTATACGCAATCATCAGCCAACGCGAGCGATCATGCGGGTCAATGCCATACACAAGGTTATCGACATATTCATTACCCACCAGCACAACATTATCCGCTTCATAGGAATAAAAACCGTAGAGAAAGTTTCTAAATGAGTTATCGACAATGATACCCGTAGGCCGCTTGTAATCTCGCGATTGTGCTTTTTCAAACTGGCTTGGGCCTGAGCTAACGGTCAAACCATAAGATTTAGACGCAGTGTAGCCCATAGCGGTCAGCTCAGTGCTCGCCATATTGGTGACTGAACGGCTCCAGGAGACATAAAATGGACGAAAGGTACGCGCCGCTTTTGTTTCAATGGCAGCACGCTGATGTTCTTCACTCCATCCGGTGAGGCGTGTATCCACGGCAAAAAAAGTGCCCGCATTGACGATGTACGCTCCCGCTTCCACCGACAATTTCAACTCATTCGTGTCAGCAGCGGAAATAACGAGTGTTGCTTCTGGCCCGATGACAATTGGTCGGCGCAACAGATACGTCTTGTTAGGCAGCTTCACCAGATACTCGCCAAATCCCTGTGCTTGCATCTCCTGCTGCAACGTAGAGAGATCCACCACGCCTTTTTCAATCGTGATGACGTCCGGTATGGCGCTCTTCTGGCGGCGCACGAAATCTGCGTTCCCCGCGGCAAAGTGAAATTTGAGGTTATAAGGGCTATTGGCATAGTAGATACGGCCAGCACGGAAACGAGTCGCGGGCGGCAAAAGCGAGCGCACATAAGCCGTATCATATTGCAGCTCTTTGGGTGCCTGAATAGCTGGGATTGCTTGAGCAATATCAGAGGCCGGACTCTCTCGCATTAACACATCGCTCTGACGCGATTTAATCATGTCAACGGTTGTGCTCTCAAAATCATCTAATGATTGTTTATTCTGCGTAGTTTTTGCCAGTGTCTTCGGCAGAATCATGCGAGTAGCGGCATCAGTCTGTACCGCACGTAAGTCCTGCGACACGGGCGTGGAGTCACCCAGCAATTGATAAAAATCAGACAGCCCCGCCTGAATTTTTGCCACATCGCGAAACACGCTGACCCGCATGGATGTATTAAGTATTTTTCTGGCCGTTGCGGTAGCTGACTGAATATCCTGATGCGTGGCCAATGCGCGTGCCAATGCGGCATAGCTGGCATCTCGGACGGCCGTCTGCTCAAAATCATCTGCATAGATGATGGCATCCTCCGACTGCCCCTTCTCTACCATGCTTGAAAAAACATGCGGTGCAGACTGCAGAAGATCCTCATCATTCATTTGATAAAAGCAAAATTGCGCACGCTCAAACATTCCCTCATCAGCAAAAACACTGGCAAGCACACGGAATCCTGAGGAGCGCTGCGCTTCATCTGGCAGCGCCTCAATAGCGGACTGCACTTGAACAAAGTTTTCGTACTTAGCCGCTTTATCGCCCCCGTAATCTCTTCGACTGGCAAACAGTGCTCCGGCCTGCGCTTTCAGCAGCGGATCAGCGATGGAGTCCACATAAAGCTGCGCTTCATCCATTTTTTTCTGCGCCAGTAATGCCGCAATGATGGCCAGTTGCACAGGCCGCTGAGCGGCAGTGGAAGGAAGAGTTTGTTTTGATAAAAACTCCATCGCTTCTTGCGGCATTTCCTGCGTGACATAGGCATTGGCAATCGCCAGTGACACAGACTCCAGAAGATCAGCCGGAGCATTGCTCATACTGGCAAAAACATCGAGCGCTAATGACATTTTCTCAGCGCGCAAATACATCATGGTCAGGCTCGCCAGTGCGCGGGCTTTGAACTGTGATGTGCTCGCAAGCGCCAGCGCCTTTTGTGCGTTGGCTTCGTCATCGGCGTTAGCAAAATACTCGGCAATGCGCGCCTGAACGTCAGCTTGATGCCGCGCACCCTTGACCTCAGGCAGTAGCTCAAAAACTTGCTCCACCGCGTTGTTGGCACGTAAAGTATATCCAAGCGAATGGTACGCCTGCGCCAGGTCGATTAATGCCATCGCGGCATCCAATGGCTTGTGTAGGGTATGTACCACGCGCTCGGCTTGTGACCATTCTTTATTCGCCGTAAAGAAATTGAATAATTTGAACTGTGCATCCCGCGCTGACTTAGAACTTTGCATCGCACTGACGGCGTGGATAGCCATCGTGTAATCCTGAGCGCTTAAGGCCGCGTCTAACACCTCTATCAACTTGCCATTGCGCAGTTCTGTTGCATCCAGCGGCATGGCCAAGGCCCGATAGAATGCCGAATTTGGGTTTCCTTGCTGCAGCGATTCTACAGAGCCGTCATTGGCAGCGGCCTCACCACTTGAGATCGCCATGACTGCGCGGCCAATAGCGCCCCATGCCTGAACGCGAGCAGGCCCGTGCGATATAAATTCGGTCAGTTGGCGCGCTTTATCAATAGCGTTGGCACTCCCCGTGGGAATCCCCTCTTTATTGACAAGCAAAGTATCAACCATTGCCAACGCAATACTACTATACTGATGCGCATCGAGCACATCTAACACCTGATACAAGTGCGTGTATGTGCTGACAGCAAGGCGTGCCTTATCATGATGTAACTGCGAACGAACAATCGCTAATAATGCCTGCGCCTGCTCAAAAGGTGCGCTCATTTCCTGCGCCGCTGCCACGGCCTTCACATAATAAAAATCGCCACCCTCTGACTCTGCCTGCAGCAGCAGCGCCCTGATAGAATCCGCGACATTGGCTTCTGACTTGGGCGCTGCCTCACTCAGTCCCATGGCTTTAGGTAACTGATTCTCATGGCGCTGATTGATCGCAAAAAATCCAGCACCGATCATGACGATGCCAAGCCCTATCCAGCGCCACATTTTCATGAAGACGACTCACAGTTTCCCATTGCACAGGCACAGAGCGCAGGCCAAATAAAAACGCGACGCATATTCATGCAAGTCCTACTGGAAGGTATCAATCTTTACTTCGACAGGATTGCCGACAAACTCCGCAGAAAGCGAGAGCTCAGGCACAATGATCACACGGGCTGTTGCCTCAAGCGCGTCCGATGTCATGAGGATATTTTGTACCTTGCCTTTGATACGCTTGCCAATGCCAGAAAAATAAATCTGCGCTGACTGCCCTTTCGTGAGCTTGACCGCCTGATCAAACGGCACCGAGGCCAATACAAAGGTTTTCGCATCGGCTGCGACCAGTGAAATCAATGGATCAAAGCTTTTTACGCGATCGTAATTGTTGAACGCACGGCTTACAATGTAGCAATCACAAGGGCTATCAAGGCTGGAAACAGTGCCGGTATCCGAGGAAACCATGACAATGGGCGTACCTTTTTGTACTTTTGATCCCTCACTAAGTTTCTGATAAAAAACAGTACCACCACTCGGCGCTTGCACCTTCTCCATATCCGCTTCGATGGAGGCAGTTTTTGCCGTCACCACATAGAAGCGTTCATAGAGTCCGGTGACTACGTAGGCCGCCAGAAACAGAGAGACAAGCATCACGGCGACCAGCCCCGTGCGGCGACGCAAGGAGTAGAAGAAACGGCCCGTTGCAGATTTTTCTGCATCCATCGCCTGCACCTTGCGTTGCATGGTGAAGTTATTGCGCGCAGCCACCTCGAGCACATCACCCACGCGAATCACCTCACCACTGATGTAGGCTCCAACAAAATACTGAAGCATTGAGATTTGCTGCGCCGATAAGTTGGTAAAGCGACAGCCAATACGATGGCGCTCACGATCCACATAACGAATTTCCATATCCACCGGCAGGCTCATATCGAATTCTTCAAACGGGAAATCCAGAGTGCCTTTCATAATTTTACCCTCAACAAAGAGGGTATCCTGATCACGATTCAGATTTTCCGGCCACTGCAATGCCACGCCGCCGTTTGACCAGTCAATGGTCTCATAAAAATCAGTGCCCACTTTGACTCTCAGGGGCAGCTGAATACGTACATACTGTCGTTGAGCTTCCGCCTCATGAACGATGTTCGCTTTGTTGACCATTGCATTTATCCTTTCAATTTAAGATACCAGAATTGTACATCCGGCATGGAAATTACCTTTGTAACCATGGCCAAAACCGTGACGAACAGCATGATGGAAACCACATGCATATACGCTGAGCCAAATGCCACCATACGTTCTGAAAATGACGAACGATTGGATGATAGCGTGGTGTTTTGCCGTGTCCATTTCTGCTTGTCCAAACGGAACAGTACGAAGGTTTTAATGATCGAGCCCATCATCTGGTTGTAGTACATCAGCAACGGATACCACGGCGACACATAAGGTCGCGCCGCCAAAAGGCTAAGCGTGATGACATAGCGCGTGAAAGCGATCCACAAAATGTAGTAAAAAATTGCCAGAGGCGTCACAAAAATTGTGCCCAGAATCGCTAAGACTGGCCCTGTCAGAGCCGTCCACATGGAAATGCGCTGATCAATGATGCTGATCCACGGGAACCAGCCCATGGGACGAACACCCAGACGAATGGCACGGCTGTTGGTGCGCAGCATATTTCCAAACCACCGACGCATCAACACGATGGAGCTATTGATAAAGCTGGGGTCTGGTGGCGTCTCGATGGTCACCACCTGCACGTCAGGCACATAGAGCATGGGATAGCCATGTCGCAGAATATGAAACCACGAGGATTTATCATCACCCGTTAAAAATTTGAAACGGCCCAAGCGCCAGTGATCCACCCAATCCTGCTCAACTTGTTGAATAAATTGTGGATTACACACAATATCCGCCCGCATCATTGACATGCGGCCTGTCAGTGTCAGCACACGCCGCGACATACTCACTGAGGACATAAACACATGGCGCTGGGCGAAGCGCATATTGTACCATTCGCGGAAAATCCAGCGCCCCTCCACCTCACACGTCTCATCGGTCGTTAGCGCGCCGAGATCAGGCATTAATGTAAAGAGTGGCGCACATTTGGCAAGGATACCCTCTGGCAACATTGAGTCCCCATCGATTACCGCCACCACTGAGCCAGCCGCCGGACGATTCATGGAAATCGCACGAAAGCCACACGCCAGCGCATCGCGTTTGCCCGTACCACCTATTCGCACAATCGACAGCTTCACATGGTCCGGCAAAGCAAGGTGCTCAAACATGCGCTTAATCAGCACCTCGTCCGCCTTTTCGACAATGGAGACAACAATGGTACAGGGACGTTGATAAAAATCGGCCTCACGCATCACGCTTTCATAAACTCGACGGGTAGTTTCCGTCCCAATACGAAAACTGGTGACGAGCAAGTAGATGTGCGGCGGCATACCATCATCGCCCATATCTTCCACTTGCCGACGCCATGCCGGAAAACGAACATGCGTATAGTATAAAAACCGCAGCCAGTTGACCAGAGCCCATGAATAGCGCCATACGGCCAGGCTCCCCACCAGAAAGAAAAATTCCTTGTGCGTGGGATCAAAGATGTAAGGAGGCGCGGCAAGGCATGCTGCGGACAGGCACAATACAAAAAAAACATGCCCTACGATAAGGGTAGAGGTCTCAGGCCGTAATGGCGCATAGCCGGTCTGTGGTTGCATAAATTAACTTGATGGCGAGTGAAGTATTCAGCATTTTTTTGTAATTTTTCGAGCTGGGATGAGAGCAATAAACAGTTGCATCGGTTTTGTAAAGTTTATTGATATGGCAAATACTTAAATCTTAAATTCATGCGAATCACAAAACTATAAATAAAGTAAACTTCGCCTTGTTGTCCAAGGTGAAATACGATAATGCCAATTTCTATTATTGATTTAATGGATGGTGTGCCCCTGCGTCGGAAGTGTTCACGCGCTCCAATAACCCTATGATCATCAATGTGAGGCTCAATGCGAACTATCTCTATTCACTGTGTTAGCTGGATAGCCGCGCTTGTCCTTTCAACGGCTTGCAGCACAACGCTGATTGAAAAACCTGGTGCGGCAGCTCTGGCGGAGGGTTTAAACGCACACAGTTCCGGTAATGACTCAAAAGCAGCACAACAATTCTCATCTGTCACTGAACAAACAGCGGACATTTCTATCAAAGCCCGCGCTTATTTCGAGCTGGCCATGCTTTACCGTCAGGGAAATGGTGTGGAGAAAGATTCCGCACGCGGGCTGAAACTTCTTGAGAAAGCCGCTGACTTAGGCAGTGATCGCGCCCATTTCGAGCTGGGAGAAATCTACAGCCACGGCATTGATACTCCACACGATCCACAGCGTGCAATGAGCCATTACAAGGCAGCCGCCGCCACTTACAACCCCGCTGCGCTCGCATTGGTCGTAGCGCAGGCTCGCTCACAAACACCACAACAAGTAGCAGGCAACCCCCTGCTGAAGAGCACACTCGCAAATTATCAGCTGCAAGCCATGCGCGGCAATGACGGTGCGATGATTGCTCTGGCACGACTCTACAATGAAGGTATCTTTGTACCGAAAAACCGATCAACATCTGAAGATTGGTATCGCAAAGCTATTCACGCCGGTAATGTCACGGCGGCGATGGAGCTGGCAACCCTGTGGCAGGAAAATGGCACACGGAAAGAACCCCAGCGCGATGCCAGATTATTGCTTACACAAGCGGCAAAAGTGGGAAATATGCCAGCGATGCTGGAGTTAGCCCGTTCCTATGAAAAACCCGCGCAGGGTGAACCAGATAATGAGCAAGCAATCCAATGGTACACACAAGCAGCAGCGCAGGGCAATGCGGCCGCCACCGCCAGTTTAGGCCATATTTATCTCTATGGTGCACCCAATGTGCCTGCAAATGAAGAAAAAGCGGTTGAATTATTGCGTAAAGCAGCCGATTTAGGGGTTCTGGCGGCCTATACGGATCTCGGGAATGCCTATCGAGATGGATTAGCAGGTATTGAGAAAAATCCGCAGCAGGCGTTCATTTATTATCAAAAAGGTTCGGATGCTGGTTCAGATTCCGCCCTGAAGGAATTAGCCAAAGCCTATCGTCAGGGTGATGGAGTGGCCAAAGACCCCGCAAAAGCTATTGAATTGCTTCAATCTTCCGTCGCCGCCGGTAATGATGCTGCGCGGGTGACTCTGGGCGATATGTACCTCGCAGGAGAGGGCACGCCGCGAGACGCAAACAAAGCCTTCACCGAATACAAGGCCGCAGCGCGTGCAGATATTCCCGCTGGATATCAACGGTTAGGCGATCTGTATTCACGTGGCGAAGGGGTGAATAAAGACGCCAGGCTTGCCGCCCAATTCTATGCAAAAGGGGCCGAGACGGGTGACACGCGTGCTACCGTGGCGCTGGCGAAAGCATTGCTGTTAGGCAACGGCGTAGAAAAAGATGAGGCAAAAGCGGCTCAGTTATTCCAGCTGGCTGCCACCCAAAACAATGCGGAAGCCATGATTGAGCTGGCCAGTTTGTATAGCAGCGGCACTGGGTTGCCACGTGACAAAATCAAGGCGGACGCGCTGCTGAAACAAGCGCTCTCACAAGAGCCAAACAAACTCGTGAGCATTGCCAATGCTTATGCCAATAATGGCCAGCAAGAGCGGGCTTTCTCCTTGTATTTGCAAGCAGCTAATCGTGGGGACACACGCGCAATAAGAAAGGTGTTATCCGCCTATGATCGAGGTATTGGCACATCGCTGGATGCACAGAAAGTGAAAGATTGGCGTTTAAAAGTAGCGTCTGATGGTCGTCAAAATTCTGCCCTAAAAATGGCGGAGGCCTTCGAGAAGGGGCTGGGCGTGGAGCCCGATCCGGAACAGGCCATCGCGTGGTATCGTAAAGCGGCGGACGCTAATGAGCCGGAAGCCATGTTGAAGCTGGCAAATGCCTATGCCTTTGGCGATGGGGTAGAGCAAAATTTAGCAGAATCATTCCAATGGTACCAAAAAGCGGCGGATGCCGGTAGCACCGCAGGTCAGTATCAGGTGGGGCTTGCCTATGCGCGGGGCATCGGTGTTGAACGCGATGCAGCACAAGCAAAATTATGGCTAGGGCGCGCACAAAATAACGGCTATCCGATTGCTGATGCCATCTGGCAGTCACTCAATAGCCAAACGCCTTAGGAAGAATAGGGGCTACATTTTCATAGGGTATTACGGACGCATTGCCGATTCAATCGGCGCATGTTTTAATCCGTTTATCAAATGCTTCTTGACTCACATTTGCTGCACTCGATACAGATAGATAATCATTGCAAGATACTCGGACACTGCAAGATACTCGGATAGAATTGTTTTTTTGTTTTTTGAAAGCCGTTAGCCATGTCCATCGCCCGTTGGGTCATTCCTCTTTTTTCCGTTGTCACGGCATTATATGGCGCTCCAGTGCATGCAGAAGCACTTGAGAGTGAATTGGATATTCCCATTCTAATGCCAAAAACTCCCAAGCTGGCCGAGCCAGAGGCGTTGTTGCGCGGCAGTGTGGGTGGCCAGACTGGTGTGATTTACAAAGATAACATCTTCCGCGCGGCAGAGGATGAGGAGTCCGATGTCATCACCTATATCGCTCCTGCCTTTCGCCTGACGACCGATGCCGAAGGTTATTCGGCTAATCTCACCGGACAGGTCGAGGGTGGCGCCTATCTCGACAACAGCGATAACGACTATGTGGATGCGGATTTGCGTGGCAGTGGCAGCTATGATCTCACCACGGATTCCACCTTGCTGGCACAGGGACGCGTGCGCCGTGACCACATTGAGGTGGGTGCGTTTGTGGATGATCCTGTGCAACGCGCCAGCAAGCCAACCGTTTACTATTATGAGGATGTGGCGCTGGGCATCAAAAGCTTTGTTGATGATGAAAAACGCGTCATGCTCCTCGCCGACAGCCAGCTTCGCAACTATAACTACCTGAATGCCGATCGCATAGGCGGCGGCAGCATCATTCAGGATGATCGTGATCGCTATGAGTGGTACCAGCGCGGGCGGGCAGGTTATTTGTTGCTGCCCAACTTCATGCCTTACATTGAGGGCACCTACAATACACGCAATTATGACGAGCGTGTGGATCAAACCCTCCTTTACAGCCGAAATTCCGAGGGTTTTGGCATCATGGGCGGGGCTGTTTATTCCTTTCTGGATAACAGCCTGACCGCCGACGCCTCCTTTGGTTTTCTGCAGCAGGATTATGATTCGGCCAACCTGCCCACAGTCAATACGCTCGGCGCGCATGGTGTGGTTAAGTGGCAGATTAATCCTTCTTTGCAATTGCATGGGGGTTTTGACCGCAGCATCGAAGAGGCCGTACTGCTTGGCACTTCGGGCTATGTGCGTAGTCGTGTGACCACAGGCATTGAATACCTGCTTGAGCCATCATGGACGATTGGCAGTGACTTCCGCTATACCTACTATGACTTTGAAGTGAATCCACAATTCGCAGGCGCACAGGCGCGCACGGATAATTTATATGATGCCTCCGCGTTTGCACGTTTTGATATTACCGAAGTGTATAATATCGGGCTGGAATATCTCTACACTGAGCGAAATTCCAATACCCCGCTGTTTGATTATAAATCCAACACCGTGTTGCTGCGTTTAGCCGCTGATTTCTAAAATGATATGAAGCTTTTGTGACAATCCAAGGTTTGGGCTTCATCGTCAGCGCTTTCACTTGTACAATGAGTGATTGATTTTTCAAAAAGCACTATGAGCCCAGAAACACGTTTTAATGAGCAGGAACAACGGCTTTTTACTAAAGAAGGCTGGCTCAATTACGCGCGCCGGTTGGTAAACTGGCGCTGGAATGGGGTGGACAGTGCCTTCCCCGAGCGGCAACTCGCGCATAATGTGATACAAGCCTCCGCCGCCCTCAACAGCGGCAAAGCGCATGATTCCGCTACTTGTATGGCCCCTAACTGTATCATTCATTTTAATCCGAAATCCCCGACTTCTGGGCCTGCAAAGAAAAAATCAAGCTTTGTGGCGGAGACCGTTGAACCTCCAAAGTTTTCCACCTCGCGAGAGCTGGCCATTATTCCCGAACCGCCGCTGCGTTTAAGCGATGTAGGGTTGCATCCACTGAAGACACGATTTGAAAAAGGCCTGGCCCTGTGCGGTGGTACTGTCGCCGTGGGGGCGATTGTTCTCGGCGCGGCAACCGTCAAGAAAGGCATCACCGGTTACGAGGACCCCGCGACCGGAGAGCGCAAAAAAGGTGAGCTGGCGCATCTGCTGGTGGGTGCTGCTGAAATCGGCGCCGGCACGGCAGGTCTATTAGCGGCCACCACGGGTCGCATTAAGCTCTGGAAGCCGGTGCAATCGCTGGTGGGACGCTCATGACAAACGACACTCTTCCACAGCAAAACGCTTCCGAACGCGAAAAGGCGAAAACGGCGCAGCAACGTAACGAAGATATGGCTTACACCATCAATCACGCCATCGCTTGCACAGTGACGGATGTGATCGATCCGGCGATTGGAGATTTCACCCAAAAATATCTGGGCAAACGCATTCATGTTGGGTGCAAAAATCCAGCGCATCAGCACGGCCCTGACAATCCAGTGCATCGCCGGTGGCATTGGTGGGTGGGCGAAGTGGTGGGTGATTTTGTGGCGGTGCCCCTCACCATCGCGGCGCAGCGATACGCACCTGGCGTGATGCATGCTGTTGGCAAAACAATGGAGATCGTGCTCGGGCCACTCTACCATTGGGGCGCTAAACGTTCAGCCAGATTATGGGCCAAACAAAATGGATTCGCCGATGACTCTCCTGAATATCAGGCGCGTGTCAGGGAAATTTATCGCCATGAGGTCGATCACCTGCCGCAAGCCGCCGTATGGACGGGAAGCTCGATTGCACTGAATGTTCTGACGCAAAAACTCGTTGGGAATCATGGGCCGTGGTGGCATATCGGTCTGGGGAAACTGGCCGGTGCCAGTGTGAGTATTGGCGGTGTGCTGGGCGCGCGTGCGGTGATGCCGGAAACCGTGCGCTCATTGGATCAGTGGACAAGCGGCAACCTGTTTCTGCCCGCGACCCAAGCCGTCGGAAAGATATTCGGCGTTGATGAACAGGCGACTCAAAGCATGGCACAAAAAGACGCCGATCTGGCATCCAGTGCTACATGGACAAAACGTATCAGCGCTGAAAATCAGCGTGATCGCGACGCGGCAAGAGACGCTCAGGGGTTATAGTAACGCGTTTCGTCCAGTTTTTTCTCGGAGCGGTCAATGATCAACGTGATCGCTGCATCACCGGTAATGTTGATGGTGGTGCGCACCATATCAAGCATCCGGTCAATCCCTAAAATCAAGCCAATACCCTCAAGCGGCAGCCCAACGGAGCTGAGCACCATGCCCATAAAAATGATGGAGCCGCTCGGAATGCCCGCCGCGCCAATGGAGCCAAGCGTTGAGGTAAGCACCAGCACCAGATACTGATGATTATCCAAAGGAATGCCGTAGAATTGCGAGAAAAACATCGCACAGATGCCAAGATAAATCGCCGTGCCATCCATATTGATGCACGCACCCAGCGGCATAAGAAAGTTCGTCGAGGATTCCGAAACACCCATGCGTGTTTGAAGTTGCTTCATGGCGGTGGTGAGCGTGGCTTTACTGCTGCTGGTGGAAAACGCCATCATCTGCGTGACCATCATCTTTTTGTAAAATGGCATGGGGGATAGCCGTCCAAACACCAATATCAGCAGCCCAAACAAAAGATATTGCACGATACAGGCAGCCAGCACCGTTAACACCAGTCGTGCGAGTGTAATGATAATTTCTACCCCCTGCGTACCGACACTCCACGCCATAAAGCCAAATACCGCCAGCGGCGCCAGACGAACAATCAGCTCAATCATTTTGAAGACAATACTTGCCGTCTCCTGCACAACCACTCGCGCGTGCTCCACTTTGTCGCCCATGAGGTTCATGGTGATGCCAAAGAAAATGGCAAACACGATCACTTGCAGGAAATGATCCTCCGTCATCGCCCGCAGGGCATTGGTGGGAATAAGATCAAGCATGAACTGCCCGATGCTGGGCGGTGCTTTCATATCTGCCATGCCTGCCGGCATTTCCATATTCGCACTTGAGACCTCAACTCCAAGGCCTGGCTCAAACACTGTGCCCGCGATGATGCCGATAATCACAGCGAACATCGCTGTAATCAGATAGGTGCTTAATCCCTTGATACCAACGCGTGTAAAGTTTTTTGGGTCCTGCATACTGGTGATACCGGACACCAGCGCCAAAAAGATGAGTGGAATCACCACCATCTTGATGAGATTGATGAATATGGTGCCAAAAATTTTCAGATCAGCGGCTTGTTCTTTCAGCCAGATACCAGCGAGAACGCCAAGCACCAGACCAACAAGTACCTGCTGTAGCAGGCTCAATCCAAAAACGCGGTGTTCGCTGGAGGCAGCGGCCATTCAGTCACCCTGTGCAGTTTACATGTGCCCTTGAAGGCCCGCGCATCATAAGGATGTCACCGGAATTTTCCAGCAGTATTTCGTGCTTGCACATGAAGGTTTAATGACACTGAATTATTTACACTAAATTAAGGCATCGCCTCTATGAATAGTATGAGGAGAATTGCTATGTCTTCACGCCATGCGCCGGCCAAAGAAATTATTTTTAGAGAGGGGGATGCCGGTGATTACGCCTACATTCTCACCTCAGGGCGCGTGGAAATTCTTAAACATGCAGACCATGGCGATGTGTCATTAGCGATACTGGAGGCGGGTGCTGTCTTTGGTGAAATGGCCCTGTTTGAACCGGGCGCTTTGCGCTCTGCCTCCGCGCGAACGCTCGATGCGAGCGAATTACAAATGCTCACTATGGAAGAATTTCAGGGCCTGTTTCAACAATGTCCACCGCAATTGGTGCCATTCCTGAAAAGCCTGATGATGCGCCTGCGCGATCTGAACGCACGCATCGCTGCGAAAGAGCGCGCCACCGTGCGGCTGGACGCCGAAATCAACAGCGTGACGATTGCCGCTTGCGGCCCCCAATTGGCCGAGAGTTTTGCACCGGTGAGCGTGCATGTCGCGAACTTCCCGTTCAGCATCGGTGGCTATCTGATGGGTGATGCGCCAGGTGATCAACGATTGAATCTACCCTGTCAGGAATCACCGCTCTTGATCTCTCCGCATCATTGCAATCTTGAGCGGCACGGTGATGAGGTGTACGTGGTGGATCAGGGCTCTCGATTTGGCACTATCGTCAATGGGCAAGCCATAGGCCGCGGCAAGCCAACATTTAAAGCACTCATTGTGCCTGGAGAGAATCTGGTGCAGTTGGGCGGCCCCTCCTCAGCCTACAAACTACAAATTACCGCATCATGAATCACGTGCTGACTGCAATCGGCGATATTAAGGCTTGATTCACAAGGTGAGTTCGCCAGAATGTGCGTATGCAGTCACCTCTTGTCTCACCAGAGCTTTTCAGCCATCTACGTGAAAGTTTACTCATTTTTGCCATTGCGGGCGTCATTGTCCCGCTGGTGAGTCGTCTGCGCGTCTCAGCGGTGCTGTGTTATCTGATGGTGGGGCTGCTCATCAGTCCGTATGCGCTGGCCACACTCTCCACAGATTACCCATGGCTGAATATTCTGGTGATCGATGACGCCGCGATGGTGCACACGCTCTCAGAGCTGGGGGTCATTTTTCTGCTCTTTATGATTGGCTTGGAACTATCACTTCACCGCCTGTGGGAGATGCGACGCCTGGTGTTAGGGTTGGGTGGCGTCCAGATTATACTAACAGCCTCCATCATCACGCTGATTGCGCTACAATTCAACAACAGCATTCAGGTCTCGTTGTTGATTGGAACGTCGATGGCCTTGTCCTCTACGGCCATCGTCATGCAGCTTCTGAGGGATCAGCATCGCTTAGCTGCTCCCATTGGCACGGTCTGTTTTTCTATCCTCCTGATGCAGGATCTGGCCGTGGTGCCCATCCTGTCACTGCTGAATGCCTTTCAGCAGGACGGCATGAGCATCCCCATGGCGCTAGGGCGATCGCTGGGTCTGGCGATTTTGTCCATTGGCGGAATCTACATGGTTGGGCGTTTTATGTTACGGCCTCTGCTGTCATTTTTAGGGGCTGGTCGAAACATTGAAGGTTTTTTTGCGCTGATTCTGTTTATCATTATTGGCACGGCGGGCATTACTGAAGGGGCGGGATTATCGGCAGCGCTTGGCGCCTTTCTCGCCGGATTGCTGATTGCTGAAACAGAGTATCGCCACGAGGTTGAGGTCATGACTGACCCGCTTCGGGGTTTGCTACTGGGGGTGTTTTTCCTCTCCATTGGTATGCGTACTGATATTACAGAAATCGTACGCGAGCCCTTCTGGCTTCTCGTTGGAGTTGTAGGATTGCTCACTGTCAAATCATCGATTCTTTTTATGACGGCGCTATCGTTTCGCCTACCCCTTGCCAAGGCGGCGGAGGTCAGTTTGCTGCTGGGACAGGCCGGCGAATTTGCACTGATCATCATCAGTATGGCCATGGCCACCGGCTTAATGCCACGTGAAGCAGCGCAATATTTTCTTCTTCTGACATCGTTATCGATGATGCTGACGCCACTTCTGGCACTGATAGCGCGCTGGCTGGGAAGGGCACTGATGAATCCCGGGCGCGCCGTGCCGGACTGGTTGCAAACTACCGGTCGAAAACAACGGGAAAATCATTTTATTATCGCGGGTTTTGGACGTGTGGGCATGATGCTGGGTCAGGTACTGGAAGAAAACCATATCGCCTATGTGGCGGTTGATCAAAACGCTGCCCATGCAGGCCGCATGCGCGATCTCTCCTTTCCAGTATATTTTGGTGATGCTCGACGCATGGAATTATGGAAACGTCTGGGTGCATCCACCGCACAAGGTGTGCTGATTACCGTCGATGAGCCTCGGGCGGCACGCGATATGCTGCGGATGGTTCGTCGCCACTGGCCCTTATTACCGGTGATTGTTCGCGCTCGGGATGCACGTGACGTTCAGGCACTCTATGATCTGGGCGCGACGCTGGTGGTTCCGGAAATGCTGGAAGCCAGCCTGCATCTCGCACGCCAGACCCTGCAACTCATCGGCATGGATTCTGGTCAGATTGAGCAAACGCTCTCCATACAGCGTGACCGACTGCATCTTTTTTAAAGGGCCTGACGCAAAGATTCGCTTAATTAGCATAATCTGCCATTTGCATGACAGTTGCCGCGTTTTGATGATGCCCTGATTGCAAATGAGATGAATTTTTCAGGGTCTGCGTACAGCGCACACTGGTGCCATTGTCGCTGTAAATAATTGAGCTAAAGGCAAACAGACGTGCCGTGGCGATACCGCGCCCATTGGGCAAATGTGACCGCTCGTGAGGGAGTGTCAGGTAGGGTTCCCAGTCAAAACCCTGCCCGGCATCACTGATGGTAATGGCCACTTCATCTTCATTCGCATCAAATCGCAGGCAGGCCTCATTATCAAGCCATTGCGGAGACTCTAACCTGCGGTCAATCTCTTCACGCCAGATCCCCTGCCTGAGCAATGCGGTTTTTTCTTCAAAGCCGATGCCAAGATTGCCATGCTCAATGGCATTGACCAATAACTCGCTCAAACCATGAAAAGCTGTCGGCGGATCGGGAAATAAAGTGGCAAATGTGTGTGCCAGCACACTGGCTTGCTCCATCGTACGAAATGAGAAACATCGATTCTGTAACGATTGACGCGCAAGATACATAGACGTGAGCTACACTACTTTAATGTAATCTATGAGAGCATAACACCATCTAGGAGGGTATAGCAATAATTTTTATACACGCATAAGATGTATTTATGCTTTTATCGATGATACATATCTGGCTGTCTGGTCTTAAAACATGCTATGTCAGCGCATGCCGGCACCTCTTCAGATTGGTCAATCACTCACTCTCGATATCCAGCGTTTAGGCGCACAGGGTGACGGCGTGGCTTATGTGGATGATTTCCCCATTTTTATCCCGTACTCCCTGCCCCATGAGCGCGTCATCGCCACGATTCATCACCTGAAAAGTGACGCCGCCTTGGCATCGTTAACACATGTTGCAACACCCAGCAGCGCGAGGCAATCAGCACCCTGCATGCATTTCTTGCAGTGTGGCGGCTGCAATCTTCAGCATCTCACGCCCTTGTCGTACGAATCTTTCAAAACCCACCTTATCACCGATATTCTATCGCAAATAGGCGCAGATACATCGGTGATTCGCCCATTAGTTCACGGAAGTGCTTTTTCTCGGCGGCGCGCTGAATTTAAAGTGCAGGTAGAGAAAGGACAGGTGCGATTGGGCTTCATGTCAGCGCGTAGCCATAGAGTCATCCACCTATCGATGTGCCCACTCCTGGAGCCTATTCTTTTTCAAGCCCTCGCACCGCTGCATCAATGCCTGCAATCACTGACACGGCCAAGTGCGCTGTCATCCATTCGCTTAACCAGACTTGCACGGGGTTTAGACGTTGAATGTCAGTTGGCGGCTCCATTAAAAAAAGCCGACCAGCAGCGCCTTCATGACTGGGCAGCATCGCAATCAGTAATACGACTAAGCACACGCGCGTCCAGTGATGAGCATGAAATACTCTACGCGCAGGGTGAGGCAGAGATCGAGATTGCTAATTACGCTGTGCCATTCCCACAAAACGCCTTTTTGCAGGCAAGCAGCGCAGCGCAGGAAAGTATTACCGAGCGTATTATCAAGCATCTCGCGGTGTATCGCCACATCGTCGATTTGTATTGTGGCCTCGGCACCTACAGCCTGCCATTGGTACAACATGGTCATCAGGTACGTGCCTATGAGGGTGACAGTGAAATGATCACGGCCCTCTACAACACCATTCACCGTTATCATTTACAGGAAAAGTTAGGTGTTCATACCCGCGATTTGCATCATTCACCGCTCACTGCCAAAGAATTCTCTGGCGTACAAGCGGCGGTTATCAACCCGCCACGCAACGGCGCCATGAGTCAGATAAAACACATGGCAGCAAGCAACTTACGTTGCATTATCATGGTGTCGTGTAATCCGGCGACCTTCGCGCGCGATGCGGCTTTATTGATCAAATCGGGGTTTAGATTATGTGAATTGACACCGATTGATCAGTTCTATTGGAGCCATCATCTGGAAGTCGTGGGCGTCTTCAGAAAATAAGTGGCATAGACTCATATAATCAACATATGTCTCAATATATTACATACCGGATGCTACTAATTAGCACAGATATTTAATTTGTTTACGCGAATAAATACAATAAATTGCCATCTATGGTTGCGTGTTTTTGCTCTACTAATAGTGTTTTTTCTACATTAAAAGTGGCTTTTTTTAATAAATTTAAATGGGATATTTAGAGTTTTAGATTATTATTTATAAATGGAAAATCTGCTTGCACCCGCAAACAACGCCCATTCAAAGGAGACTGTTTCGTCGGATTTTTTGGTCCCAAAACAGTACAGCGTCATAGCAGAAATTTCCACCGGCGTTTCTCACGATGACTCACAGACGTCACCTCAGCAAAATACAACTCTCATTAAACCACAGCGTCCCTCTTCTCGTGACGAATCAGCGCCAGCCGCGGTAACTGCACGTTTCCAAATAGATCTGAGCGATCAACTACCTCGTATTGAGGGTGACAAACCTATCATCGTGCGGCTAGTGCTCAGTAATAGCGAAGCAAAAATTCTGCTGAATCACGCTCACAGCAACATCAGCATTCAAGGCTCACCTGACGCGGGTGTCGTTGTGCTACGCGGTCAGTCAAGTGCCATTGCCACATTGCTACAGCAAGTTAAATTCATCGCACCAGTGCAGCTGGATGCTCCGCTATCGGTAAAAATTATCGTCGATGATGCTGACATACATCATGTGGCCAATCTCGTCTTTCATGTTGATGCCCAACATGCACGAAACACCACTGACGGATCAACGCTGCAATACAACATATCCTCACCACAAGCACATGGCAGCAGCTCTTTTTTCGCGCAATCACAAGAGGGGGTATTTGAAACAAATCGTCAGCAAATAACGACGCCTAATTCTGATTTTTCTTCGTCCCAGACTACACAGCCCACGACCTTGTCATCTTTTTTCTCCGCCGCATCAGTGTTTTCTGAAAGTACATCGGCAGTTTCCACTCAAAATACGGCACTGGCACTCACCGTAGGTGATTTAAGTCCGTTGCTGAATCCGCCCACCGCACCGCCGGTGCCCACGCCATCAACTCCACCGACGCAACAGCCGCCAGCCATTTCCACACCAAGCACGCCCTCAGAGATTGTGCCGCCGACCATTCCACCTATTTCCGTCCCCAACCCATCACCTCCGCCCACTACCACACCCAATCAGCTAATTAGCCTGAGCGTGCCGGGCACAACAATTTCCCTGAGTGAAGATCTCGCGGGTGCACTGGCCGGTTTTGATATTCAGTTACAAAATATTGCCGCTGGTGAAGTCATTACCCTGACCATTAACCTGTCAACACCCACCCTTGGCGTGTTGTCCACGGCAACATCATCCGGCCTCTCTGGTATCGCCATCACGTCGACATACCTACCAGCGACTGGCATTTGGCAAGCCATAGGATCGGTAGCGGAGATCCAGGAACTTCTGGGCGGCCTTCAGTTCACCCCATCATCGAATCAGTTTGGCATTGCAACATTATCCCTAAATGCGAGTGGCGGGGGTGTCACTGCATCACAATCGGTTGGTCTCAGCGTTCTTGCAGTGGATGATTTGCCTGCTCTCTCCGTACCTCTGGCAGATCAGTTAACATTAGAGGATGCGTCATTTAGTTTTACGGTGCCCCTTACAAGCTTTACCGATGCTGATCCAACTGACACCCTCACCTACAGCGCCACCCGCAGCGATGGCAGCGCCTTACCGAGCTGGCTCAGCTTCAACCCCACCACCCGTGTGCTCAGCGGTACGCCACAACAAAGCGACAGTGGCACGCTCAGCGTGCGTGTCACCGCCAGTGATGGCACCTCCTCCGTCAGTGATGATTTCGTGCTCACCATCAACCCCGTCAATGATGCACCCGTGGTGGCGATCCCCATCAGCGATCAGACATCGCCTGAGGATGCCGCCTTCTCGTTCACCATCCCCACCACCACGTTTAGTGATGAGGAGAACAACACCCTCACTTACAACGCCACCCGCAGCGATGGCAGCGCCTTACCGAGCTGGCTCAGCTTCAACCCCACCACCCGTGTGCTCAGCGGTACGC
>JAIEPI010000077.1 GCA_019749855.1 Rickettsiales bacterium | reverse complement strand
TTGCCTGATGAACAGGAGAAAAAATCCTTTGATCGCACCATCACGCTGCACACGATGGTCCATGAGCAACTGCATTTCCTGTTCCGTGGCTTTCCACGCCGCGCACACCCAATGGCGGTGATGGTCGGCGCGGTGGCGTCCTTGTCCGCGTTTTATCATGATTCACTGGATATTACCGATGAAAAGCAGCGTGATCTCGCTGCTTTACGCATGATTGCCAAAATGCCCACCATGGCCGCCATGTGCTACAAATACTCGGTCGGTCAGCCCTTTATTTATCCCAATAACGAGCTGGGTTTTTCCGAGAATTTCCTGCACATGATGTTCTCAACTCCCTGTGAAAAATTTCAAGTGAATCCGGTGTGTGCACGCGCCATGGACAAGCTGCTGATTCTGCATGCCGATCATGAGCAAAATGCCTCAACCTCGACGGTTCGTCTGGCTGGCTCATCGGGCGCAAACCCGTTTGCCTGCATTGGCGCTGGTATTGCCTCGCTATGGGGCCCAGCACACGGCGGTGCGAACGAAGCAGTGATTCACATGCTGAAGGAAATTGGCTCGAAAGACCGTATTCCTGAGTTTATTGCTCGCGCCAAGGACAAAAACGATCCGTTCCGCCTGATGGGCTTTGGTCACCGTGTGTACAAAAACTATGACCCACGCGCCAAAGTTCTGCGTGAGACCTGCAAAGAAGTGCTCGAGGAGCTGAACATTAAGAATGAGCCGCTGCTGGAAATTGCGATGGAGCTGGAGCGTATCGCGCTGGAGGATCCGTATTTCATTGAGCGCAAACTCTATCCAAACGTCGATTTCTACTCTGGCATTATTTACCGTGCGATGGGTATTCCGACCGCACTGTTTACCGTGCTGTTCGCGATCGCGCGTACCGCTGGCTGGGTGGCGCAATGGAAAGAAATGATTGAGGACCCACAACAAAAAATTGGTCGTCCGCGTCAGCTCTATACTGGCCCGACCGCGCGCAAGATTATCGGTTCAGCCAAAGTCAAAAAAACTGCCTAAAGATGGCGAACTGATGACTGTTGTTTATGAAAAAGGCCCGATTTTTATCGGGCCTTTTTTCTCCATCGGTTGGTTTTAATTAGGCTGGTTTTGCCAGAGTCATTCCAATAACTTACAGGGTTCATTATGTCTTTATCCACGGAGCAACAACAACGACTAAAAGCCGATGTCGTCAATGCGGGTGGGCAGATTCATAAACCTTTGCTTGTCTACGTATCCGCTAGCATCACTCCAGAGCAGCGGCAAACAATTGAAAGAAATTTAGGTGGCATATTATTCCGCCCGCATCATGAAAATGAATATCATGTCGCCGTTGGGCGCATCAACGTCGCACAGTTGGACGCACTGATGCAGATGGACGGCGTTGAGCGCATATCCATCCATACAAAAATCCGCCCTGTTTCAGTTGACAAGGGCATGCGGCGTTAAATCCACGACGCCATGGGCCGAGCCTCAAAAATGGGGCAAATGATAACGGCTATCCGCGGCGTCGCCATGAATGGCGGCAGGCGGCGCGACACGATGGCGCAAGCCATAATGGATACCGTTCAGTATGGCCTCGATAACGCAGAAAGGATCGGCGTCGGCACCGGCAACGCGATGCTCGATTCGCCTCTCGCGTGACGGGATGGCGCGTAGCAGGTTAGCGTGACCGCTGAGTTTCCCCGTGCCATCGGGCAGTCGCAACGCCACGGTGCGGTTATTACCACCCCATGACGCATTGACCGGCGCATGCCAACCGGCCACAAAGCGTGTTCTGGCCGCAGCTGTAGGCGCAAAAACATCCAGTGACGCACGCGTGGTGGCGAGCAACCCCCCCAGTGAATGGCTCAGCGGTCCGCTCAATTGCTCTGAGTCCTTCCAGTACACATTTTCACCCGCCGCATCCTCAAGATGAATGTGGATATGCATGGCACTTCCGTAAGTATTCGCGAAGGGTTTTGCATCAAAACACGCGACATAGCCATGGGCTGAAAAAGTCTCCTGCAATGCCACACGAAGCTGGGTCAATTGGTTGGCCAGTGTCATCGCATCTCGCTGCATGGGTAATGAGCATTCCCATTGTCCCGTACCGCGCTCGCGCTCTATGGATTCTGGCATTACGCCGATGGCGGAGCTGGCAACCCTTATCCACTCCTCTACCATGTCTAATGGCAGATCAACGGGCAGGGGAGCGGATGGGTGCTGATTGTCAGTCAATCTCGGCCAGACGTACCATTCCAGCTCAGCCGCCACCACGGCTCGCAGACCGAAATCAGACCATAGCGCTGTTTGTGCCGCCTGAAGAGCGAGCGTCATGAGTGTGCGTCATGCGCGTGAGGATTTAGGCGACCTGCGACTCAATCCACTCAATCAACTGTGACTTTGGCAGTGAGCCTACTTTGGTGGCCACGGCTTTGCCGTCCTTAAAAAGAATCATCGTCGGAATGCCACGCACGCCATAACGTGTGGGTGCTTCGGGATTCTCATCGATATTAATTTTTGCAATCGTGACTTTTCCAGCCATTTCTTCTGACACCTGATCCAGTATCGGTGCCAGCTGACGGCATGGGCCACACCATTCTGCCCAAAAATCGACGAGAACCGGCCCGCTTGATTTCAGAACTGTGGTTTCAAACTCTTGGTCGGTCACATGTGTTGTCATTATCGGGTGCTCCTTGAAAATATGATACATATACTAAATAGCGCTGGCCTGCGCTCGCGTCAAGGTGGCGGGAACAGGTAACAGCATGGGTATGGCAGTGTAGATAAGCGCTGTCTCAATGGTTTTATCAGGGTAAATGCGTTGCAACAGCTGTCGGTAAGCTTCCATCTGACGACGATACAACTCAGGAACAAGGTAGCCTTTTGTTGTATGGTAGGCGGGTAATTCACCCGTTTTAAAATCAATAATCAACACGCGATCCTCCATCACCAATAGGCGGTCAATCTGGCCGCTCAAAGCGATAGGCTCATCACTCTGCGTGATCCCAAGCGATGATTCCAATAAGCCGCTTACTGAGACCTCACAGAGTGCGCGCGTGCTGAAAATCGGCGCATAAATGGGATCATGCATCAGCAACAGCAGATGCTGCACCATTGATTGCCTTTCACTGGGCGGCAACACATCCTGATAGCGTTGCAGGTAATGCGTGGCGATCACCTGCCGGCGCGCTGGCTCGACAACACTCAGTAGATGCAATAGGCGGTGAATCAGGATACCGCGCTGCAGGGGGGGCAGGCCGCTTTTTTCATGTTCATCTTTGCTAATCAGTGTGCTGGCTGGTGACATGGCAGATTCCATCTGTTCCAGCAATTGAGAGGGATTCAAGCGTCGGCGCGCCAGTGCTTCAGGCGGCGGCAAGGTAAACATGGTGGCAGGAAGTGGCAGCAGGGTTGGCACGTTCGGTTTATTGGGTTCATTGTGAGTTACGACTGTTTCACCTGTTGTATAACAAAGTATTTCCTCGGGTTTCTCGCTCACGTGATGCCAGCAAGGGGGCACTGTCAGCTTTGAAAATCCGCTATGATTCTGCAAGGACTGCATGCCAGCGCGGATGTGATGATACCAGCTTTTCTCATTGACCTTCTCGGGGGAGATACCCGCAATGTAGAGCTCATCGCGTGCGCGTGTCATCGCCACATAGAGTAAGCGGTGGAATTCTTCATTATCTGCCGCCTCTTTTAACTCTCGCAATCCTGCGCTCAGCGGCGTGTCTTCTTTCATTGTTGGCAGCCGCAGGAACATTTCTTCCGCATGGGGGCCAGTGGTGGTTTTAACAAAGTGTCGTTTTGTTGATTTGGAATTATTGGCCGCATCTGGCAGAAAAACAATGGGCGCTTCAAGGCCTTTTGCCCCATGCACCGTCATGATGCGTACTTCATTTGCGCCTTGTTCCATATCACGTTTAATGGTGCCTTCCGATTGCTCCATCCAATGCAGAAACCCCTGTAGACTGGGGGGATGCGAGTGCTCATATTGTCGCGCCTGCTCTAAAAACACCTCCAATATTTCCTGCACACCATGCCCCATTCGAGCCACAAAACGCTGCATCATGCCCTTGGCGTGCAGCAGGTCGGCATAGAATTCATAGGGCGTGCCATGTCCATGCGTCAGGCAATGCCGATGCAAAGCCTGTAATTCGTCACGCGCACGTCCGATCGTCTCATTTGGCCCAGTATAGCCCATTAATCGCTGCCAAACGGATGCCGATTTGCGATCATGACACAGCGTAAAAAGCTCCTCCTCGTTGAGTCTAAAGGCGGGCGATTTGAGAAGACCGGCAAGCATCAGATCGCTTTGTGGCAGTAACATGGTATGTCCAAGTGCCATCATGTCCTGTGCTGCCAGCGCATCCTTCAATGCAAGGCGATCTAGTCCACTAACTGGAATATCATGTTGTCGCAGCGCATTGGTGATCGCCGTGGTCAGCGCTGAGCGTTTGCGCATCAGAATGATAATGTCTGCGGGTGTCACCGGCTTATTCGTGGCAGCAAGGCAGCGGCCTTCATCCAGCCACTGACGAATGGTACGCGCAATTCTCTGGGCAAGCGCATGTGTTGCATCATAGGGAGACTGTTCATGTTCGGGGAGGCTCCATGCATCACGCGTCTTTTTTTGCGGGACGATCACCGGCCATAGCTCAACCCGCCCTGGCTGATCGGTACGGTAGGCGACATGCTGAATGGCGTGCCTATGATCATGATCAATCGGTGAGAGCATTCCAGGTTTGCTGAATGTGGCATCGACCACTTCTAACACGCATGGCACGGTGCGGAATGATACATTGAGTTCCACATGTTGCCAGATATGGCGTGAGGCGGTGATTTGCTCAGCAAAGCGTTGCTGCATCAGGAAAAAACCTTCAGGCTCTGCTCCCTGAAAACGATAGATGGATTGTTTGCTATCCCCCACCACAAACAATGTGCGCTCAGTATCACGTGCAGACATTCCTGCAAAAAAATCTTCCACTAACCGCCGGGTAATCGACCATTGTTCCTGCGAGGTATCCTGTGCTTCATCGAGTAGCAGGTGATCGAGTCCGCCATCCAGTTTATAGAGCACCCACTCTAAGCTTCCTGCTGTTGTGTCACACAGCAAATGACAGGTGTGCAGTATCAGATCATCATAGTCCAGCATGCCACGCAGGCGTTTTTGTTGTTCATAGCGATGAAACAATGCATGGGCGAGCGTCAGGATATGCGCATTGCTGTGCGCATGTTGCAGGGAAAGATATTCATGGGTGTAATCCACGCAGCGTTTCGCCTCTTTTTGCCAACACTGGGTGAGTAGCGGGTGCTTTTTTTGAACCCCCTTTGTCGGTAATCTTCTTACCGCTTTTTCTTTGGTTAAAAAGGCCTGTAAGTAATCATTCAGTGCGATGCTGTCTGTAAAATCACTCTGCAAAAAAGCCTGCATATTGCGGCTATATTCAATGTCAGTTTTAAGGCCCTCAAGAAGCGCAGCAGCTAACTCACGCACTTCTTTTTTTTGATCATCACTATAACTGAAGTGTTTTTTTTGCAAATCGGCAGGAGTGGTGAGCGGATCGACAGCAAATGATGAATAGACGTTCGTGCGAGCCCGTGACAGCCCCCCTGATTGCGACAATACTCGCATGAAAGAGCGGCGATTTTGAATGATCGCCTGCACAAGCTCATTAAAGCTGGTCTCGCCCGCATCATCTGTCAGGAACGCGAGTGCTTCCTGTAGCGCATCATCAGGCGTGTGGGCCTCGTGCTGGCCGTTGAGCAGCTTCAGACGGGCAATCTCCAGCAGTTCACCGGCAGTGCGTTCATCAAGCACGCTGAAATTTGGCGGCACGCCCGCCTCCAGTGGAAAACGTGCGAGCACCGATTGGCAAAAGCTGTGAATGGTTTGAATACGCAGGCCTGGGCTATCTTCCAGCGCTTCCGTGAAGAGCCGGCGTGCCTGTTGCTGTATTCGTTGCGTGGGGGGGTGTGCCATCAAGCTTTCGAGGTCTGGGAGCAGCTCGGCCTGTGGCATAATAGCCCACGCGCTTAGCTTGGCAAAGATGCGCGACTGCATCTCCGCCGCGGCTGCTTTTGTGTAGGTGATGCACAGGATACGCGAGGGCAATGTGCCCGACAATAACAAGCGAAGCACGCGATCGGTGAGGACTTTGGTTTTGCCAGAGCCTGCCGAAGCGGCCACCCAAACAGAGGCAGCGGGATTGGAGGCCTCGCGTTGGGCGATGTTGGGGTCGATCTGTGCGCTCATGGCCACAAGAAAGCATAGAGCAGCAGAACTTCCAAGCGTCTTATTTGTGTGTGTGTGATGACTATGCCATCATGGCG
This sequence comes from Rickettsiales bacterium, assembly GCA_019749855.1. Taxonomy (GTDB): domain Bacteria; phylum Pseudomonadota; class Alphaproteobacteria; order Rickettsiales; family UBA998; genus UBA998. The sequence goes on along the minus strand of JAIEPI010000077.1, from coordinate 18,974 downwards.
GTGCCGGCATCCGCATCGCTGAGCAGTGGATATTGGCGGCTATTGAACAGCTGATAATGCCACCATTCATTGCGGTAAAAATCAAATCCCGCCGAGGTCATGATACCAAGCAGCAGCAGTCGGTTGTGTTTTGCCTCAGCAGAGATTTCCGCTGCGCCATGATACGAGAGTGGGGTGAATGCATCAAATGCGGTGCCCATATCCAGTTCCTCACCCGCCATGGTGATGAGTGTGAGGTCAATGGCGACGCCACGTGAGTGCGGTGAGCCGCGCTCAGGATGGGCAAGAAAATCAGGGTCAGGTGTGTGATGCCACAGCGCCCATTGCGCCTCTGTCGGGCGATACGCATCAAAAAGCTTCAGCCGCAAATCCAGCTCTCTGGCGTACTGAATGGCGAAAGAGAGTTTTTCAGCCGCTTCGGGATAGAGAAAACAAGCGGGCCGTTGATAGACGGGCGCACCAGTGAAATTATGCTCGGTCGCGTAAGCAATGAAATGTTCGACATCAAAGGCCGGAGGCACAATCTCCACCAGCGGCAGCCGTGGTTTTTCTAGCGGCAGGGCAGGGGTTGATACATTCATGCGCTGGTTTTCTCACCAAGCACGGTCTGCCGAATCAGGCGCTCGGCCTTTAGCGACATATCCTTACGTGTTTCACCCGATGCCAGCTGAAGCGGTTCATGACAAATGACGCGCACGACTAACTCCTTATGGCCGAACATATTCCATAAATGGCCGAGCAAGGTTGCCTCACCGTACCACGCCACTTTAGGCCATGACGCATCATCAAGTTTTTTGCCGTCCAGTGACTCATAGAGAATACTCACCGGTTGTACCGTGAGTGGCTGCTCACCATCCCATGTCTCGGTCAGCGCAAACAGGGACGAGCGAAATGGCTTCATGCTGCGCCCATCATTGGTGGTGGATTCCGGAAACAGGCAGATACGCCTTCCTTCTTTCAGCCGAGTGAGCAGTGTGGTGGCCACATCTTTCGTGCGGCTGGGGGTGCGATCCACATAGACAGCGCCAAATGCGGTTCCAAGCGGGCCAATGAGTGGCCAGCCCTCGATTTCCTTCTTTGGGGTGAAGCTCACTTGCATCATGGCTTGCAGAATAACAATATCAAGGTAGCTCGAATGATTGCTGACTAAGAGTGCCGGCCCATCCACGACCGGGCCGATTTGTGTGAGACGTATGCCAAGCAAACGTAGCCCGCACCGCGCAATCCAGCGTTCAAAACGCTCACGATGATGCGCGCTAAAATAGGGAAACAAAGGAATGGCCATGCGTCCTAATGCCATGATGAAAAGGGCGCAAATGCTGAAGAATGTTGCTCGCATTGCGTGCATTATGATTTCTGCATCATCCGATCGGGCCGGTCTCGCGCGGCGCGAATTTTGCCACATAATTTTCACCGATTTTATCAGTCTTTACCACGATACATACATCAGTGGTATTGTAGTCATAATCAAGCACCGCCCCATCACCGATCATACCACCAAGACGCAGATAGCCTTTCAACAGTGGCGGCAAGCCATGAAAGCCTTCTTTTTCAGATATATCCTCTTTAGGCATGAGATTCATATCCACGTAATGTTCAGGTAGCGCGCGCGGGCAGAGATCAGGGGTCGCAGGATGAAAATGATGCAGATAGGCAAGGCCCAGTCGGTGCGTTTCAACGTTCGCGACGGCAAAACTGGCGCATCCAAACATCAGCTCAACCTCATGAAAATTTACATATGCCCCAATGCCACGCCATAATAGCTGCATCACCGGACGGATGCGAAAGTCGCGGTGCACGCAGGAGCGCCCCAGCTCCATGATCTTGCCGCCACGCTGCTTTAGCAATGAAATGTTATACTCGCCCTCCGTATAGAAACGTCCAACACGGGCGGCACGGTCGGTTAGGAGCAGGCGGTAAGTGCCAACGATATGTTCAGTGCCATCCTCTGTTTTGTGAATCACCAGCATGTGGTCGCACACGGGATCAAACTGGTCGAAGTCGCGCTGAAGCGCGGCCATTTCTGGGGTCGCTTTAGCGCCGATTTCATTGCAGAAAATTTCATAACGCAGATGCTGCGCTGTTTCGATTTCGGCTTGTGTTACAGCGAGGCGAACGCACAAGGGTCCTTGGATAATCGGCTCGAAGGGGAGGGCGGATTGGGCAATCATCATGGGCGCAATCTAGGCGATTCGTAAAGACGGGGCAACGTCGAAGGCCATAATATACACAAAAAGTTCAGGCTTTTTTTTGTTCCAGTGGTATGCCGTAGAGTTCAAGGCGATGATCAACGAGTTGGTAGCCAAGTTGCTCAGCAACAAACTCCTGTAATTTTTCGATCTCTTTATTGGTAAACTCAATGACGCGTCCTGATTTCAGATCAATCAGGTGATCGTGATGTTCCTCACCGGCGGGTTCGTAGCGCGCGCGCCCATCACCAAAATCATGCCGTTCAATAATGCCGGATTCTTCCAGAAGTCGCACAGTTCGGTACACCGTGGCAATGCTGATACGGTTATCCAGCGCATTGGCCCGTTGATATAGCAATTCAACATCCGGGTGGTCTTCAGCCTCGGAGAGCACACGCGCAATGATGCGGCGCTGATCGGTCATCTTGAGGCCGCGATCCTGACATTTCTGTTCGAGTGTTGAAGGCATTGCTATCACGACTTAATAGGTTGTGGGGCACTATGGCATGGCTGGTTTTTGCCTGCAATGTTTAAAATGACTCATGGGAAGTCGCTGTAAGTTAAAAATATCTGCATACAAAGTAAAAATAATTTGCTAAAATTGTGTTAATACTCTAAGAAAGTGCAATAATGAGTCTTAATCAATAGTATTGATGTTGGATTCGATAAAATAACGACGTAAGAGGCAAGTAATGAGTCAAAGAGACAAAGATTCTGTGAATGTAAGAATTTCGGCCACCGCGGAAATCGTATCAGCCTACCTGTTGAATCATAAAACCGATCTTGATGTGCTGGAAACGATCATAGAGCGTATTTACAGCAAGCTGAAGTCGCTGGATGTGACGGGCGATGAGGTGGGGGCGAATCTCTCACAAACCGCCGCCATTGATATTGCCGCTTCGGTGACGCCAGACTATATCATTTGCCTTGAAGATGGCAAAAAGCTGAAAATGCTGAAGCGTTACCTCAAGACAAACTTCAATATGTCACCTGAAGAATACCGCAAGCGCTGGAGCCTTCCAGCCACCTACCCAATGGTTGCGCCTAACTATGCGAAAAAGCGCAGTAAACTGGCGAAGGAAATTGGCTTGGGAAAGAGGGGCGCGGCGGCTCGCAGCGCGACACCTAATACAGCCAAGCCAGAACCCGAGTCATTGCCACGTAGTATCGCCAAGCCAAAGGGTGAATTGCCAAAAGGCAAAGGCAAATTACAAATTGTTAAAACAACGGACGTGATGAAAGCGCGCGTTTAGCGTTTATTCATTTTAATTCACGTTTATTGATTCAGGCATGAAAAAAAACCGGTCCATTGGGTCGGTTTTTTTTCGTTTAAAGATGACGGGCTGGATTTCACAGCATGGCTACTCAAACTGAATATCCATGCCAATATCAACCTGGGGTGCCGAATGGGTGAGGCGACCAATGGAGATGGCATCAATGCCCGTCAGTGCTATTTGCTTAATGGTCTCCAGTGTCACGTTGCCGGAGGCTTCAAAACGCACCCGTCCATTGCCCATGCTGACGGCCTGACGTAGCTGATCGGGGGTCATGTTATCGAGTAGGATCATATCAGCGCCAGCGGTGATGGCTTCTTGCACCTGCTCCAGAGTATCGCATTCTACTTCCAGCACGGTGAGCGCTGCCATACCGGCACGAGCACGCTCAATGGCAAGGGTAAGGCTGCCGCACACCGCGATGTGATTATCCTTGATGAGGACGCCATCATCCAGCCGCAGACGGTGATTGTGCCCCCCACCCATACGGACCGCATATTTATCCAGCATGCGCCAGCCGGGAAGCGTTTTACGTGTATCAAGTATGCGAACGGACGTGCCCTGTACCGCCTGAACATAGCGTGAGGTCAGCGTGGCGACGCCGCACATGCGGCCCATAAAATTGAGCGAAGTGCGCTCAGCCATGAGCAAGCTGCGAGCATTACCGCTAATTTCCAGCAATCCCATGCCGGCATCGGCTTGGTAGCCATCATTCATCAGTAGGGTGCATTGCAGCGTGCTATCCACACAATCAAACACGCGTGCGGCAATGCCCACCCCCGCCACAATAAGTGGCTCACGTGCCGTAATGGTCATGGTGGCTTGTTGTGCCACCGGTATCACCAGATTGGATGTTAAATCGCCATGCCCAATGTCTTCGCTGAGGGCGGCTTGAATTAATCCTAAAAAATCGCTCTCCTGAAGGGGCATAACGGTAGTAATCCTTGTGCAGCGGCTTTATATATGACTCGATTGCGCCATTGAACCTCTAGCCGAATCCATGTCACCCGTCAAAGCTTACGAACTGACTTATCACTCCCACGACGTGCTGATTGTTGGGGCGGGTGGCTCAGGCTTACGCGCCGCCATTGCTGCCGCACAGCGTGGCGTGAGTGTCGCCGTGATTTCCAAAGTGCCGCCCACTCGCAGTCACACGGTGGCCGCGCAGGGCGGTATTAATGCGGCGCTGGGTAATGTGACGCCGGATGACTGGCGCTGGCATATGTATGATACGGTGCGAGGCTCCGACTGGCTGGGCGATCAGGATGCGATTGCCTTCATGTGTCAGCAGGCGCCAAACGCAGTACGCGAGTTGGAGCAGATGGGCGTTGTGTTCAGTCGTGATGCGCAGGGGCAAATTTATCAGCGTCCTTATGGTGGGATGTCCACCCATTTTGGCAAGGGTGATATGGCGTTTCGCGCCTGCGCTGCCGCGGATCGCACCGGCGATGCGATGATGCAGGGTTTGTATGGCTATGTTCAACGCTACCCTGTTGATTTTTTTGTTGAATATGTTGTGCTCGATTTGTTGATGACAGCTGAGGGTGCCTGTCGTGGAGTGCTGGCCTGGGAGCTTGAAACCGGCGCATTGCATGTATTTCTGGCGCATCACACGATTCTGGCCACCGGCGGCTATGGTCAGGTCTATGCGTCCACCACCGCGTCATCCACCTGTACCGGCGATGGCGGCGGCATGGTGGTGAGGGCGGGATTACCGTTGCAGGATATGGAGTATGTCCAGTTCCATCCCACCGGTCTGGCGGAGGTGGGCATCCTCATCAGCGAAGCGGCCCGCGCCGAAGGTGGCGTGCTGCGAAACAGCGAGGGTGAACGTTTCATGGAGCGTTATGCGTCCAGCTATAAGGACCTCGCCTCGCGGGATGTGATTTGTCGCGCCATGATCAACGAAATGGCGCAGGGGCGGGGTTGTGGGCCGAACAAGGACGCGATACATCTGGATTTGACCTCCATTGATCCGGCGATTTTTCCCACGCGTTTGCCTGGCACGCGCAGCCTGTCTCGGCAATTTGCAGGCGTGGATGTCACCAAGGAGCCGATACCGGTCTATCCAACCGTGCACTACACCATGGGCGGCATTCCGGCGAATATGGATTGTGAAGCGCTGGACATGCATTCGCAACCAGTGCCGGGGCTCTATGCGATTGGTGAGGCGGCGTGTAATTCGGTGCATGGGGCCAACCGGCTGGGATGCAATTCACTCCTCGATCTGGTGGTGTTTGGCAAGCATGCTGGTGAGCAGGCGGCGTCACATGAGGCCAAGGTGCGCTTGCAGGCAGTGGATGCACCTGAGGCATCCCTACAGCAGGCGCTGTCACATTTTGACGGGTTGCGTCATGCCAGTGGTCAGCGCTCGGCGGCGAATTGGCGTACGCATGTGCAGCGCACCATGCAGCAGCATGCGGGAATAATGCGCGATGGCGAGCAGCTGGCACAGGGGTTGCAACAAATGCAAACGCTATGTCAAACGTTGCCTGATGCCATGGGTATCACCGAAAAAAGCCTGCAATGGAATAATGAATTGGTGAGCGCGGTGGAGACGCATAATCTGCAATGTCAGGCATTGGCCACTCTGGCGGCGGCGCAATTTAGAACCGAGAGTCGCGGCGCGCATTACCGCACGGATTATCCAGAGCGTGATGATGCTAATTGGCGCTGGCACACGCTGATTACGGTGGAAGCGGCATCAGGAAATGTGCACTGCACAAAAAAGGCGGTGCGGCAGAGTGCGGATGCAGAAAAAATCCCCGAAATGCTGCCCGAGGCTCGCCAGTATTAGCTAGCGCGATGGCATGGTGCCAGCAGCAGGCGCGGCGGGGGCGGTGGATTCAACAATTTCATCCAGAAGTGAGATGAGGAAATCCACGCGGTCATCCGCACGCAGTGGTATTAGAAGCCATTGACGCAGCGGGATGGAGGGCAGGTTGAAGCGCGCGGTTTGTTGTATGTTGCCACGCATCACCTGTAGATCAATCGTTGCGGGAAACTGATAGGCCATCTGGTGTGGTGTGTGAGCAGGCCAGCCATCGGGTGCTGGCGGCGCAGTATGCATCATGCGGGCTAACGGCCCCGTTGGTTTTGCCTCTGCTGATTGTGCCGTTGGCGAGCGTAACCACAGGCGCGGCGGCGGCGTCACGTGCATGGCATAATGTGTGCTGATGCCCTGAAATTGTTCGGTGGCCTCCCAGTCCTCGGGCAGGGTGAGTGTGTAAGCCTCGCCCGCTTGCTCAGGCTCAATGATTAGCGCTGATGTTTTAATCTGTTGGGAGCGCAAGCCGCTGCGCGAAAGCGTTGCGCCCATGACTTTCACATGCGGTCTGCCATAAAAATGTGTGGAGGCCAGCCCGTCATAGCTGATGTGCAGATGACTCCCAGCCAGTGTCATGCGTTGATTGAGCACGGTGATATTCTCTGCCACGCGCTGCTTCAGTGCTGTGGATTGCTGCCACCACCACAGGCTCCAAGCCAACATCGGCACGAGAATCAGCACTGAAATAAGGAGAATTTTTCTCATGCATGCAGCGGGGTTTGCCCGATGCTACCATTGCCACTATGTGGGATGTTGCGTGACATCTCCAGCATACGCTCCAAGGGCTGTCTTGCACGCACCATCAGGGCATCAGGCAATAGGATTTCCGGACTACGTGACTGCATGCAAAGGTAGATTTTTTCCAGTGTGTTGAGTTTCATGTAGGGGCAGTTATTGCAATGTTCGCATCCGGCGCCGAGCCCTGGCACCGCATAAAAAACACTGCCTGTGGATTGCTGGCGCATCTGGTGCAGAATACCCGGCTCGGTGAGCACAATAAATGCTTGCCCGGCATGTTGCTGCGTATAGCGAATCAACGATGAAGTGGAACCAATATGGTGCGCGTAAGCCAGTAACGCCTCGGGGCATTCTGGATGGGCAATGATATGTGCGGCAGGGTAGCGCTCGCGCAGCTTCACCAGCGCTTCTTCTGAAAAACGCTCATGCACCATGCAGGCACCATTCCACAGCAGCATGTCGCGGCCAGTTTTTTTGGAGAGATACGCTCCCAAATGACGATCCGGCGCAAAAATAATTTTTTGCTCGGGCGGAATCTGGTTGATGATCGCCTCGGCATTAGTGGAAGTCACAATAATATCAGAGAGCGCTTTTACCTCAGCGGAGCAATTAATATAGGTGAGGGCGAGGTGGTCGGGATGCGCCTGTCGAAACGCGGCAAAAGCCTCAGGCGGACATGAGTCTTCAAGCGAACAACCAGCCTTGAGATCTGGCAGGAGCACTTGTTTATCTGGCGAGATGATTTTGGCACCTTCAGCCATAAATTTAACGCCGCAAAAAACAATGACATCCGCGTCCGTGGCCGCGGCTTTGCGTGACAAATCCAGTGAATCACCGACATAATCCGCAATGTCCTGAATGGCATCATCCTGATAATAATGCGCGAGGATGACGGCATTCATATCCCTACGCAGGCTGTGAATGGCAGCCTCAAGGGCGAGGCCATGCGGAAGCGAAAGGCGCTGCGCTGATGCGGGCACCGGCCCATCAACGATTGGCGGGGACGAATATTCCATTAACGTATCGAAGGATTGTTAATTTTTGATCCAGCAGTCTTGACTGAATATGAGTATACGCAATTAACTAGTTAATTGCACGGCCAAAAACAACAAAGAAGCGAATCATCCGAGAATTTTTGCCTATTCAGGTCAGGCTGTGGCCTGATGTTGGTAGCTGCCCTGACACACCCGCTATCTCAGAGGCCAGAATCACCTTGCCGTCGGCGAGGTGATCATAGGCTGCGCGTGCCTTGTCGCCATGCGCTGAGGCGCTGACGAACATAATGGCACTGACGCTGGCAAAGAGAAGAGGATGTGTCATGGGCGACTTCCAACTGGATGATGACTATATAAGAATACACTGCAAGGATTAACAATTCGTAAATGAGGTGATAAAACTACCACGGTGGCGATTCCCGCGAATGATTATTGGCTGTTTGCGGCCTGTGTCATCACTAAATGAGGCGAAGTGGTGAGGGGTGAATCCTGCTGAAGATGGCGCGTTTGCATGAAACCTAAGGCAAAAGAGACGAGCGCAACGGAAATAAACACATAACGTACCATAACTCCCCCTGATCGTAATGATTGTAGGTTAACCCCAATGTTTATCCTAGATATAGTATGGCGTGAAAAGATTAGCAGAAGGTAAAGATTAATTTTTTATTTTTAATCTTTTATTTTCACGTGGTGAGCACCTCGCATCTGGAGCGGGTGAAGGGAATCGAACCCTCGTATGCAGCTTGGGAAGCTGCCGTTCTACCATTGAACTACACCCGCTTTTTGAGGCTGACTGTAAAGCGAAGAGATGCTTAGCGGATGTGATGCAATGAGTAAAGCGCTTGTGCCGTGCGAGGGCAGCTCATCGCGAGAGTTGCCGCACATAATCCATGACCGGATCAGTGAACTGGCGGATATACCAAAGTGCCTCATTGGCAAAATAGGAGAGCTGTACGGCAAGAGGCATATCCTGCACCATTGGCAGATTAGCAAGAGCAATGATGCCAAACACGGTGATGAAAGTCCATAAGCCAAAATTTCTAAACATGCGCCCTCCCAAGCTTTACGCCAGTATATGACAAAACATGACTAAGAAAAAATGAATCTTGCGCTGCTTTGTGGCGGCATCACATTAATACACATTATCCTGTTGCAAGCGTGCTCTGGGCGCGGGCGGTAATGCACGCTCAACCGCTTTGGTCACGACACGCTCCATTGGCTCCGTACTGGACGAAAACCAGTCCACGAGCTCGCCATTTGCATTAATCAGGTATTTGTGGAAATTCCAGCGTGGCGCGGCCTTACCGCCCAGTGTTTGCAGGGCGTAGCGATAAAAAGGATGCGCTTTTTTGCCTTTAACCACCGTTTTACCTGCGACTGGAAATCCCAGCCCATACACGTTGGTGCAGAATTGCTGAATTTCAGCATTTGTGCCAGGTTCCTGTGCCCCAAAATCATTGGAAGGGATGGCCAGCACGACCAAGCCACGGTCTTTGTAGGTTTGCCACATGCGCTGCAAGCCCTTATATTGACTGGTAAATCCACATTGTGACGCTGTGTTAACGATCAATATCGCCTTGCCCTGAAAATCGGCGAGATGAATGGGCGCACCGTTGGCACCATCAAAGCTGAAGGCAAGGGCAGGTGGAAGCTGTTTGGGTGATGATGCTTGGGATGATTCTGATGATTCAGCCGCCACTGTCATGCTTGGAGGCAAAAGGAGCATCAGTAAGCGAAGAATGAATATCCGAGACATGAAATCCTCTAAGCAAGCGCCACGCCATTGGCATATGATTTATAATGTCAGCCTTATATACATAGAAAAAAGCTGCCGGCAATCACCGACAGCTTTTTCTCGCGTGACGATAAAACGATTAGCGCTTGGTGCTGCCTGAGCCGCTGCTGCCACCCGTTTTATTGTTATTGCCGGTGCTGCTGCTACGGCCAGCACCTGAAGAGGATGCTGAGCCTGACGCTGCGCCAGATTTCGTTGAACCGCTTTTCTGATTGGTTGTCATGTGAAGCTCCTTAAGTTAGCCTCTGCATTAGGCAAAGGTGAGAGCATATGTAACATACGCGGCATCATGGCGTGGTGATGACCAACGGGAAGAAACATCAAGAGTGCACTAACAGACGCGGCCAGCGGCAGCGGCTGTTTCTAGTAATACTTTCTCAGCATGTGAGCGTTTTTGCGTCTCTTCACAGGCCTTGCCCCATGCCTGAGTCACCAGATCTCTGGCATCACTGACTGCCTGCCTGTCATTAGTGATACGTGGGATTTCAATCAGCTCAGCAATGCGTGAGGCATGACACTGTGGCCGCGTGGCAGGACTTTTGATTGCGTTTTCGGCTGTGTCGTAAAGCTGGTTTGCTTGCATACAAGCATATTCTGCCGTTACGTGGTCTGTTCCATTCTTAACAAGTATCGAATTTAGTGAAGTCATCAACGTTTGTTTATTAGGCATCACCGGATGAAGAACCTCTACTCCGATCGCTTCGGCAGGACCGTTCTTAGCTAAATCTCCTACTGTTTTCAAGATTGCTGCTAAAAAACTTGGACGTTGATTGTCTGTATGTACTGACATATTTTCTCCATAATAATGAAGAAATATTAACTATTATTGGTGACGGTTTGATGAGAATTTAACGCAAAACGGCACCTTTTTTTTGTGCCGCCTCAATGATCGCCTCGCTGGTTTTCACCAGATCCGCCTCACTCAGGGTGCGCTCATCAGACTGAAGCGTCACCGTGATCGCCAGTGATTTTTTGCCTTCAGCCATGCCAGCACCTTGATACACATCAAATAAACGTACATCTTTGATCAATTGGCGATCGGCCATACTCACGGCTTGCAATAGCGTGGCGGCGGGAAGTGTTGCATCCACTACAAAGGCAAAATCACGACGTGAGAGCTGGTAGTCTGACAGCTGAATCGCCTGACGTTCTTTGATTTTACGCGCTGGTATCGCATCAAGCCGAACTTCACAGGCAAACAGCTCGGCATCAATGCCCCATGCGCGTGCAATGCGCGGGTGCAAAGCGCCAAACCAGCCGAGCGCGGCTTTTGGCCCGAGTTGCACCGTCGCCGACTTTCCGGGGTGATAATACGCAGGCATCCCCTCGCTGAGAACCTGCACATTGCTAGTCTCAACGCCCATGGTTTGCAGCACCGATAACAGGTCTGCTTTCGCATCAAACACATCCACCGCACGGGCAGGCGCTGTCCAATCCTTCTTAGTCAGTGTACCAAGGCGCAGCGTGGCCGCCTGCATAGGTTGTTGATGCGAGGCCACGCCCTCAAACACCACCCCTACTTCATACAGCCCGAGATGATTCTGTGCGCGGTCGAGATTGCGCTTGGCAGCATCAATCAGCCCACTCAGTAGTGACGTGCGCATCGTATCGGCATCCGCACTGATGGGATTGAGGATGACCACCCGCTGTGATGTTGCGTTTTGGCGGAATTGCTCTGCCTGTAGCGGCGGCACAAAGGCAAAATGATGGCATTCCTGCAAGCCGCGCATGGCCAGTTGGCGACGCACCTGTTGCCAATCAGCAAAGGCGCCGTTGTTCAAGTGTTTGGCCACGGGCAGGGGAGTTTCGGGCAGGGCATCATAGCCGTGTATGCGCAGTATTTCCTCCACCAGATCCTCAGTAATGCTGAGATCAGGCCGCCATGAAGGTGTGGTGGCGCGCCACTGGTGCACACGGGATTTTTCGATGGCGCAACCAAGCGCGCGTAAAATACGCTCACACTCAGACACCGGCACATTGACGCCACCGACGCGCTCGACATCGGTGGTTTCAAAGGTGATATGCCTTTCATAAATGGGAGCTGTGCCCGCCATCACCAGATCAGAGGGCGTACCGCCACACAGCTCGACGATCATGCGGGTGGCCATCTCCGCGCCCGCCATCACAAATGCGGGATCAACGCCTCTCTCAAAGCGATAACGCGCATCGGATTCAACCTGAAGGCTGCGTCCGGTGGTGGCAATGGCCTCCGGTTCAAACCATGCGGATTCAAGAAACACCTGCGTCGTGGTTTCAGTGCATCCGCTGGAAACACCGCCGACCACGCCGCCGAGGCCCAGCACGCCATTGTCATCAGCAATGACGCACAAGCCAGCGGGCAGGGTATAAGTCTTGTCATTCAGCGCGGCAAAGGATTCTCCGGCCACAGAGGCACGCGCCTGAATATCGCCGCTGAGTTTTTCAGCATCATACACATGCAGTGGGCGACCGTAAGCAAGGGTGAAAAAATTGGTGATATCGACAAGCGTGGAAATAGGGCGCAAACCAATGGATTTCAGGCGTTGTTGTAGCCATTCGGGGCTGCTGCCATTAGTCACCCCGCGAATGGTGCGCCCGACAAAGAAGGGGCAATCCGCGGTTTTGAGTTGGATGCGGCGACCAGCCTCATGGCTCGTGGTAATTGAGAGAGACTCGAGCGGTCGCAAGGTGCCGAGCCCCGCTGCCGCCAAGTCTCTCGCAATGCCGTAAATCCCCAGACAATCGCCGCGATTGGGAGTCAAGGCCACATCAAACAACACATCATTCATGCCGAGCACGTCGGCAATCGGCGCACCAATGCTGGCGCTGGCGGGGAGTTCCATGATACCTGCCGCGTCTTCACCCAGATTCAGCTCGCGCGCTGAGCACAGCATGCCGTGGCTTTCCACCCCGCGAATCTTAGATTTTTTGATGACAAAACCGCCATTGGGAATCGTCACACCAATATCTGCCAGCACCACTTTGATGCCTGCCCGCGCATTGGGTGCGCCGCAGACAATCTGGCGAGTATCACTGTGCGTTTTCACCTGACAGATATTGAGTTTATCAGCGTCGGGATGTTTTTCAGCGCTGAGAATTTCGGCCACACTAAAACCAGCCAGTTGCGCGGCTTTATTCTCCATGGATTCGACTTCCAGCCCAATCGCGGTGAGGCGCTCGGAAATTTCCTCAGGCGTTGCGGTGGTATCGAGAAAATCTTTCAGCCAGCTGAGGGTGAATTTCATGGGCGTGCTCCTTTGAGGGGACTGAAACCGTAATAGTCCAGCCAGCGTGAGTCGGAATCAAAGAAGGTTCGCAGATCGGGGATATTGTATTTCAGCATGGCCAGCCGCTCGATGCCCATACCAAAGGCAAATCCTTGCCATTCGCTGGGATCAAGCCCACAATTTTGCAGCACGGTGGGGTGTACCATGCCGCAGCCCATGATTTCCAGCCAGTCAGTGCCCTGACCCACCCGCAATGCCGCGCGTGAGCGTTCGCAGCCAATGTCCACCTCGGCGGAGGGTTCGGTGAAGGGAAAGAAGCTGGGGCGGAAGCGCACCGGCAGATCATTTATGCCAAAAAACTGCCGTAAAAACTGGGCAACGCAGCCTTTGAGGTGGCCCATATGGATGTTTTTTTCAATGACCAAACCTTCCACCTGATGAAACATCGGGGTGTGCGTCATGTCGGAATCGGAACGAAAGGTCGAGCCAGGCGCAATGATGCGGATGGGTGGCTTTTCTGAGCGCATGGTGCGGATTTGCACCGGAGACGTATGAGTGCGCAGCACGTATTTGATTGTCTCTTCACTCGCGATCATGGGGCTTTCATTGCCCCATGCGCGTTGCGACACGTAGAACGTATCATGCATTTGACGCGCCGGATGCGAAGGCGGGATATTGAGGGCGCCGAAATTATGTTCATCATCCTCCACCAGCGGGCCGGTGCGCACGCCAAATCCCATTTCAGCAAAAATGGCCACCACCTCATCCATCACCTGAGTGATGGGGTGCAGGCTGCCTTTGGACTCCTCACGAATCGGCAGCGTGACATCCACGCGCTCATGGGCGAGTCGTTGCGCTTCCTCAGAGGCTTCCAGCAAGCGCTTGCGCTCCTCAATCGCACCCGTCAGGCGATCACGTAATTCATTGAGCACACGCCCTTTTTCTTTGCGCTCCTCCACGGATGCCTGCCCCAAGGCTTTGAGCTGTTCAGTGATCTGGCCTTTTTTTCCCAGCAACGTAACACGCGCCTGCTCCAACGCATCCAGTGTATCAACGGATTGAATCAGGGAGAGGGGGTCGGCGTGTGTCATGGTGATGTCCTGTGAAGCTGCCTATCTATGCCATTCTGATTCAAGCCCTGCAAGTGATTTCAGATTTTATTAAGGCTTCCTTAATTGTCTTGCAGTACATTGGAATGTATAACTAATTGAATCTATCTGAAGTTCGGAGCACATGATGACGAGCAGTCAGAGTCAAGGCTTTTCTCTTTTAGAATTATCCATTGTGCTGGTCATTATTGGGTTGCTAGCCAGTGGCGTGATGGTGGGGCAGAGTCTGGTGCGCGGGGCGGAGATGCGCTCGATTGTGACGGATTACAACAAATTCCTCAGCGCCATCAATGGCTTTCGTGATAAATACAACGCTGTGCCAGGCGACATGAGAAATGCCTTCGCTTTCTGGGGTGCGGCCTGCGGCACCAATGCCACCACGGTCAGCACGGGCTGCAATGGTGACGGTGATGGGGCGATTGAATCTAACCAGAATGGCGAATCACTCAAGGCGTGGGAGCATTTGTCGCGTGCCGGATTAATTGAAGGCTCCTTTGATGGAACGGCAGTATTTTCAGCATCAACACCTACTGTGACACAAGCGAACATTGCTGAAGGAAAGTTTCCTTCCTCAGCGTGGAATATCGGAACATTACCCGTTGAAGCTGCTTTTGTTATGGATACGATGCCTGGAAGGCAATGGCTGGCGATTGGTTCTGTGGGCCCTACCGCTACTGATGGTTGGGTAGATGGTCTAGTGGCATTAACGAATAGTGATGCGTGGAGTTTGGATAAAAAAATGGATAATGGAAATTTAGGTTCAGGAGTAGTCGGAGTTTCAGACAGTCCATCCGATTGCAACGATACGGGCAGTGATGGCTGTGCTATGCTTTTATTGGTTAAATAACAAAAAGGCAGGCACTTAACGGCACCTGCCTTTTATATTCAATGATTCAATCGTCGTGACTTACGCCGCTTTGGCGTCCAACTTCGCTTTGACCTGAGTGGCCAGTGCCGCAAAGCCTTCCGCATCACGCGCGGCAATGTCGGCCAGCACTTTGCGATCCAGCGTCATGCCAGTCAGCGTGAGGCCATGCATGAACTGCGAGTAGGTCATGCCATGCTCGCGTGAAGCCGCGTTTATGCGTTGAATCCACAGGCCGCGGAACGTGCGTTTCTTGGCTTTACGATCACGGTATGCATATTGCAGACCTTTTTCTACGCGACCAACAGCGGTACGGTAGCAATTCTTAGCGCGGCCGCGAAAGCCTTTCGCCAGTTTTAAGATTTTTTTGTGGCGGTTATGATTAACCTTGCCGCTTTTAGCGCGTGACATAGTGCTTCTCCCTGATGTCTATTTACTGCCGTAAGGCATGAACAGTTTGATGATACGGGCATCCGGCTGGCACAAAATGGTTGTCCCACGTGCTTTGCGGATAAAGGCTTTGGTGCGTTTCACCATGCCATGCCGTTTACCAGCCTGGCCGGCTTTCACCTTGCCCGATGCGGTCAGAGAAAAGCGCTTCTTCACGCCTGATTTTGTTTTGCATTTTGGCATTTCAAATCTCCAATAAAGTCAGAGTGATAATGGTATAGACAAGGCATGCCAGAGCCCGCCCACACAGACGATTTCCCTTGCGGGAGGACAGTACATAGCGCTCTAACTTTGAAAAAGCAAGCATTACTGGGTAAAAAAGAGTCGTGGATATTTCAATCCTTTTCCTTGAACGGAGCCTAGTTCATCCTATATAATAGGTATGTTGGCGTATATTGACCAACGATCGTTCATTGGAGGATTAAAGAATGGCTCTCTATAAGCAACCGCACACAGCACAAAGCGGCGCTCGCGTGTCCGAGTTTGACGCCGGTCTGCGTGCCTATATGTTAAAAATTTACAATTACATGGCCAGCGCACTCGTGCTGACAGGTTTGGTGGCTTACTTTGCCAGTACCTCATCCGCATTCATGGGGCTCATGGTGACACCGCAGGGTGGCTTGAGCGTGACCGCTTATGTGTTGATGTTCGCACCGCTGGGCGTTGTTTTTTACCTGAGTGCACGCATCCATGCGATGTCAGAGGGCGCGGCGCAAGCCTGGTTCTGGGGATACGCCGCGTTGATGGGCCTATCGTTGTGGTCCGTGTTTGTGGTGTTCACGGGTGAGAGTATTGTGCGCACATTCTTCATCACCGCGGTGTCATTCGGTGGCTTGAGCCTGTATGGCTACGTCACAAAGCGCGATTTGAGCGGCTTTGGCAGCTTCCTGGTGATGGGAGTGATTGGGCTTCTGGTGGCTAGCGTGGTCAATATCTTTTTGCAAAGTTCCGCCATGCAGTTTATTATCTCGGTGCTCGGTGTCCTGATTTTCGCAGGGTTGACGGCCTATGACACGCAGCGCCTGAAAGTGAGCTACTACCAGTTGTCGCAGTATGGTGCGTCTCTGGGTAAAGCAGCGATCATGGGTGCCTTGCAGCTCTATCTCGATTTCATCAATATGTTTATGTTCTTGCTGCAATTCTTTGGCGATCGCCGTTAGGGCTAAGGCGAGAATTCACAATAAATCCCCGCGGGTTAGCCTTCGGGGATTTTTTTTATTTGTGGCTCTTGTTATGCGGCCATTTTGTTACTATATAAAAAAATGTATGGAGAAATGACTTATTCTACGCTAGTGTGATATCTAGTCGACAATCCTACATGTAGTAGGGGAAAGAGAGCCAGCAGTGGCGATTGGTTTAAACAATTTGCTGGCATCAAGCTCCAGCCTGCAATCTGCGCGTGCATTCCGCGAGCTTGACACTGACATTCGCCTACAGGCGCAGCAACGGGCCGCTGCCCGAGGCAACGGCGACACCGTAATCACTAATATCGATTATACGGTCGGCCCTGATGGCCAACTTTACGCGTCGGGCGGTACAGTTACTTCGACTCGCCGTACCGATAGAGAGCCGGATGTCGCATCAGCGCGCTCGCGTGTGTTGCGCCAGCGAGCACAGGACAGCACTCTCTCAGATGCGGCTAACGCGAGACTTTCGCTTAATGCGGAGGCGTTTACAACGCTTCAGCAGGAGCAGGGCAATGATATTGCCAGCAAGCGGAAGCTCTCAGCGCTGGACGCAAGCGTGCGTTCGCATGAGCGCCAACATTTTAATACGGCGGCGGGTTTAACTGAGGGTGTGCCGGTCTATGATCTGGTGCAGGGTCCGGACGGTCAGTTTTATGCGGTGGGCGGTGGAGTGAATGTGCGTGCTTCAGGCGGTTCGCCAGAAAAGCAGGCACGTGATGCAGCAACACTGGCCCGTGCGGCAACCGCGCCGGGTGATGGCTCCGCACAGGACTTTTCAGCAAATAGCCTGTTTTTGCGCCGTGCCACTGGTCGATACGAAGAGGCCTATCAGATTGCACGCAATCAACGTGAGCCGAATGTGGCCATCGCCGCTTAAATGGCTACTTAAAATGGGTTCTCAGTTTAAACGGATTCTTCAGTGACGTGTATCGGTCGCCTGATCGATATTGCGCGCTGCATAGAGGCTGGCAATCTGACGTAAAATGGCAAAGCGCGCATGCACATCAGGCGCTTCGAGCAATGCTTGTTTGTCTTCTGGCGGAAATGGCAGATT
The DNA here is from genome assembly GCA_019749855.1 of Rickettsiales bacterium. Classification (GTDB taxonomy): domain Bacteria; phylum Pseudomonadota; class Alphaproteobacteria; order Rickettsiales; family UBA998; genus UBA998. The sequence goes on along the minus strand of JAIEPI010000077.1, from coordinate 1,285 downwards.
CATTGACAAAACATCAATCAGATCACTACCAGCAATGCGCTCAAGCGATTGCCATTCAGCGCGTAAATGGTGCGCCTCAAAAAAGGGCGTCAGCACATTCATTACATCCTGTCCTGAGATGGTAGCATCCTGAATCATGATTAAATCAGTGGCAAAGGGCAGCCAGTCGCACTTGACGCGCCGGTAGCCACGCACGGCTGAAATCTCCTCATTAATACGAAAGCGGCTTAAGCCGGTGAGGTTTAGGATCACGCGGCCATCATCGGTTTCCTCAAAGGCGGTGATGCGTCCGGCGCAGCCAATCTGATAGGGCTCGGCGTCACCCCCCGTGGCGGTGCTGGGACGCGGTTGTACCATGCCAATTATGCGCTCAGGCGTGCACAGACTATCAAACACCATATTGATATAGCGTGGCTCGAAAATGTTCAGCGGCAATTTGCAGCGGGGGAGTAAAATGTTGCCCGAAAGGGGAAAAATAGGCAGCGATTCAGGTAAATCACTTGCGGTTTTGGGGAGGTTATAAAACATATCTCTTATATAAGGCGACCGCATATGTTGGTAAAGGGGTTTAAGATTTAAAAATGTAAATTCTAAAGCAAACAATCCTCACGGGGCATTAACCTCGCCATTTTGGCAGTGAGCACCGTCCCCTCGCGTGGACGTGATATTGTCATTATCGGTGGTGTTGCCACGCGATAAAACCACAGCGTTTACCTTTGCACGAAACTGCGCTAAGCAGCGCCTATGTCCGTTGCACCTCCATTGATTCCTGCACAGCTTGAGTGGCGTGGAGACGTGCCTGTCTCTGCACACTATGGCGATGTGTATTTCTCGCTGGAAGGCGGGTTGACAGAGTCGCGGCATGTGTTTCTGGCGGCTAACCAGTTGCCGCAGCGATTTTCTCAGGCTGACGCATTCGTGATCGCTGAGCTGGGTTTTGGCACCGGCCTGAATATGCTGGCCGCATGGCAGCTATGGCAGGAGCTTGCGCCGAACAATGCGAGGTTGCATTTCTTTAGTGTGGAGCAGCATCCCTTGTTGCCCGCTGATTTAGCCCGTGCCCATGCCGCTTGGCCAGAACTGGCGCCATTCGCTGCGCGACTGCAAGCGATTTATCCGCCATCCATTCCAGGTTTTCACACGTTGATGTTAGACAACCGCGTCACGCTCACGCTGTGTTTTGGTGAAGCGGGAGCAATGCTGGCGGAAATGCAATATCCGGTCGATGCCTGGTTTCTCGATGGGTTTTCTCCCGCCAATAACGAGCAGATGTGGCGCACACAGC
>JAIEPI010000176.1 GCA_019749855.1 Rickettsiales bacterium | reverse complement strand
TCTGCTGGCGATTGGCGGCTATGGGCGGCGCGAGCTGTTTCCATATTCGGATCTCGATATCATGGTGTTGCACAATGAAACATTGGGCGACGCACTCGAGCCAATCGCACAATTTCTTTATTATGTGCTGTGGGATCTGGGCTTCAAAGTAGGCCAAACAGTGCGCACGCTAACGCAGGCCGTCGAAGCCAGCATCGAGGATCATGCGATCCTGACCGCGTTGCTGGATGCGCGCTTAATCACGGGGCAGCGTCGATTGCTCACCAAACTGATGCGGATGCTTCAGGAGCAGGCTAGCGAAGCCAATGTTCGCCAGTTTACCGATGATAAATTGGCGGAGCGTGATGCGCGTCACGAGAAGCATGGTAATTCGCGCTATCTGCTGGAGCCAAACATCAAGGACGGCAAAGGCGGCTTACGCGATTTGCATACATTATATTGGATTGCGCGCTACGCCTATGGTGTGCGCACGATGAAAGAACTAGTGCAACGTGGGCTGCTGACAGAGCCTGAGTACAAGCGATTTCAGCGTGCCATGCGTTTCCTCTGTGTGGTGCGGATGGAGTTGCATTATGCTGCTGGAAGGGCCGAAGAGCGCCTGACCTTTGACAAACAACGTCTGCTCGCTGACAAATTGGGCTTCCGTGAAAGCGAGGCCAACCGAGCCGTAGAGCGTTTCATGAAGCGCTATTTCATGGTGGCTGGTGATGTCGGAAGCTTAACGCGGCTTGTCTGCGCTTCACTGGAAGCCAACCATCGTCGCGCACCCAAGCGATTATGGGATTTGTGGCGCCCGCGTAACCGAAAACTGGGAGGGCTGAAGCTTCAGGGCGAGCGACTGACGTTCCCATCAGCGCAAATACTGCAGAGCTCACCCATTATGATGTTTGAGCTGTTTTATCAATCGCTGGAAGAGGAGATTGATATTCACCCCGATGCGCTTCAGCTTGTGTCGCGTCAACTAGGCATGGTGACGAAAGAATTTCGTGCATCACCGGAAGCTAACCAGCGCTTTCTTGAAATTTTACTCTCTAAGAAAAATCCGGTGGATACTTTGCGCCGCATGCGTGAAGTCGGGTTGCTCGGAAAATTTCTGCCTGATTTTGCGCGCATTATCGGGCAGATGCAGTTTGATATGTTCCATATCTACACCGTGGACGAACATATCCTGCGCGCGGTGGGCATCCTGCATGATCTCGAGCGCGGCGAGTATGCTGAGAATATCCCGATAGCCAGTGAAATCATGCAAATGATTCAAACACGGCGTGTGTTGTATCTGTGTGCCCTGACGCATGATATCGCCAAGGGCCGCGGTGGTGACCATGCGAAAAAAGGTGCCGCCATTGCGCGCACACTGGCACAACGCTTTGGCTTTACTGCTGCCGAGGCGGAAATCAGCGAGTGGCTGGTGCTGCATCATCAGGAGTTTTCGGATACGGCGCATAAGCGCGACCTGACAGATCCCAACACCATCCGTCATTTCGTCAATCGCGTGCAATCACTGGAGAGATTGAGGCTTTTGCTCGTGCTCACTGTGGTGGATATGCAAGCGGTCGGCCCACATATCTGGAATGGCTGGAAGGCCGCGCTGTTGCGGGAGCTCTATCGCCGCTCCGAACAGCTCATTCGCACTGGTTCGCTCGATGATCCCTCGCCCGAGCGAGCGCTCGGGGTGGCGCTGGAGACATTATCCCCTACCAAGCGACGCATGGCTGAGCGCTACATCGCCGAGAGCGAGCCAGCTTTTCTTGGCAGTTGTCCGCCGGAAGAACATGCGTTGATTCTGGAGCTGCTTGAGCGCCTCTGGCAACAGGGTGAAACAATGATGCTCGATTTCACCTCGCATGTGTTTCACGATATTTCACGTGTCATCGTCATCGCGCCGGATCGCACGGGCTTGCTCGCTGATGTAACGGGCGCCTTTGCGCGCGAAGGGGTGAGTGTGGCGGGCGCACGCATCACCACCCTGAAATCGGGTTGGGCTTTGCAGCTATGGCAATTACAAGACAGTGGCGCGCAGGCCATCACCGATCCGGCACGGCGCAAACGTTTGCAAAAAACACTGGAGAACGCCATGACCCTCAGTGGCCCTGCACAACCATTGCCGAAGCAACCTACCTCACGCAAGCATGAGGTTTTTGATACACCGATCGAGCTATTTTTTGAAAATAGCTACAGTGACACCTGCACGATTATGGAAATCACCGCACCCGATCGTATTGGATTGCTACACACACTGTGTCGTACTTTGTCAGAGGCAGGCATCAACATAGCCTCGGCGCATATTGGCACCTACGGCGAAAAAGCCGTCGATGTGCTTTATCTCAAGGACCGTTTTGGTATGAAGCTGGATCATAGTGGCAAACTAAAAGAGCTGGAAGATAACCTTCTGTTAGCCATTCACAAAATCAGCCAACGTTGAGAGATCGGCTTGCGTAAGGAACCTGTTTTACTGTGAGCGGATGGATGCGCGGCAACCCTTGAAATACTCTGTGCGGGCCTGTTTGGCCGTCACCGCTTTCGCATCTGGGCTGTAGGCATAATGCAGAATATTGGCCATGAGCGCACGCTTGGTGGCCTGCTCTTCGTGCTGGGCAATGACTTTTTCCCAATCCCGCGCCTGAGCTGATTCGGTGATCCCCGCATCGCGGCGCATCACCACCGTTTTTGTCAACTCGGCAAACTCGCGGCAGATCGCCAGAGATTTAGGCGCAACCGCCGATGTGGCCACAGGAAGCAACAGCAGGAGCATAAAGACAAAAGGACGCAATTTGACCTCATCACTTGCGATTTTGTGCAATGTAGGGCAAAGCTGTTAAAAAGGAAATGCTTATGTCCCGCTTTCTCGTCGAATTCTGGCCCGCCCTGCTGCCTCTGGCCATTTACCTGCTCTGGCTCTTTTTTCTGCGCCGCGAGAAAACCCGTCAACGCCTCACCTCTGGCCCGCTCTTTTGGAGTATTGTTGCCAGCTTTTTACTCATTGTGCTGTGCTTTTTGTTCTGGTCGCAACATCAAAAGGGAACGCGTCGTGGCCATTATGTGCCCACGCAATACGGTCCGGGCACCGTGCAGCCTGGCCGTGTGACGCCCTCTGAAGTCCCATGAGACTGACGGTGGCGACGCCAGACTGGATGCGGCGGCCGCTCGTGCGTGCCGTCATCGCGGCGTTCGAGGAAGCACAGCGACCGCTTCGCTTTGTGGGCGGCGCCGTGCGTGACCACTTGCTGGGGCGTCCGGTCTTTGATGTGGATGCCGCCACCACCGCCACGCCTGACGAGACACTGGCGCTTCTGGCCAAACATCACATCAAAGCAATTACCACCGGACTGGCGCACGGCACAGTCACCGCCGTTCAGGATGGCGCGACGCTGGAAATAACCACATTGCGACGTGACTTGACCACCGATGGTCGCCACGCCGTGGTCGCGTTTACCGATGACTGGAAGGAGGACGCAGCGCGCCGCGACTTCACCATCAATGCGCTCTATCTCACGCCGCAGGGCGTTTTATATGATTATTTTCATGGCGAAGTCGATTTGCAGCAAGGCTGCATTCGCTTTATTGGCGATGCGGCGGCACGTATTGCGGAAGATCATCTGCGCATTTTGCGTTATTTCCGTTTTTTAGCAACACATGGGCTGCAATCAGCTGAGATCGGCGCGCTGGCGGCCTGTGAAACAGCGGCGCTGAAATTATTGACCCTCTCGGGTGAGCGCATCCGTCAGGAGATGTTGAAATTGCTGGCCGCCCCCCTGCCGCAGCCCGCTTTGGATAGCATGCAGCAATGCGGGGTGTTGGCAGTGGTGACCGGTCATGCCTTTGATCTAACGGCGCTGACCCCATTGTTGGCGCTGGAATCAGCACTCACCATCGCGCCGCATCCATTGCTACGTCTGGCGCTGCTATTGCGCCAAACCCATGACGCGCCCGCGCAAGCGGCCATGCTCTCAGCACGCTGGAAATTATCAGTAAAGCAAACGAGCTATGTATCGTCTCTGGTCAAACATGTTCCATTGTCACACCTCAATGAGGCGGTTGCGCGGCGGCTCGTCTATTTGCACGGATCGGATGTGGGGCTGATGCTTATACTGCTGGAAGCGGCGCAACGCGGCATGGCGACCCATGAATTCACCGCCATCTGGCAAAGCATAAAGGATTGGCAGCCGCCCCGTTTGCCGGTGCGCGGTGAGGACCTCAAACAACAAGGTATCGGCGCAGGGCCAATTCTTGGCAAAGCACTTCGCCAACTAGAAGAGCGCTGGATCGAGAGTGATTTTCAGATGACGCGTGAAGCACTTCTGGCGTTGCCCTATCTCCACACATGAGACATCAAAGGCACCATCACCCCATTTACTTGTGATATTATTGATTTGTTAATAGCTGATCGGTAAGGTCAGTGAAAAGTAACGAGGAAATCTATGGAAACCTCCATTTTAATTGTTGAGGACGAAGCCGCCATCGTCACGATGCTGCGCTATAATTTAGAACGCGAGGGTTTTCGTGTGTACTCAACGGGTGACGGCGAGGAAGCCATCACCATGGTGAAGGAATATAAGCCAGACATTATTGTTCTCGACTGGATGCTCCCCTCCATGACAGGCATTGAGGTCTGCAAGCATTTGCGCTGGAACACCGACACCAAAAATATCCCCATTATTATGCTCTCTGCGCGTGGTGAAGAGGGGGATCGCATCCGTGGACTGGACGTGGGTGCCGATGACTATATGGTGAAGCCTTTTTCTCCCGGCGAGCTGATCTCACGGATCAAGGCCGTGTTTCGGCGCATCCGCCCGTCACTCGCTGAGCAGCGTCTGGAATTCTCCGGCATCGTGATGGATATTTCCACGCACAAAGTCACACGTGACAGCACCGAAGTGCATCTCTCTCCCACTGAGTTTGGCTTGTTGCGTTACTTGATGGAACATCCGGGCCGTGTCTTTTCGCGTGAGCAGTTGCTGGACGCGGTCTGGGGCCACGATATTTACGTGGAATTACGCACCGTCGATGTGCATATCCGGCGCCTGCGCAAGGCCCTTAATTACGATGGAAAACAACCGGATTTAGTGCGCACCGTGCGCTCGGCAGGCTATGCGCTGGAAGAAAATCCCGGGGGTGCTAATTATGCCAATCCTGATGCCGCTGAGGCCGAAGAATAAACCATCACTGTGTTTTCACTCTCAAATCTAAAACTTAGAAATTCCTCTCTTCTCCTAATAGAGCGTCTGTGCTAACACTGGCGGCATGCAGCCTGCTCAGACATTAGAAGAAATCATCGAAACGCGCCGCATCAACCGGCGTCAGTTTCTGGGGCTGGGCGGCATCTTGGGCGGCCTCGCTTTCGTGGCGACCACCCTGCCCTTGCGTGCGTTGGCCAACACCTCCGGCCTCTCACCAAGTACCCTCACTTTTACCGAGATTGCCAAGCGGCTGCATCCTGAGCCAGCCGTTGCGCATGGCTACAGCATTCAGCCGCTGCTCTCATGGGGTGATCCCTTATTTCCTGGCGGCGATGCTTTTGATCCACTCACCTTGACGGCTGAAGAGCAATCACGTCGGTTTGGCTATAACAACGATTTCACCGCCTACGTACCGCTCAATCCTTCAGGCTCACGTGGGTTGTTATGTGTCAATCACGAGTACACCATTCTGCGTCTGATGTTCCCGCAGCTTGATAAAAAAATCGAGCGCTTCATGGCCACGCAAGCACAAGGGCGTATTGAGCAGGAGGCGCAAGGGGTCAGCGTGGTGGAGATCATGCAGGAAGGCTCCAAGGAAGGCTCTAGTTGGAAAGTGCTGCGCAACAGCATGTATAATCGCCGCATTACTGCAACAACCCCCATCACCATCCGTGGGCCGGCTGCTGGAAATGCCCGCATGAAAACATCAGTGGATCCTGAGGGTAAGCGCGTGCTTGGCACCTTTGCCAATTGTGCCGGCGGGATCACGCCATGGGGCACGGTGCTCACCTGTGAAGAAAATTTCGATCAGTATTTCTCACATTTGCCAGACGGACATGCCGATGAGGCCATGCGCCAGCGCTATACCATCGGCAATAATGAATATTATAACTGGCATGCGTTTGACTCACGCTTTGACGTAACGGCGGAGCCGAATGAGTGCAATCGCTTTGGCTGGGTGGTGGAATATGATCCTCACGAGCCACACCGCAAACCGATCAAGCGCACCGCACTGGGGCGCTTCAAGCATGAATGTGCCACCTGCGTTGTCTCGCATGATGGACATGTGGTTGTCTATTCCGGTGACGATCAGGTGTTTGAGTATATCTATCGTTTTGTCAGCAAAAATACCTTTGATCCCAATCATCGTGCGGCGAATCGTCATTTGCTGGATGAGGGCGTCCTCAGTGTGGCGCGTTTTCTGGCCGACGGAGAGCTTGAATGGCTGCCGCTGATCTTTGGTGAAGGGCCGCTCACCCCTGCCAACGGATTTAACAATCAGGGTGAGGTGGTGATTTATGCACGCCGTGCGGCTGACCTTGTGGGTGCCACGCCCATGGATCGCCCTGAGGACATTGAAGTGACGACAGGTGGGCGCGTCTATGTGTCCCTCACAAAAAACTATGATCGTAAAAAGAACCAGCGCTTGCCGTCGAACCGTCGTGGACCCAACCCGTACGGCCATCTCATTGAAATGGTGCCACCTAAAAAAACAGGTGGGCATGATCATACGGCGCGCCGCTACCGTTGGGATATTTTTCTCGAAGGCGGCGATCCGGCGATTGAAGCCCATCAGGCCAGCTATATTCACCGCCCCAGTGTGCATGGGTGGCTGACCAATCCTGATAATCTGACATCTGATCAGGGTGGAAATTTATGGGTGTGCACGGATGGACAGGAAGAAGCCATCCAGAGTGGTGACGGCATATACGCTATCCCCACGCGCGGGGTGGATCGTGGCAAACCAAAACTATTCTTCACCGCCCCCATCGGTGCCGAAGTCACCGGCCCCACTTTCACGCCTAATGGAAAAACATTGTTCGTTTCCATTCAGCATCCCGGGGATTCTCCAGAATCTTCGACCTTCCGCCAGCCCTCCACCCGCTGGCCCGTCAGCGAGCAGAGTCTGCCGCCGCGACCCACGGTGATCGCGATCACGAAAGATGATGGCGGCGTCGTCGGAAGCTAAGTCGCTCACAACAAAAACACTTACTCGACGGCCATTACCTCAACCGGCTGCTTTTTTTGCATGCGGCGTATATTCACAATGGCTACACCGGCAATGACAATACCGCCACCTATCAGGGTGGTAACGCTTGGCACTTCACCAATCCACCCCCAGGCAATCAGTGTCGCGCTAATCGGAATCAGATACATCAGGCTGGCCACACGCGAGGCGGGCAACTGCGACAGGACATATCCCCATAACAAGTAGCCAATAAATGACACCGACACCGCCAAATGGAGCATCGCCCACACTGACGATGTTGCCATCACACTCTGATGAAAGGCGAGGTACACTTTGGGAAACACGGTCCAGCCCAGCGGCAAGACGCTGAGCGCCGCACACAGCGTCATATAGGCGGTGAGATCATACGCCGTATAATGCGATAAAAGCGGTTTTTGCGTCAACGTCATCACCGCCGCTGAGAGCGCCGAGAGCAACACATAGAAGGCGCCCCATTCCAGCGAGAATCCACCTGCCTTACCCACCGCAATCAGTGTCGCGCCGACAAAACTAAGCGCAATGCCAGCTCTGGTTTTCCAACCAACCACTTCATGTAAAAATAAGGCTGAGAAAATCACAATGAACACCGGCCCAAGCGCGATGATAAACCCCGCCGCCGAGGCGGAAATCGTTAGCATGCCATAGCCAAGGCCCAGATTATACACCATTAACCCCACGATGCCACAGACCATGATCGGTAGAAAATGAATGCGCCGTGGCCGCCCCATGCCTTTGAACGCGCCAATAGAAAACATCAGTAACGCCGCAACACTCAGGCGAAATGCAGTCACTTCAAGCGGTGAGTATTCCCGCACAGCAATACGAATCGCTGGAAAGGCCGAAGGCCAGCTGAGTAGCAGCCCAATCACTGCCAGCGGAAGTGCTAATTTCGAGAGTCGCATAGCGTGTCATAACAGACAGCCCGTTGCAATGAAAGGATCGAACGCGAACCGATCAGGCGCGCCCGAAAGATGCAGGCGCAAGCTCGCTGCCTTGCCGTTGCTCGACATACAGATTAGCCGTGCGAAGAAAGCCCTTAACAGCTTCTAAATTTTCCTCATAGGAATGAATGGCGGCATATGCCACCTCAACATCATCTGGCGCCATACGCGGTGCATTGGCTTTGATCCACTGATGAATATTACGCACAACGCGCGCCGCCGCCTGCACGTTATTCTCTGCTGCCAGAGGGCGTATCGATTCTTGCTGGGTCAAGAAACGCATGTGCTGACTAGGTTCACGCATGACTGAGCACAGACGTTGCAAGGGAACATCCATCCGTGCAGGCGGGCGCCCCTCGCAAATGCTGATGACGGTCTCCATATAGCCGATACCATTACCAAACTCACCACTCAGCCCGTGATGCCCCGCCAGATAAATACGTTGCTGATCTGCTCGGCGATAATCCTCCAGACGCTGTTTATCCAGCGTGGGGGGTGCCTGCGAGATCAGTTGATCACTCACATAAATGCCATCCAACAAGACTCCTTTCGGAGAAAGGTAGATTTTTTCTTCCTCACTCAATTTCGCCGCCGGGCTATCCATATATTTCTCGAGAATACGCCCCAGTGTTTTGCGCGCCGCCCTCAGTTGACTAAATGCGCCGTCTGGCTGGCCCATTGCCACAAGCGATTCATGAATTGCTGCTTGACGTGTTTCCGCTGATGTCACCATACAACATTCTCTTTTGTAAAAAAAACGAGATACTAAGACACCATATTAACAAAGAAACATTAAGAATGATTAAAATCGGCCGCGACCCTGTCCCTGTGCCTGACGCATCGCATTTTCGACGAACTTGCCCGCGATGTTCATGCCCTGCGATGCCAGAGACTTCACCGTGTCTTTCGCTTCTTCAAACACCGCCAGTTGCGCGGTAGCGAAATGATGCATGGCCTGATCGATTTTCTTGATTTCCGCATCGGCGGCAACTTGCGCGTCTTGCAATTTTCCCGAGGCCTGTGCCACATCCTTGGGGTTGAGCTTTCCCATCGACAAAAGCGTGCGCAACGCTTTTCGCAATTCGTCATGCTCCAGATGCTCGACGGAGGCCATCACATCACGCAGGGCGATTTCACCGCGCTGCAGTTTGGCCAGCAGATTTTTCAGTGTGGCACAATCAGTCACAATGACGTTGGCGTCCTCAGTACGCGTTTGCGCGTTGCGGTCTGCTTTTTCCGCCAGCAAGGCCACAAATAGTACGGTATAGTCTTTATAGCGCTGCTTTAACGCCTGACGTTCCTCACGCGATGGCTCAGCCACGGCGCTAGGCTGGCCTGCACGCGTCAGTGCGGTGCTGGTGGCGTGATGCTGCTGGCCCCGCCCCGCGGTCATTGGCTTCGCCTGAATATGCCGAAGCATGGCCACATCATAGGCCAGCCGCTCTGCGGAGAGGCGGCTATGTTTGGATAGCCCATCATCCTCCGCCTGCCCCACCGCGCGCACGGCATCATGGTAATACTCGATGCGGGCACGAAAATCGCCTTCCTGGCCAAAAATATGATACGTGCTTTCAATGGCGCGTATGTCGCCATAGATGCGATCAAGCAGCTGTATGAGTGTGGTTTGTTCTTGCGAGTTTGGTTTCAAGGGTGGCGCCGCTTGTTTAATGATGACGTGAAATCATTCTAGGCTATATGTAGCCTCATCGCTTGCAATTACCAACCCTCGATTCGTCATTTTCCTGTGAAAACACCCCTAGCGTTATATATCCACTGGCCTTTTTGTAAGGCAAAATGCCCGTATTGTGATTTTAACAGTCACGTTCGCGCCTCGGTGGATGTGGATGCATGGCAATCAGCACTGCAGCATGAGTTGGAGGATGCGGCCACAAAAATTGCCTCTGATATGCAGCTGGTTAGCATCTTTTTTGGCGGGGGCACACCTTCACTGATGCCGCCATCCATCGCCGCGTCATTAATTGCACTCTCAACATCGCTCTTTGACACGACTCCCGCTGTGGAAATTACGCTGGAAGCCAACCCCACATCAGCGGAAGCCAGTGCCTTTGAGGCGTTCCATCGTGCGGGCGTGTCGCGTTTATCACTTGGAATCCAGTCATTGCGTGCTCAGGACCTGATGTTTCTCGGTAGGCAACATAATGTGCAGGAGGCGCGTACAGCATTGCTGCTGGCCAAGCAGGTTTTCCCGCGCTTTTCCTTTGACCTCATCTATGCCCGCCCCAACATGACACGGCAAAGCTGGCAGGAGGAATTGGAAGAAGCGCTGGAAATGGCCGGCGATCACCTCTCGCTCTATCAGCTCACCATTGAGCCAGAGACCCCGTTTGAGCGCTTTTATCGTGCGGGTGATTTCGTGTTGCCGGATGAAGACACCGCGGCGGCGCTCTATGAGGATACCCTGAGTCGTTGTCTGCAGGCGGGGCTACATCGCTATGAAGTCTCGAATTTTGCACGCAAAGGTTCGGAGAGTCGTCATAATCTGGCCTATTGGCGGGGTGAGCAATATATCGGCATTGGCCCTGGCGCGCATGGTCGCTACCGTGATCGCCATTCCAACCAGTGGATCGCCAGTGAAACGCTACGCTCACCAGAGCGATGGCTACAACAGGTATCAGAGCAAGGTCACGGCACGCAGAATGCTCGCACATTAACCATGACAGAGCGTGCCGAGGAAATTCTGATGACGTCGCTACGTCTGCATGAGGGCGTGAGCAAAGAAGCGTTGATGCAGGCAACTGGATTACCATTGGATATGTTAGCCTCCGCATCAAAACGCGCAGCGTTAGTCGCGCAGGGGTTGCTTCACGAAGATGTTTCACATGTGCGGGCCAGCGAAAAAGGCATGCACCTTCTGGATTACGTGCTATCGGAGCTACTTGCCTGAGTGTGATTATTTAGCTGGCATGGCCGTGGGGAGAGTCACGTAAGATTCCGTTTTTCCACGTGCCACGCGCACCAGTGCAAATTCACGTCCGGCCTCTCTGGCATGGTCGATGGCCATACGGAACGCCTTCAGTGTGCTCACGGGCACCTGATTCACCCCCATAATCACATCCAGACGACGCAATCCACGTTTAGCCGCCATGCCGCCACGATCCACCGACAATACCAGCACGCCCTCATTTTGGCCCAGCGATAATTCTGCGGCCAGCTTTGCGTTTAGATCGCGCAAATTCATGCCGAGATATTTCTCACCTTTCACTGGCGCTGCTGGCTGCTCACCGGTTGGTTCGGCTGAAACTTCCTCTGTTTCATCAAGTTCACCCAGTTTAACAGCAAAGGTCATCTTGCGGTTGTTACGCCAAATGACAATTTCAACATCGCTGCCAATTTTTGTTTCCGCAACCAGTCGCGGCAGGTGCCGCATCTCCTTGATAGGTTTGCCATTGAATGAGAGGACAATATCGCCTGCTTCCACGCCTGCTTTTGCTGCTGGGCTCTCTTTGTTCACTTCCAACACCAGTGCGCCACCAGTGGTTTCAAGCCCAACGCTCTCAGCAATTTCATCCGTCACTTGCTGGATTTTGACACCCAGCCAGCCACGATGGGTGCGACCAAACTGGCGCAGCTGATCCAGCACCGGTTTTGCCAAAGCAGAAGGCGTGGCAAAGCCAATACCAATATTGCCCCCCGTGGGTGAGAAAATTGCCGTGGAAATACCTATAACTTCGCCATTCATGTTAAACATCGGGCCACCCGAATTACCGCGATTAATGGCAGCGTCTGTTTGCAGAAAATCATCAAAGGGGCCGGCATTAATGTTACGCGCGCGCGCTGAAATAATCCCCGCTGTGACGGTGCCACCCAGACCAAAGGGATTGCCAATCGCCAGCACCCAATCACCGACGCGCGCTTGATCTGAATCACCGAAGGTAACGAAGGGCAGCGCTTTATCACTCGTGACTTTCAACAGCGCAATATCCGTCTTGGGGTCACGGCCAACCAGCTCAGCCTCTAGTTTCGTATCATCCTGAAAAATGACGGTAATTTGTTCTGCGTTCTGGATCACATGATTATTGGTGACGATGTAGCCAGCCGAATCAATCACAAATCCTGAGCCAAGCGACTGCACCTCACGATCAGCAGGTTCAGCGCCTTCACCGCCCTGTGGCATGCCAAAGCGTTCAAGAAAGTCGCGAAACTGCTCCTCTTGCCCGGGCGGCACCATCAGCGGGAGGCCAGGGACCGCGCCAGGCGCACCGCCTTTGATTTTCTGTGACGTGGAGATATTAACCACCGCCGGATTCAAACGCTCCACCAGATCAGCAAAACTGTCAGGCGCACTTCGCGCCTGCGCGGCAACGCCGGGCTGAAGAATGGCACAGACTATTAGCACAAGAAGCGTGCGCAGGCGGGCAGAGAATGTCATAAGAGCAACCTATGCGAAGAAATGATGTATGAACTAACGCTTCTCCAGATAATGAAGAAACTCACTGTCGGGTGATAAAATAACGGTGGTATCGCTTTTACCAAGACTGACCTTGTAAGCCTGCATGCTTCGGTAAAAATCATAGAAGTCAGCATCCTTGTTAAAGGCGTCGGCATAGATTTTGGCGGCCATGCCGTCACCTTCACCGCGCAGGATTTCTGATTTTCGCTGTGCGGCGGCCAAAAGCTCTGTGCGGTCACGATCGGCGCTTGAGCGAATTTTAATCGACTCTTCTTCACCTTGTGAGCGGAATTTTTGCGCTTCTTCGGCCAATTCCGCCTGCATGCGCTTGAACGTGGATTGTGAGATTTCCGGCGGCAGGTCGGCGCGCAGAATGCGTATATCAACCACCTCAATCCCAAACCCGCGCGAAGCGGCCACACGCTCAACCGCCACTTCTTCCGCCGTGGGGGTCGTCGCATCGCTTTTGGGGGCTACCACTTCGCGTGACGCTTTTCGATTGGCTTCATCACGCACTGCCTGCATCGTGCCCTGACGTTTCTCAGATAGAAGCAATCGCAGCGTGACTCCGCCAATTTCCTGACGCAGTGAGGAAATCAGAATGTTGTTGAAGCGGCTGCGCAAGCCCTCTTCTGTACGCACCGATTTGAAGAATTGTTTGGGATCAGAGATACGGTATTTCACATAGGCGTCCACCACAATACGCTCACGATCCTGCGTGATCATTTCGATGGGAGGTGCATTGAAATCAAGGAGGCGCTTATCAAAAAACTCAACGCTTTCAATAAACGGCTTTTTCAGTTTCAGCCCCGGTGTATCAACCACGCGCTTAATCTCACCAAACTGCGTAATCAGTGCCTGTTCCGTCTGATTGACGATGTAGAGGCTGTTAAACAGTGTAATCAGTCCAACAAAGCCAATAAAAAATAGAATGGGTGTACGCGGCATCAGTTTAACTCCTTAGAGCGTGAGGGCGCTAATGTACTTAATGGCAAATAGGGAACGACACCGCTCCCACCAGTGGTTTTTTGATCCACCACGACTTTTTGCATGCCATGTAAAATCTCTTCCATTGTTTCCAGATAAATACGCTTACGCGTGACGTCCTCGGCTAAACGGAATTGTTCATAAACCGCAAGGAATCGTGATGTTTCACCCTCCGCCTTATCTACAACCTGTTTTTTATAAGCGAGGGCTTCCTGTTCCATGCGCGAGGCATCGCCATTCGCTTTGGGAATGATCTCATTGCGGTAACGATCGGCGATATTCACCGTTGTTTCACGATCTTGTTGCGCTTTTTTTACATCCTGAAAAGCATCAATCACTTCATTGGGAACGTCAGGCTTGGATAAGTTGACGCTGACCACTTCTATGCCCGCATCGTAATTATTCAGCACGCGCTGAATAATATCCTGTGTTCGCGTCGCAATGTTACCTTGCTCGGTGGTCAAAATAGCTTCCAGCTTCATCTGGCCAATCACTTCACGCATCGCCGATTCAGCCACAGGCTTAACGGTGGCGTACGCATCGCGCACATTGAAGAGGAATTTTTCAGGCTCCGCCGCATTAATGCGCCATTGCACCTCGAAATTCACTTCAACGATATTGGAGTCACCCGTCAACATCTGGCTTTCCTGAAGCGGCGAAAGCGCAGCGTCTGACAAGGCATTTCGGCTGTAAATTTGCTGACCCATCTGGCTGGCACTGCCGCCGACTTCCACCGTATTAATGCGACTGACACTTGGTTTGAGCACGGTCTCAATCGGATACGGCAAATGATAATGCAGCCCCGCCTCCGTCGTGCGGTTGAACTGACCAAAGCGCAGAACAACACCCAGCTCATCGGCTTCGACGCGGTAAATGCCCAGACCAACCCACAACAGGCCGACAACCATAGCAATCAGCATAAAAGAACGCTGACCGCCACCGCCGCCCAGCATACCCTTAAGCGTATCCTGCGACCGCTGCAAAAATTCGTTAAAGTCAGGTGGTGTTTGTTTTCCCGGGCGGCGCGGTCCATTGCCACCGCCCTGATTGCCACCACCAGACCGTGGGCCCCACGGCCCCTGATTACCAGGGCCTTTGTTCGTCCAGTTCATAATGCCTCGTCGGGTTTAGCTTGCGTACAGCATGTGTCTCACTTACATCACGCTGACATATGTTGTCCTATCATGCTCATAGCATATAATCCATAGGCCAGAGGAAATTCAAGTTATGTCTCGCTATTCAACGGATGACGTACGCAGTATTTTGTCCAAGGTTATTGATCCGCTAAGTGGTCAGGATGTAATCAGCGCCGGATTGATCTCCGGCATCGTGATACGTGACTCGCGTATTGGTTTTCAAATTACCATTGAGCCGTCAAAAGCCGCATTGCAAACGGCCCTGCAACCCGCCTGTGAGGCAGCACTATTAGCACTTGACGGTATTGAGCATGTGACCGCTGTATTGACAGCACAAAGCGCGGGCGACGCTTTGCCAGCGGCGCCTTCAGTACCCGTGGCTTCACCTCGTGCGCCAGCGCAGTGGAACCTGAGTGCTCTGGATAATGTTCATCGCGTGATTGCGGTCTCCTCTGGCAAAGGCGGGGTGGGTAAATCAACCCTTTCCTGCGGCTTGGCATTGGCGCTGGCACAGGCTGGCCAGAAGGTCGGGCTGCTGGATCTTGATTTATATGGACCGTCTTTACCCCGTATGATGGGCATCCACGATAAACCACAGGCTCGCGAAGGCAAGCTGGTGCCACCGATGATCCACGGCATTCAGTGTCTCTCGATGGGCATGCTTATGGGCAACGCGGCGGCGGTAGTGCGTGGGCCGATTATCACGAAAACGCTGCAACAGATGCTACGCGGCAGCTGGTGGGGCACACCGAAACATGCGCTGGATACGCTGATCATTGATCTGCCACCTGGCACCGGTGACATCCAATTGAGCCTCGCGCAGGCACTCCCGCTTGCCTACAATAATGGGGGTGCATTGCTGGTCACCACGCCGCAGATGGTGGCCATCGAGGATGCGCGCAAGGCAGCGCAAATGTGGCGCAAAGTGAATGTGCCTATTCTGGGTGTTATTGAAAATATGAGCTGGTTTGATGATCCGTCAGGAGAGCGGCACAGGTTGTTTGGCGAAGGCGGCGGTAAAGCACTCGCCGAGGAATATGCCGTTTCTTTGTTGGCGCAATTGCCCTTAATGCCTGCGTTGCGCGCACAGGCTGATGCAGGAAACATTGATGCATCGTACTTTGCTGCATTAGCGGAACAATTTTCCCTCTCTCCATCGCGCGTGAGTGTTGGCCATGAATGAACGCTATTGCCTGAGTACTGCGCAAGAGAATCTGGCTGAATTAGTCGAAAGAGCACTGAGCGGTGAAGAAATTATCATCGGTGAGAGTGACGACGCGCTAGTCATGCTGCGCCGTCACCAAATCGCTCGTGAGCGTCGGGTTCTTGGCACCTTGCGTGGTCGCATCGTCATTGCCGATGACTTCGATGATGCGAGCCCTGCCCTGATGCAACAAATGGGGCTTACCCCATGAACCTCCTGCTGGATACGTTTGTTTTTTTAGCGGCCCTAGGTGAGGCAGAGCGTCTGAAGCCCGAAGCGCGGGCGGCGATCACTGATCCCAGCCATCAGGTGTATATCAGTGCGGCCAGTTTTTGGGAAATCGCGGCCAAAGGCAGTATTGGTAAGCTTAATTTGCAAGTGGGGCTGCGCGAACTGGCCAAAAACTCTCCCTTCACGCCGCTGGATGTCACCATGGAGGATACCATTGCGATGTACACCCTGCCGCTGGTGCATCACGATCCCTTCGACCGCATGATTCTGGCGCAGGCGTCCCGTCGAAATTTTGTATTAGTCACGGCGGATCCGCAGATGATGAAATATGATGTGAGTGTGCTGTTTGCCTAATTTATCTTATTTAGGCAAATTTTGCCTAATTTATATGGATATTAATTATTTCTTAGTGTTATTGCGCTAAAAACAGGGATATAAACCTGCTATTACCGAAGCGCCAAGCCCATGACCAGCACCATAGAGACCTCTCTCTCCAGCCTGACAACGCACGGCATTCTGGCGCAGGCACAGCAACTGCTTCAGGGACAAACCGCTGGGGAAAGTAGCGCATTGCCGATTGCGAAGCCCCTTGCCCAGCCCACCAGTACCTCACTCACACAGAATGCTGATGCATTAAAAGCGCAGGAGAGCGCCTTATCACTACTCAATGAGGTGCTGAGCGCCGCGCAGGCGGTGTTTGCCCAAGTGACGCCGCTATTTGAAACACAGCAGACTCTGGGTGATCCTCCGGCCATAGAATCACTGGCACAGGCGGAGCAGGTGGATGATCGCATTCGTGAGTTATTGCAATCCGCCAATTTTCAGGGGTCCCGTCTGTTTGATCTCAGCCGCGTGAACGCTCAGACCTTGCCCAATATTTTGAATGCGGGCTTTTCAGACGGCCCGATTGCTCTGTTTTCATCAGAGATACGCACACAATTGACCGACCGCTTTGAGCAGGCCTTCGATCTTTACGCGTAATTCTGCTTGCCAAGAGTCGCTTTTTGCCGGAAAAAAGCCCCATGGTTGATATTGTCTATGATATTCCAGAAAATCAGGCTGAGCTGCACCGTCACACGCTGGCGGTGATTGTCGATAACGAGTTCGGCGTGCTGGGCCGCGTGATTGGCTTGTTTTCCGGACGTGGCTATAACATTGAAAGCCTCACCGTGGCCGAGGTCGATCATGAAAACGGCTTGTCGCGGATTACCATTGTCACACGCGGAACGGAACGTGTTATCACACAAATCAAAGCTTTGCTTGAGCGGATGGTGCCGGTGCACCGTGTGCATGACCTGACCGTCGAGGGGCCTTTTGTTGAGCGGGAATTGGGGCTTGTTAAAGTGGCCGGTGTCAGTGACAAACGCGTGGAAGCGTTGCGTATTGCAGAAATTTTCCGTGCGCGCTCGGTGGATGCCACCAGCGAGTCGTTCGTGTTTGAAATTACTGGTAAGCCGGAAAAAATTGATAGTTTCATTGACCTGATGCGACCATTAGGTTTGGTGGAAATATCACGAACCGGTGCAGCCGCCATGGCTCGGGGCAAGGACGGAGTGTAATGCTCCGCATAGCCACGCCTGAGGATACGGCACTCATCGTCACATTGGGCCGTCGCTGCTTTGAGGAGACGTTTGCTCATCTCTATAATCCCGAAGATCTCACCTTGTTTCTGGATCAGGATTACCATCCTCAACGTATCCATGACTGGCTAAGTGATTCACAAACCCACTGGCGCATCGCTATCAGAGATGACATGCCGGTTGGCTACATCAAATGGGGAGAGTGTAAACTGCCATTGCCCCCTCTCGCCACCCCGCAGGCAGAGATTCATCGGCTCTATGTCAGGCGTGACTATCAAAGCGCTGGTATTGGACGCGAGTTGATGAACGAGGCGATCGCTCATGTCTTAGCGGCAGGCGCGGCTGAAATATGTCTGGGTGTGTGGGAAAATAATCATAAAGCGATTAAATTTTACCATTCATATGGTTTTGCTAAGGCAGGCGAATATGATTTTCCCGTCGGTCGCCAGATTGACCGTGAGTGGATTATGCGCCGCAGCCTGCTCTAACCCTAAATCGCCAGAATGCTTTGCAGCGACACAACCAGCGTGGCAAGATTACGCGTGTCAGTGGCTTTGATATCGCGCATCAGGCGTTCATAGCGCTGGATGCCCTTGCTGTTTGCTTCCCACCAACGTGTCATGGCCTGATCCACCGATTCATTTTTCTTCTTTTCTGCCAAAACAGCCTGCGTGCCTCGCCGCTGCGCATCATACAGACTGGCCACTAACGCTTTAATGGCCAGCCGGTCCCAGTGACTCTCAGCGTTTGAAGCACGCGCAGCGCTACGCAGCCAATCGAGATCCAGTTTTTCGCCCAGTTGGAAATAAATATCGCCAACCACGCGCACCGAGGTTTTTGCATTCAGGGCCACACTAACCACATCAGGCGCGCATGCCATGATCTCCAGTGTTGCAATCCGCCGTGCCAGAGTCACCGGCACATCACGCGCAATGAGTGGCTCGCTCCGCTGGGCAATCTCCGCACGAATATCAGAGGTTGCCGCATCTTCCACCTGACATTCAAATTCCTGAATCAGTTTCCCATATTGCCCCATTACTTCCTCGATGTTCAGAGGACTTGGCAGATTATTCAGCAACCATGGCAACACGCGCTCTAGGAAGCGATTCACTTCCGCAAACATCTCTACCTGAGCGAGATAATCCACCTTGCCGTCCAGCGCTTCGATGGCCATCCAGGTATCTCGCAGACCGAACGCATCACGGGCCACCACATAAGCACGTGTGATATCCGGTGTTTCACGTCCGGTATCCTCCGCCAGCGCATGCAAGAATGCGATGCCGGTGCGATTAATCAGGCTGTTAGTAATAACAGTTGCTATGATTTCACGGCGCAAGCGATGGCTGCGTATTTCCGTTGCATAGGTTTTCAGCATGGCCTCGGGGAAATAACGCAGCAACTCGCGTTCAAAATAGGCAAGATCTGGTACGTCAGAAGCAATGAGGTCGTTGTAGAGGGCTATTTTGGCGTAAGATAGCATCACCGCCAGCTCAGGCCGCGTAAAACCGCGTTTTTCAACCCGCATCGCCGCGATCTGTTTGTCATTGGGCAGAAACTCAACCGTGCGATCGAGCAATCCCTTACGCTCCAGTCGCTGCATCAGTCGCACCTGCGGATCCAGCAGATCAAACCCTTGCGCACGCGCAATGGTGAGCGCCTGTGTCTGCAACCGATTATCGCGTAACACCAGTTCGGCCACGTCATCAGTCATGGTCGCCAAAAACGTATCACGGGCGGAACGAGTCAAGCGGTTGGTTGATTCCGCAGCAGAAAGGGCAATCTTGATATTTACTTCATGATCCGAAGTATCCACCCCTGCCGAGTTATCAATCGCATCGGTGTTGAGGCGGCCATTCAACAACGCATATTCGATGCGCCCCCGCTGGGTGAAACCCAGATTACCGCCCTCACCCACGACTTTGGCGCGTAATTCACTGCCATTGATGCGCACTGCATCGTTTGAGCGGTCCCCCACATCATCATGTGATTCGGTTTCCGCTTTAACATAGGTCCCAATACCGCCGTTCCACAACAGGTCAACTGGCGCTTTGAGAATCAGGCGTATTAACTCATCAGGTGTGGCGCTGGTGAGGTCAGTGCCCAGCACCGTGCGCACTTCACGCGAAAGGCTGATGGATTTTGCTTTGCGCTCATAAATGCCGCCGCCTTTAGAAATCAGCTCGGGTTTGTAATCAGCCCAGCTCGAGCGCGGTTTATCAAAGAGGCGTTTGCGTTCCTTGAAACTCAATTTTGTATCCGGCGTGGGATCGAAGAAAATATGCTGGTGATTGAACGCCGCGACCAATTGTGTGCTCTTGGAAAGCAACATGCCATTGCCAAAAACATCGCCTGACATGTCGCCAATCCCAACACAGGTAAAGGGTTGCGACTGAATATCCATGCCCATTTCACGAAAATGACGCTGCACGGAAATCCACGCCCCGCGCGCGGTGATCGCCATTAGTTTGTGGTCATACCCAGCCGAACCGCCAGAGGCAAAAGCGTCCCCCAGCCAGAAACCGTAGGCCTTAGAGACACTATTGGCGTAATCCGAGAAACTGGCGGTGCCTTTATCGGCCGCGACCACGAGGTAAGGATCATCCTCATCGTAGCGCACCACATCCTGAGGTGGCACAATGGCACCCCCCACGATGTTATCGGTAATATCAAGCAGGCCACTCAAAAATTGCTTGTAACAGGCAATACCCTCTTGCAGCAGCGCCTCGCGTCCGCCTTCCAGCGGCGGTTGCTTGACAATAAAGCCGCCTTTCGAGCCGACCGGCACAATCACCGCATTTTTCACCATTTGCGCCTTCATCAGGCCTAGCACTTCAGTGCGGAAATCTTCGGCACGATCCGACCAGCGCAAACCACCGCGCGCCACTTTACCGCCACGCAGATGAATCCCCTCGCTGCGGATAGAATAGACAAAAATTTCTGCATGGGGGCGTGGCAACGGCAGCTCAGGCACTTCGCGTGAGTTGAGCTTGAAAGAAACGTAGGATTTGGGCAGTCCATCGATTGTCTGGAAAAAATTAGTGCGTAGCGTGGCATCAATCACCGCCTGATAACGACGAATAATGCGATCCTCAGCCAGATTGGTTACGCTGCTAAGTGCGCTCAATACCATTTCCTGAAGCGCTGGAATGGCGGCAAGTCGCTTCTTGCGCGCTGTTGGGCCAAAGCGTGCTTCAAAATAGGCAAACAACAAAGCAGCAAGGCGTGGATGGTTCCCCAAGGCAGTGGCCATATAGGGTGTGCTGTAAGGAAGGCCCGCCTGCTTGAGATATTTACCGTAGGCACGCAGTAGCACCACCTGCCGCCAGCTCAGTTGTGCCCGCGCGACCAGCACGTTGAAGCCGTCATTTTCCATCTCGCCAGTCCATACACGCAATAAGGCCTCTTCAACCAGCGCCCGAATATGCTCCAGCATCGCATGCGTGACATGCGGCATACTCACAATAAAATCACGAATCAGTACTTTAGTTTTTTCACCCTTTTTCAGTGACGGTGTTAAAGTGAAGGGGTGCACATCGACGACCTGCATGCCCATATTCTCCAGCAAGGGAAGCAGCATGGACAGTGGCTGGTTGTCCTGAACGGTATAGATTTTCAGGCGGAAGAAGTTTTCCGGCGCATCATCCTCGATGTAGAGATGAAACGCGGGGCGGCCAGAGAGCAGAATGTTGTGAACTTTTTCAATATCAAACAGCGCCGATGTGGTTGGATAGGCATTAATATAATCCTTAGAAAAAGCGCTGCCGAATTCACGGTAGAGCTGCTCGGCTTTGGCATCACCATGCACATCAATTAACGTATCACGCAGCGCATCCACCCAATAATTAATGATATGGCCCAATTGCGCGCGCAGTGAAGAAAAATCGACCTCTGGGATTTGCCCGGGCGTCGTTTTGATAATGTAATGTACGCGTGCCAGCGATGATTCTGTCACCTGAGTGTAAAAGCTGAGAACCTTGCCATCGAAAGCCGTCGCCAGCGCATGTGCGACTTCCTTGCGAACAAAGGTGTTGAATTTATCGCGTGGCAAATAGACAAGGCAGCTCACTGAGCGCTCAAACGCATCCTTGCGCACGAATAAGCCAATGTCAGGACGCGCTTCCAACGAGAGAATTCCAAGGCTCGTTTCAAACAATTCATCCTCAGAAATCTGAAACAGCTCTTCGCGGGGATAAAATTCCAAAATGGCCCGCAAGGCTTTGCCGTTATGGCTGACCGGATCATAGCCAGCGCGTGCCTGAATGCGGGCGATCTTGCGCCGAATGAACGGGATATTTTCGGCAGACTGGTAATAGGCAAGTGACGTAAACAACCCAAGGAATCGCACTTCACCAATCACCTTGCCCTTGGCATTAAAACGCTTCACATCCACGTAATCCATATAAACCGGACGGTGTACCAGTGAGCGTGTATTGGCTTTGGTCAGCTCAATGAGATTGGGTTGCATCGCCAAATACTGAGCTTCAGCCGGCAGGGCAGATAAGCCTTGAGGACTCGTATCACGCTTTTGTACGCGTAACACCCCAAGCCGCGCTTCTTCGCGCTCCTTCAGCAGTTGCTGGCCGCGCGATTCATAAAAATCATACTCGGCGTACCCTAGAAAAATGAAATTCTTCTGGCCCAGCCAATCCAGAAAATCAATGGCTTCTGCGACTTCTTCGCGATTGGCCGCGTTTGACTTAATGGCCACCACTTCAGCACGAATTTTTTCGACTTTTTCAAGCAAGGGGTGCCAATCGCCCACGGCAGCAAACACGTGCTGCAACACAAAATCTAATTCACTGAGTAACTTTTCTTCTGGCATTCCTGACGGTAAGGCCGAAATATGAAAATGCATGAGCGATTCAGACGAACTATTCACTCCGCTTACGGCCTGATCACCATCAGACAGCCCGAGCAAATGACCCTTACGGTCACGTTGAACCTGCAAAATGGGGTGAATAGAGACATAGACATCAAAGCCCTTGCGCGCCAGCGCGGCCATGGTGGAATCCACCAGAAACGGCATGTCATCGTTTAAAATCTCCAGCACCACGCGGCGTCGCTTACCAAACTGCGCGGCGTAATCTGGTGCAAAAACCCGCATTTTGGGCTTTCCCATGGTGCGCTTTTGTAGAAACTCATACGCCTGCATGGCCATTTTTGCAGC
>JAIEPI010000027.1 GCA_019749855.1 Rickettsiales bacterium | reverse complement strand
GATTGGTCTTGGCCTGAATAAAATAAACCGTACCAGTACTCTGGAAGATACACCTTCCGTTCGCGGTATGATTAACAAAGTACAACATCTGGTGAAGGTGGTTCAGTAGCCACTTAGGGTGTTATGCCCGCCACCATAGGAGACGTAAGATGAAACTGAATGAGATTGCAGACAATAAAGGTGCCCGTCATCGTAAGATGATTATTGGTCGTGGTATTGGCTCTGGAAAAGGTAAAACCGGAGGGCGCGGCTATAAAGGTCAGAAGTCGCGTACCGGTGTTTCCATTAACGGCTTTGAAGGTGGACAGATGCCTTTGCATCGCCGTCTGCCTAAACGCGGCTTTAAAAATTATACGCGTACTGAGTATCAGGTGTTCAACCTTGCTGATCTGCAGCGCTCGGTTGATACAAACCTGCTTGATAGCAAAGCAGCCATCACGAAGGAAACGCTCGTGCAGGCGGGTTTGATTCGCAATGCTAACGCGCTGGTGAAGCTTTTGGGTAATGGTGAGTTGAAAGTCAAACTTTCGATCACTGTTGACAAAGCCTCCAAAACTGCGGTTGCCAGCGTAGAGAAGCTTGGTGGTACGGTGACGGTGACGGCGGCGCAGGAAAGCGCGGCTGCCTAAGGATGCCGCGTTCGACCCGACGGGAAAAACCGACGGGTGTGCAAAAGCAGTGCATTTTGATTATCGATGACAATCCTTATTTTGCCGAGATTTTGCGCGATGTCCTTGCAGCAGAAGGCTACGCAGTTTTTCTTGCGGCTGATCACCAAAACATCAATGCCATGATCACTGCAAAGCGCCCTTCATTGATTATTTCAGATGATAACATTGAGCACTCGCAGACCTACGCTGCAGGTGAAGCGTGGTGTCAATCCTACAAGGAGTCGGGTGGTGCTCTTCCGGTTATTCTGGTAACCAGCGCCCCTCTCTCCACACAGGGCATGCTCGCATTACAGGATAGCTCATTGGCCGATTTTGTGATTCCTAAAACCACCATTGAAGGGCCGCAGGGGATGAAACTGCTATTACAATATATAAAAGACCTTGCGCCGCCTTCGGAAAACATTAGATATAGCGTTTAAAATTGATGAGGTATTGCGATGGTTTCTGCCGCTGAACGGCTTGCGTCCACAATAGACTTGCGTGTGCTTGGTCGCGCAACAGAACTGAAAAAGCGTCTATGGTTTGTGGTGGGTGCGTTGTTGGTCTATCGCATTGGCACGTATATTCCGATTCCCGGGATTGATCCGGCCGTGCTGGCCGAGATTTTTAAACAACAAGCAGGTGGCGTGCTCGGCATCTTTAACATGTTTTCTGGCGGGGCGCTGGGCCGCATGACCATTTTTGCACTGGCCATTCTCCCGTATATTTCCTCCTCTATTATTATGCAGCTCTTGTCTGTCACTATACCAAGTCTGCAGGCGCTGAAAAAAGAGGGTGAATCAGGGCGTCGCCGAATTAATCAGTACACACGCTACGGCACGGTTCTGCTTGCAGCCGTTCAGGCATATGGAATTGCGGTGGGTCTGGAAAAAACCACCGGCCCTTCCGGTTCCGCTGTGATTGATCCCGGACTGTTCTTTCGCATCAGTACGATGATTACCTTAACCGGCGGCACCATATTTCTCATGTGGCTCGGTGAACAAATTACGGCGCGCGGCATTGGCAATGGGATTTCGCTGATAATCTTTACGGGCATTGTGGCTAACTTGCCGGGCGCTTTGGCCGGATTTTTTGAGTTGGGCCGTAAGGGCGCGATCAGCACCGGAGTCGTGTTGATGATTATTATCGTGGCGCTCGGTCTGCTGGCGTTTATCGTGTTTATGGAACGCGCTCAACGACGCATCACTATCCAATATCCCAAACGGCAAGTGGGCAATCGTATGTTTGCTGGTGACAGCAGTCACTTGCCCCTCAAGGTGAATACGGCAGGGGTGATCCCACCGATTTTTGCCAGCTCAATCCTTCTTTTCCCGCTAACGATTGCGCAGTTCAATCAGGGCAGTGCGCCGGGCTGGCTCTCGACCATTACCTCGCATCTATCGCATGGACAGCCACTTTATATCCTGCTGTATGTGAGTATTATCCTCTTCTTCTCTTTCTTCTACACGGCGGTTGTTTTTAATCCCGAGGAAACGGCAGAAAATTTAAAGAAGAATGGTGGTTTTGTTCCGGGCATCCGTCCGGGCAAACAAACGGCGACGTATCTTGATTATGTGTTGACCCGCCTGACCCTGATTGGTGGGTGCTACATTGCTTTTGTGTGCACCGTGCCTGAAATCCTCATTGCAGAATATTCTGTGCCCTTTTATCTTGGTGGCACGAGTCTGCTGATTGTCGTGAATGTGATGATGGATTTTGTCACGCAGGTGCAATCGCATTTATTTGCGCATCAATATGAGGGGCTGATCAAAAAAGCCCGCTTAAAAGGCCGGAGGTAGCGATGAATCTTATTTTACTGGGCCCTCCTGGTGCTGGAAAAGGGACGCAGGCAAGCCACTTACAGAAAATGTTTCGGCTGGCGAAGCTCTCCACCGGTGACATGCTGCGTGAAGCCGCACAGTCCGGCAGTGAGCTGGGCAAGCACGTGAAAGAAATCATGACGCGTGGCGCGCTGGTTGATGATGAGATTATGATTAATCTGATCCGTGAGCGTATTGCGCAGCCTGACTGTCAGCAGGGTTTTATTCTCGATGGTTTTCCGCGCACTCTGGCGCAGGCTGAGGCGCTGGACATGATGTTAAAAGATGTGGGCACCCCACTGGACCATGTCATTGAGCTTGAGGTTCAGGATTCTATTTTGGTCGAGCGTATTTCGGGGCGTTTTTCCTGCGCCTCATGTGGCGAGGGCTATCATGATGCTCACAAACAGCCCGCTATTGCCGGTGTCTGTGATATGTGTGGCTCTAAGGAATTTTCCCGTCGCGCCGATGACAAAGCTGAAACGGTTGCCAAGCGTCTTGAGGCCTATCATTTGCAGACGGCACCCTTGCTTCCCTACTATGAAGCCAAGGGGGTTTTGGTCTCGGTGGACGGCATGGCAGATATTGATATCGTGATGGGTCTGATTGAGTCAATTTTACGGCCTAAAAAAGCCGTATAGAGGGATTGACTTCATAGTAAATCCCCGTATGATGCAGCCTCTTTTCGGCATACTTCCGCCTAAAGCGCTCATGTGTTTGCGGGGGAAGTTTCTGGGAAATATATAGAAATTGATTCATCGAAAGGAATCTGAGCGTGGCACGTATCGCCGGTGTAAACATTCCCTCGGGCAAGCGTCTGATTATCGGGCTTACCTACATTCATGGCATTGGTTCAAAACTCTCCGAGGACATCTGCTCCAAGGCAGGTCTTGACCATAGCAAGCGTATTAATCAGCTGACCGAAGGCGAAGTGATTAAGCTTCGCGAGATCATTGATGCTGACTACACCGTTGAAGGTGAGTTGCGCCGTGAGGTGTCAATGAACATTAAGCGCCTGATGGATTTGGCCTGCTATCGCGGCCTGCGTCATCGCAAGCGTCTGCCGGTTCGTGGCCAGCGCACACATACGAATGCACGCACACGCAAGGGCAAAGCCGTTGCGATTGCGGGTAAAAAGAAATAACTAACCCTCTTTGTTAGGCAGAAACATGGCGAAGCAAGAAACTAACGCAGCACGCATTAAGAAGCGCGAGCGTAAAAATATTACCATCGGCGTTGCACACGTGAACGCGTCGTTCAATAACACGATCGTCACCATTACGGATACGAATGGTAACACGGTTGCATGGTCATCCTGTGGCAGCCACGGCTTCAAAGGGTCACGCAAATCCACGCCGTACGCGGCACAGGTGGCGGCTGAGTCAGCGGGTCAGAAGGCATCTGAGCATGGCATGAAAACCATTGAGATTCTGGTAAAAGGCCCGGGTGCGGGTCGTGAATCAGCGCTGCGAGCCTTGCAGTCCGTGGGTTTCAACATCACTTCGATCAAAGACGTGACTCCGGTACCGCATAATGGGTGCCGTCCGCCCAAGCGTCGTCGCGTATAATTGAGTTGCAGGTTGCTAGTTGCTGGTTGCTAGCGGTCGTTTCATAGAAAACCAGAAACCAGTAACCAGGAACCGATAGAACATGGCAAACATTCTAAATAAAAACTGGCAGGATCTCATTAAACCGGCAAAGCTCAACATTGAGCCGTCGAAAAACGACAACAAACGCGCTACCATTGTTGCAGAGCCTTTGGAGCGTGGTTTCGGTATTACGCTGGGTGTAGCGTTGCGCCGCATTCTGCTGTCTTCGCTGCAAGGCGCTGCGGTGACGTCCATCAAAATTGAAGGTGTGCTTCATGAATTCTCCGCCATTCCAGGTGTGCGTGAAGATGTCACCAGCATTATTCTCAACATCAAGGATTTGAAGCTGAAAGCACATTCGGCTGAACGTAAGCGCATGTATCTGCGCTCGAATCAGGCAGGCGAAGTCACGGCTGCGATGATCCAGACCGATGCTGACGTTGAAATCATCAACAAAGACCTCGTCATTTGCACGCTGGATAAGGGTGCAAACCTCAATATGGAGCTGATTGTTGAAGTGGGCAAAGGCTACGTTCCGGCCTCACGCAACCGTTCGGAAGACGCACCGATTGGTGTGATTCCTGTGGATTCACTGTTCAGCCCCGTCACCAACGTGGCCTATAAAGTTGAAAACGCTCGCGTGGGTCAACAAACTGACTACGACAAGCTCATTCTTGATATCACCACGGATGGCTCGTTGACGCCTGATGATGCGCTGGCGCTGGCCTCACGTATTCTGCAAGATCAGTTGCGCCTGTTCGTCAACTTTGAAGACGTTCCGGTGGCTGAAGAGCGCGGTGAGCGTTCAGAGCTGCCATTCAGCCCGTATTTGCTGAAGAAAGTAGACGAGCTTGAATTGTCAGTGCGTTCGGCCAATTGCCTGAAAAACGATAACATCGTTTACATCGGTGATCTGGTACAGAAAACTGAGAGTGAAATGTTGAAGACGCCGAACTTTGGTCGCAAATCTTTGACCGAGATTAAAGAAGTGCTGCAAAGCATGGGTCTGCGATTCGGCATGGATGTGAATGACTGGCCGCCAGAAAATATCGAAGAACTGGCACGACGTTACGAAGAACCTTACTGAGGTGTTAGTTTTTAGGTTTTAGATGTTAGCTCATGGCTCGCTAAAACCTAACACCTAGAACCTAAAACCTGGAGATTACGACAATGAAACATGGAATCAGTGGCCGCAAACTGGGTCGCACCAGCTCGCACCGTAAGGCGACCTTTGCCAATATGGCATTGGCGCTGGTGAAGCATGAGCAGATTTCCACTACCCTGCCAAAGGCGAAAGAGTTACGCCCCTATGTGGAAAAACTCATTACGCTTGGTAAAGGGGGCACGCTGGCTAATCGTCGTCTGGCGCTCGCGCGCATGCATAATGACACCACGATGGTGAGCAAGCTGTTTGATGTGCTCTCTGAGCGTTACAAAAACCGCAGCGGTGGCTATATCCGCATCATGAAAGCAGGCTTCCGTTTTGGTGATAATGCGCCGATGGCGATCATTGAGTTTGTTGACCGTGATGAATCAGCGAAAGGTCTGGATTCCGGTCCGGTACAGTTTGTTGACAGCGATGATGAGTCAGAGGCAGCATAACGCTCGCCAGCAATATTCATAAAAAAGGCGGCCACTTGTGCCGCCTTTTTTAATGCCTCAATTGTCCTTTCGGGGGTGTGAAGCCCAGCGCATCTTCTTTAATCATAGCCATTATAGGATGCAGCGTTGCAGCCTCCCCAATGATTGAGGCCTGTTTAATCCCCTCTATCGCTTGCCACATCGCATGTAATACCTCTGCATCCTGTTGTTGCAACGAGGGTTTCAAGGCATTCCCTTGAGCATCCAAAGCAGGGGAAGTGGGTTGAGTGCTGGCATGAGCCATCTCAGCGCTCGTTAAGAATTCTTGTAGGGCTACCGATTTCTCTACGCTAGCTTCCGTAAGAAAATGAGATTTGAAAGTATCCGGATCATAGAAAGGGTCTTCATGATATTCCTTGAGATACTCGATTAAATGTAGCTGTAATTCTTCCCGCGCTACTTCACTAGCCGCCTCAATCAGCTGGTGCATACTCTCTTTTAATGGCTTTGAATGCAGTGGCATCCGGCAAGTCGTTTGCTCTGTGCTATATCCAAAGTCTTCGAGCAGCATTCGAGCGAGCCTGCTGAAATGGGTTTTAATTTCTTCATGATCAAGCAATTCACGGTAAGCCTCTGGCGTGAGAATCTCCGGCGTGGTCACCCCAATCGCGTTTAGAAAACGAGCCGCATCGGCGCGAGTAAAGCTCATCCCCAACGCCCTAACGTGCTGCGCTAGAGCGGCGCTCTGCTTGTGCCGCCGCCACTGCGATGAGTGCAGGATGAGGGTTATCTTCCATCTCTAAGGGTTTCTTCTGTGAATGTTTTGCCAGTATTTCCGCGGCACTCACAATTTTGGCAATGGTCTGGCACAATTGCTCATAGGCTGGCCGACCCATATGCCCTTCACGGTCGAGAGGATCTGAGGCGGCATGTGTCAGGTGTTCCAGCGCTTCATTAAATCCTTCTAAGTGTGCCCCACAGATATCATCGAGGAGGTCTTTAGAATCCCACGTTTCGCCCGCCGCCAACTCGCTTGCCCCTTCGGCAAGCCACTGTCTCATGGCCGCGTAATGCGCTTCTTTATGCCCCTCGAATAAGGCGGCAAACATGGTGAGTGCTGCGTCCGCCTGTTCTTTATCGCGAAAATTAATCGGCCTAAATTGCCTTACTGTGGGCATTTTATAGCCAAGATGGAGCAATGTATCATAGATCAAGGCATTGATAGCCGCCTCCAAAAGCTCGTGATCACGTAATTCGCCAAAAAGCTCCTCGCAATCGAGCGAGCCGGTTTTCGCTCGCGTTGCGGTCGCCTCACGCAAGGGCGCAATGCCCATCGCATCCAAGAATCGCTGACGGTAACTTTGGAAAGCCATTGCAGGTTGCCTTGTGGTGCATTATGTCTCAGGGTAATAAGCGAGTTGGCGCCATGCTGCAATCATTCGGTCGTTTTCTTAATAAAATCTTCATAATTACGGCCCTTTGTCTTTCAAATGCTCAGGCGCAGGAAACCCGCCTGCTGCCTGCATCTCAAGCACAGATGCAATTATCGTTTGCTCCTGTGGTTCGCACCGCTGCGCCCGCGGTCGTCAATATCTATACCAAACGCCGCATCAGGGAGGAAAACAACCTCTCGCCCCTGATGCAGGATCCGGTTTTCCGGCAGTTCTTTGGCGGGCAGTTGCGTTTTGGTGGGCAGGCGCGTGAGCGGGTGGTGAGTTCGCTTGGCTCCGGCGTGATTGTCGATCCTCAGGGCGTGGTGGTGACCAGCAACCATGTGATTGCCGGCAGTGAGGACATCATCGCGGTGCTGGCGGACGGACGCGAGTTTAACGCCAGTATTATCACCGCTGATGCTTCCTCCGATCTGGCCCTACTGCGCTTGGCCACCAAAGGCACGCAAGTCCCAGCCTTACCGGTGGTCAACTCCGATGCGCTGGAAGTCGGCGATCTGGTATTGGCCATCGGCAACCCGTTTGGAGTAGGCCAAACGGTCACTAGCGGCATTGTTTCCGCATTGGCGCGCTCAGCGGCAGGTGTTTCGGATTATCAGTTCTTCATTCAGACGGACGCGGCAATTAACCCGGGCAATTCCGGTGGCGCGCTGGTGAATATGCAGGGACAACTCATCGGCATCAACACCGCGATTTACTCACAAAGCGGAGGCAGTATCGGGGTGGGCTTTGCCATCCCGTCGAACATGGTGAATGCGTTGTTACGCAACGTGCAGGCGGATGGCAGCATTGCGCGGCCGTGGCTGGGTGCTGAGTATAAAAGTGTTGATAATGAGATTGCTAAGGCACTGGGCCTCATGCAGGCGAAGGGTGCGCTGGTCACCTCCATTTTTCCACAGGGTCCGGCGGAGAAATCGGGGTTGCGCGATGGCGACGTCATCATCACTTTTGGGGGGCATGTTGTGGAGAATGCGGAGGCGCTGAAATTCAGAATCGCCGTGTCTGATCTGACCCACGAGCAACCGGTGGTCGTATTGCGCGACGGGGCGGAGGTGAAGCGCAGTGTCATGCTGCAAACGCCGCCGGAGACACCCAAGCGCGATGCGCGCACCCTCAGTGGAGAGCACCCGCTGAATGGCGTGACCGTGATCAATCTCTCGCCCCGCGTGGCGATGGATTATCATCTGGCGCAGGAGACCAGCGGCGTGATTGTATCCGCTGCCTCACCACAAGGACAATTTTCGATTCGCGCCGGTGATATTCTGCTGGCGGTGAACGGCAAGCAAATCACCAGCACACAACAGTTAGTGCAATGGATGCAACAGCCCGCACGTGGCTGGAGCATCACCTTCCAGCGAGGGCAAGACGTGCTGGAGTTGAAGGTGCAATTGTGAGCGACACGTTGTTCAGTCGTGCGCCTGTCTATGTTCCGTTGGCGGAGCGTTTGAGGCCCTCGCATTTTCATGAGGTGATTGGGCATGAGGCGGTGTTAGCGCCGCAGGGCTCCCTTGGACGCATGGCGGAGGGTGGGCATTTTGTCTCGCTTATCCTGTGGGGACCTCCTGGCTGTGGTAAAACCACTCTGGCGCGTCTGATTGCTAGGGCCAGCGGTTGTGAAATGGAAACCGTCTCCGCTGTCGCGTCAGGGGTGGCGGATTTGAAGAAGATATTTGAGCGCGCCGCCCTCAAGCGTCAGGACGGCAAGGGCACGTTATTGTTTGTGGACGAAATTCACCGCTTCAACCGCGCCCAGCAGGACGCATTCCTTCCTTACGTTGAAAACGGAACCATTCTGTTGGTAGGCGCAACGACGGAGAATCCCTCCTTCGAGCTGAATTCGGCGTTGCTATCTCGCTGCCGCGTCATTGTGCTGGAGCGATTAAGCGAGGTGCATTTGCAGGCACTAATCACCAAAGCGGAGGCCACGGAAGCAAAGACATTGCCCCTGACCGCAGAGGCCCGCACGTTGCTGGCCCAACTGGCGGATGGCGATGGGCGCTACGTTCTGAATCTTTGTGAAGAGCTTTTTTCCGTTCCCCCAAAGCAGCCACTGGATGCGCAAGCACTCACCGGCTTCTTGCAGCGACGCGCCGCCATTTATGATAAATCGCAGGAGAGCCATTACAACCTGATCTCGGCGCTGCATAAATCCATGCGGGGATCGGATGTGCAAGCAGCACTTTACTGGTTCTGTCGTATGTTAGAAGGTGGCGAAGACCCGCGCTATATTGGCCGTCGTTTGTTACGTTTTGCCTCCGAAGATATCGGCATGGCGGACCCTCAGGCGTTGCTGGTCACACAGGCAGCGTTGGAGAGTTTTGAGCGGTTGGGTTCACCGGAAGGTGAGCTGGCGCTGGCACAGGCCGTGGTTCATCTGGCGACCGCGCCAAAATCCAATGCGCTCTACACCGCTTACAAAAAAGCGATGCGAGATGCAAAAGAGCATGGCTCGCTCATGCCGCCCAAGCATATTCTCAACGCGCCCACCGCCTTGATGCGCGACATTGGCTACGGCAACGATTATGCCTATGACCATGATACGGAACACGGTTTCTCAGGACAGAACTACTTCCCTGATGCACTGCCGCGACGTGATTATTATCAGCCGCGCGAAGTGGGCTTTGAGCGTGATATCAGGAACAGGCTCGATTATTGGGATGAGCTGCGGATGAAGATAAATAATAGTTGATTCTAATTACTTAGTTCTTTTAATTGTCTTACAAGATATACATAAGGAGTCAAAGATTTTGGCAATCCATATGGGACTTTGCTAGTTCCTACCTTCATGAACATTTTTCCTGCAGAAATAGCGCCGCTAATTCCACTATCGCCAAAAGCGCTTTGAATAATTGGTAGGACATCTAGCTTAAATTCAAATTTATCAAGTAACCGCGTCACAAATGAGCTTTCCATAGCCTTATGAATATCTGTAAGTGTTCTTGTTAGCTCATCTTTAATGAGAGCAAAGCTATGGGCTGCATCTTTAGAATCTCCTATTTCTTTGTATAGTCTTTCAATTACAAATCGTAATGAATACAGCTCACTAATGTATTTTTCTCTAAACAATATAATTTTATCTAGCGGAACAGAGTCGCTTGGTTGAGGAAGAAGATTATATAACTCGATTATTGTTTGCCTTGTCGGAACTGCGAGGCCATCAGGAATTACAATTTCAGAAGACTGTTGAATAAACGCCCACAATCCTGCTTCTTTTTTATTATGGTCGATTAGAGTTTTATAAATATGATTAAGGCTCATATTTATTAAGTCTTCTCCACCTAAGCGTAACTCACCACTATGACCTTCAAACATATCCTCAAGAGTTTGAGTTGTGCTTAATATAAGGCCATCTTTAATTAGATTCTCAACCTCATTATCGAGACGAATATAAACCAAGTTATTTCTTGGAATATCAACTTTATCCCAATATAGAAGGGCCGTTCTAATAAGTGTTGGAGATAAATTATGTGAGGTAAAACGGGCAGCCCCGTCTGACGTTAATTGAGGTTCTATAACCCCTCCAATGACAATTCCTCTTTGTTGCATAAAATATAGACAGTAATAAGATGACCCATAAAATATTTATTTTAGTTAAATAAATGAATCAACTTCTTCTTATCGGCCTTGGCGGCGGCATCGGTGCCATGCTGCGCTACCTTGTGGTGAGCGGCGTGGCGCGGTTAAACTTAGCAGATTTTCCCTACAGCATAGTGTTGATAAACATATTGGGCTCATTTCTCATGGGGCTGCTGGTGAGTGTGGGCGCGCAGCAGCTGCCACTATCAGCCGAGGTGAGGACTTTCCTTGGCGTCGGGTTGCTCGGGGGCTTTACCACGTTCTCTGCTTTCTCGCTGGATGTTGTCACCTTAATGCAGCGCGGGGAAACCATTCCGGCGCTTATTTATATGGTGTCGTCAGTCACTTTATCGGTGATCGCGCTCGCGGTTGGCATCAGCCTGTGGCGCGTGGCGTCTTAATTCGTCATTCCCTCAAAGGCCAAAGCCGATTATAGCATTCGTTCAATCCACTTTCCTTGAGGGATCATGCTTTATTTTACCGTGACAGATGCTGATGACGGGCTACGCTTTGATCGTTGGGCAAAGAAGCATTTGCCAGGGCTGCCGCATAGTCTGTTGCAAAAACATGTCCGCAAGGGTGCGGTACGGGTGGAGGGAAAGCGCATTAAGGCGGACCACACCATGCTCGCAGGTTACAAGGTGGCCGTTCGCCCTGAGGTGATGGGATCCGTGTCGCTGGCCCTCACACCGCGCCCGAAAGTGCCCCCCGTGTTTCCTGATGCTGCCAAACGTTTGCGGCAAATGGTGCTTTATGAGGATGCACAATGTCTGGTCATCAATAAACCGGCGGGCCTTGCCACGCAGGGCGGCAACGGCGTAAAAGAATCAGTGGATGCATTGATTCTGGCCGCCAGTGAGGGGGATGATCGGCTTCGTCTGGTGCATCGTCTGGACAAGGATACCAGCGGGGTCATGCTGATTGCCAAGGGCCGCAAAGCCGCCGCCCATTTGACCAAGGCCTTTGCCAGCAAAGAGGTGCAGAAGATTTACTGGGCATTGGTGATTGGCGCCCCGCAGCCGTATGAGGGTATCATTGATGCACCCATTGAAAAGCTTGGCGCGGTTGAGAAAATGTTTGTTAGTGATGACGGGCAGCGTGCCGTCACGGAATATGAAACGCTGGAGACTCTGGCGGGTAAGCTCAGCTGGGTGGAAATGCAGCCGATCACAGGGCGTACGCATCAGTTGCGCGTACACATGGCGGCGATTCATCATCCCATTTATGGGGATGGAAAATATGGTGGTCGTGAGGCGTTTATTGATGGCATGGATTTGCCAAACCAGCTGCATTTACATGCGCGCCGCATTGTGATGCACGGACTGGATATCTCAGCACCTCTGCCGCCGCATATGAAGCAAAGCTGGAAGTCACTGGGGCTATCGGAGAAATGATTTTCTGTGCGTGCTATGTTGGGGCAAAACCATGAAGCGGTTTTATTCAGAGGTGGCGATGCTGCCCACGCCAGAAGGCTGGCAGATTGCACTTGATGGCAAGCCTGTCATGACCCCACGCAAGCAGCCGCTTCACATCACCCATGAAACTCTGGCGCAGGCCATCGCTCAGGAATGGCGCGCACAGGAAGGCGAAATCAAACCTCATTACATGCCATTGACGCAGATGGCCAATGGTGTGGCCGACCTCACCGAGGATGAGGCGGCTCGATTAGTGGCGCATATGGCGAACTATGCGGCGTCTGACATGCTGTATTTTCGTGATGTGGATGCTGAATTGAGAGCGGCGCAGGAGCAGGAGTGGGAACCGCGATTGCAATGGGCAGAATCACGCTATGATGTAAAGTGTGTCAGGCAGGAGAGCGTCATGATGACCGCGCAGTCACCCGAGATGTTACAGCGCATGCGGGATGTGTTGCAGTGCCTTCCGCTGGCGCATTTGGTGGCACTGAATGTTCTGGCCACAGGCTATGGTTCGCTCATTCTTGCACTGGCTGTGTATGAAGGGGAGCTGGAGGCAATATCAGCGTTTAAGCTCTCGCTGCTGGAGCAACAGCAGCAACAGCTGCGATGGGGCGCGGATGATGAGCAGGTAACAAAAAATGCGGAGCTGGAAGCAGAGATCATGGCGGCGGAGCATTTTCTGAGATTGCTGCGGTAAGGGTAAGTCGCTATGGGTTGTTTTAAGTAAAAAGGTGCCGATCATGAAAATCTTGTCCTACCGCCGCATTGTCTTGTTTGGGTTTTGTTGGCTGTTGTCCGTGTCCTTTTTTTCAGCTTACGCCGCTACTTCTGGACGCTGTTATCGTGACACCACGCTGGTTGCGGTGCTGCTCGGTGCCGCAAAAGTAAAGCTCGAGATTCCACGCCATTACATTGCGTATCCTCGAGATTTAATGAAATTGCAGCAACCCTTTATTGTGCTCGCCGCGCAGACAGAAGATGGTGCGGCGGTATGTAAACCTGTGCTGAATGATTTATCGCCCGAGGACATACAGTTGTTTTTAATGCCTGCCGCCGCCCCTGATATTAAAACGCGTCTTCAGCGTTTGCTCAAAGAAGAGTATCCCCTCAAAGTGGCGGATAACGATGAGGGATTTATCGTGTACCGCAGCCCCTACAGCACAGTGGAGGACAAAAAAACCTACTATTATGAGTTGATGGTCCCTAATAACCGTGAGTTGGGCTTGGACGGCTACGTGATTTGCTCGGGAGAATCGATCACAGGTGCGCGACTCGATCGGGAGCGCTGCACGGCCCATGAGGTGCATGGAAAACTCTTTTTGCAGTACAAATTTGTCGCGTCCGCCCTACCTGAGTTGAAAAAAATTCAACAAACAGCGCTAAATCTGGCGGATAAAGTATTGGCAGATCACTAAGAATAGCTTTTGTGTGCGAAAAGACTTCACCTGCCCTCCCTTCTTTGCTAGGTAATACCCTCCTTTCAACCATTGATGGGTGACTCATGCCTACAATGCGTCAAAACGCTATTATTACTGAACTTGAACGTAAGCGTGACCTTGCCCGAATGGGCGGCGGCACGGATCGTATCGAAAAGCAGCATCAAAAAGGCAAACTGACAGCGCGCGAGCGTATTGAAGTGCTGCTTGATCCCGAGTCATTTGAAGAGTTTGACATGTTTGTCGAACATCGCTGCAACCATTTTGGCATGGAGAACCAGCAGATTCCGGGCGATGGAGTGGTGATTGGTCATGGCACCATTAATGGTCGTCTGGTGTTTGTCTATTCGCAGGACTTCACCGTTTTTGGCGGATCGCTCTCGGAATCCAATGCGCGCAAAATATGCAAAATCATGGACATGGCCATGAAGAATGGTGCGCCTGTCATTGGCATCAATGATTCAGGGGGCGCGCGTATTCAAGAAGGCGTGGATTCACTCGCAGGTTATGGCGAGATTTTTCAGCGCAACATCATGGCCTCAGGCGTGGTGCCGCAGATTTCGCTGATCATGGGCCCGTGTGCTGGTGGCGCAGTGTATTCACCGGCGCTTACTGATTTCACGGTCATGGTGGATGGCTCGTCCTACATGTTTGTGACAGGGCCAGATGTGGTGAAAACGGTGACACATGAAGTGGTCACGCAGGAAGAGCTGGGCGGTGCTGCTACCCATACGCGCATCACCGGTGTTGCTGATCTGGCGTATGACAATGATATTGAAGCGTTGATGCAAACACGGCGTTTGTTCAATTTTCTGCCATTATCGAACAAGTCCGGTGTGCCGACGCGCCCCACCTCCGATCCGGCGGATCGGGTGGAGCTGTCTCTCAATACGTTGGTGCCGGAAAATACCAACAAGCCTTACGATATGCATGAATTGCTGTATCGTGTGGTGGATGAGGCAGATTTCTTCGAAATTCAACCGGAATGGGCGAAAAACATTATCGTCGGTTTTGGCCGAATGGAAGGCTCGCCGGTCGGGTTTGTGGCGAATCAACCGATGGAGCTGGCGGGGTGTCTTGATATTGACGCCTCACGTAAAGCGGCGCGCTTCGTACGCTTCTGTGATGCATTCAGCATACCCATTGTCACCTTCGTGGATGTGCCAGGTTTTCTGCCAGGCACACATCAGGAGCATAACGGCATCATCAAGCACGGCGCGAAGCTGATTCATGCTTATGCCGAAGCCACGGTGCCAAAAATTACGGTGATCACTCGCAAGGCCTATGGCGGCGCCTATATCGTCATGAGCAGCAAGCATCTGCGTGGTGACTTTAACTATGCGTGGCCATCCGCTGAGATTGCGGTGATGGGGCCGGAAGGTGCGGTGGAAATTGTGTTTCGCGGCGCACTGAGCAGCGACGAAGAAAAACAAAATAAAGTAAAAGAATATCGTGATACCTTTGCCTCGCCGTTTGTGGCGGCATCGCGTGGCTATATTGATGATGTGATCCGGCCGCAAAATACGCGTTGGCGCTTGTGCCGTTCACTGACGATGCTGCGCAGCAAGCAGCAGGATATGCCGTGGAAGAAGCATGATAATTTGCCATTATAGCCGTGAGTTGTGAGTTGTGAGTTTTGAGCAAGGCAAGGCCGAAGGATATCAAGGACTTTCTGTTTGGCAGAAAGGCATAAATTATGTCGAAAAAATCTATCGCGTAACGTCTGCTTTTCCAAAAGAAGAAATGTACGGGCTGATCAGTCAGATGCGTCGTGCTGCCGTATCCATCCCCGCCAACATCGCTGAAGGATACGCACGTCGCTCAGACGCCGAGTTCGCGAGATTTCTGCTTATTGCTGCGGGTTCTTCAGCCGAGCTTGAGACGCATGTCATCATCGCTCACCGTTTAAGTTTTATTACTCTTGCTGAATCAGATGAAATCATGGCTGATACAAACGAGCTTGGTAAAATGCTGCATGGCATGCATCGTTCGATCACCCAGAGAAAGGCTGCCTGATGT
Organism: Rickettsiales bacterium; assembly: GCA_019749855.1. GTDB lineage: Bacteria > Pseudomonadota > Alphaproteobacteria > Rickettsiales > UBA998 > UBA998. The sequence continues at coordinate 5,805 of JAIEPI010000027.1, read as the reverse complement.
TTTCTCACGACTCCTTACTCATGACTGGCGACTAGACCATGTTTAAAAAAATCCTCATTGCCAACCGTGGAGAAATTGCCGTTCGCATCATGCGCACCTGCCGCAAGATGGGCATTCGCACGGTGGCCGTCTATTCAGAAGCGGATACCAATTCGTTGCATGTGAAAGAGGCCGATGAAGCAATCTATATTGGGCCAAGCCCGTCGGCGCATAGTTATCTGAAAATTGAAAATATCATGTCAGCCATTGACCAGAGTGGCGCCGAGGCGGTGCATCCGGGCTATGGGTTTTTATCGGAGAATGCAGGCTTTGCTGAAGCACTGGAAAAACGCGGGGTGGCGCTGATCGGCCCATCACCCAATGCCATCAAAATGATGGGCGACAAGATTGAATCGAAAATCATCGCCAAAAAAGCAGGGGTGAACATTGTTCCGGGTGGGCTAGAGGCGATTGAATCGGAAGCAGAAGCCAAACGAATGGCCAAGAAAATTGGCTATCCGGTGATGATTAAAGCGGCAGCGGGCGGTGGCGGCAAGGGCATGCGTGTGGCGCGCAATGAAAAAGAAGTGATTGAGGGCATGTCGCTGGCTTCATCGGAAGCAGCCTCCAGCTTTGGTGATCGCCGCGTGTTCATCGAGAAGTTTTTTGAAAACCCGCGCCATATCGAAATCCAGTTGCTCGCCGACAAACATGGCAACACGGTCTATCTGGGTGAGCGCGAATGCTCCATCCAACGTCGTCACCAGAAGGTGATTGAAGAAGCACCGTCCTCCTTTGTCGATGAAGCGCTGCGCTCCAAGATGGGGCGGCAATCCGTGGCGCTGGCAAAGAAGGTTGGCTATTATTCAGCGGGCACCGTGGAATTTATCGTCGATGACAAGGGTAATTTCTACTTCCTTGAGATGAACACGCGCCTGCAGGTGGAGCACCGCGTCACTGAGCTGATCACGGGCATGGATCTCGTGGAGCAGATGATCCGTGTCGCGGCAGGCGAGAAGCTTGGCTTTGAGCAAAAGGACGTCACTTATAATGGCTGGGCGTTTGAGGCGCGAGTGTATGCGGAAGACCCCAAACGCGGCTTCCTGCCCTCCATTGGTCGCATCAACCGTTACATTGAACCGGTGACAGCCGAGTCCGTGCTGATTGACACCGGCATCTATGAAGGCGGCGAAGTCAGCATGTTCTATGACCCGATGGTGTCGAAAGTCTGCACACACGCGCCGACGCGCAATCAGGCCATTGAATCCATGAAGTCGGCGCTCTCGGCCTATGTGATTGAGGGTATTGCGCATAACATCAGCTTCCTGCAATCCATTCTCGCGCATCCGCGTTTTGTGGCGGGAGACATCTCGACCAACTTTATCGCCAAGGAATATCCGGACGGTTTCAGTGGCTCCGACATCAATGAAGATACCACCCGTGTGTTCCTCGGTGTGGGGCTGCACATCTTTTTGCGCGACGCTGAGCGGGCGGCGCAAACCTCACAGCAAGTACCCGGGCGCGCTCGCGTCATCAGTGCGCGCTGGGTGGTGAATGTGGGGGGGCAGAATTATCCGGTGATTGTTCGCCCGACCGATTATGGCTACGACATCAGCTTCGATACTGGCCTGATCGTGATGCGCTCCTCATGGAAGCTTGGGCGCAATCTGTTTCAGGGGACCGTCAATGGTAAGCCTGTTTCCGTGCAGCTAAAAACACTGACCGAGGGCGTACGCCTCAGTTATGGTGGCTCGGAGATTGATGTGAAAGTTCGCACACCGCGCGTCGCTGAGCTGGCGCAATACATGCCGAAAAAAGAAACCGGCAAGCGCCGCGATCAGGTGAAAGCGCCGATCGCTGGTCTGGTGAGCGGTGTGGCCGTGAAAAAGGGCGACAAAGTGCATGCAGGGCAGGAGCTGCTGCGCATTGAGGCGATGAAGATGGAAAACGTGATGTACGCGGACGCGGATGCAAAAATTAAGCGGGTGCTGGTGAAAGCGCCGGAGTCCGTGCAGGCCGAGCAGGTGCTGATTGAGTTTGAGTAACCGCTAACGCAGCGGCGTATTCTCGTTCGCGGGGTGTGTCGGTGCCGTACCAGCGCGATGTTTCACCCGCTCAACACAATTCATCTCACTCACCTGTGGCATCGGCACACCGAGATTCACGGGGCCATATAGATCTTCAAAGACCTGTTCACCCTCCTCATCGGGCAAATGCTGAAGGGTGGTGGGGACGGCTAACCAGTGCGGAACATGGCGTTCTATCGCCGCGATGGTCATGCCTCGGCGCTGTGCATACATAAGTTTGAGTGGCGCCTCAATGGCATCGAAAGCACCCACCTGCAATTCTGAGGCAATGTGAACGAATCTCTCATCGTCGTGCGCAAGCATCGGCAAAATGCGATGAACATCATCATCCAATTGCTTGGCAAGCTCTACGCCTTCAGCTGACGCGAGAAAAGATTGAATGGAATGCTCAATCTGTTGGTCAATAGCAACGAGTGCTTTGCCACGATTTTGTTCAAAAGCTTCAGCAATCACCGCCTCCACACGAGGTCGTAATCGATGGCTGTGGATATTGACTAAACAGCGCAGCGCGATGAGCGTTTCCGGTGACATCTCGTGCTTGAAGGCATTGGCTGCTTTTGCCTGGCGTAAATGTGATCCCACTATTGCGTCACGGAGGAACTCTGCCTCCATCTCGGAAAGTGGCGTTTCATTATCAGCAACGGATGGATCGTCGGGCAGGTCAGTCATGTGGCTTACATTGCAAGATAAAGGCACTGGCCCCATAAGGTTTGCGGGGCCAGTCTTTGCACATGTGTCATAATCATCATGACCTCCAAAAATTAATTGTGCGTGGCTTATAACTGTTTTTCACGGCTTATCATGTGAAGATTTGATGAACATGATGTGTGATGAATCAGAGAGGCTTAGTGGCGTTGAGCTAACGTCATATCCGCCTGTTTTTCGCTCGCCAGACGCTCTACAAAGCCGCCCTGTTCGCTGCGAAAACGATCCGTGAGCGGGGTTGAAACAGAAGAGACGCGCTCTGGCGCAGGGGCACGTATCGCATTTTCCAGACGGGTCTGATTCAAAACGAGGTCTTCGGCAATCCTGCCACGTTCAGCCGAGGCTTCGGTGGAATACGCAAAAGCTCGTGCTTCTGAGGCAACGGAGCCGACTTTCCATGCCGTGTAGCCGGCACCCATCATGGCAAGGCCGCCCAGTAGATTCGGTGCCACGCTGGCAACGCTGGTGAGCCCGCCAAGTAAGCCACTTACCACCAGAAAACCACCGGCCACTGCTAACAAGGCACCCATGGTGAGGCTTAGGCCAGTCGTTAGCCAGCTTACCTGCGCCGATTTGTCGAGCAGCCGTGCGGGCAGCGGACTATCCGATAGGCCATGGCTCAGCGCGTCCTGCAAGCCGCGTTGATAGTGATTTGTATCGCGTCGGATCTGATCCGCTTTCTCGGTGCTGCGCCACACGGCCAGCGATCCCAGCATGCCAAGCGCCAGCGGCGTATAAGCTGCGGCACCGCTGGTGGCACTGAGTGCTTCGCCCACACCTGAAAGCCCGCCTGAGGCAAATGAGCCAAGCCCTAAAACAACGCCACCGATTGCTACGGCGCGACCGGTCCAAATCATCCATGAAGGAAGGGCAGGGGGGCGATAATAACTCATAATAACACTTTGTTTTGTGGGTTTGCCACGACGCTAGATTATCCATTGAATGTATCATATGGAACCATCCATTATGACAGTAGCATGATTGAATGACGTTTTCATGACGCCGCTGAACACTAGATATAGTGTCATGATGTTATATGTAGCACAATATCCACATAGACACGCCATTCATCAAGAGCACATAAAAATCCGTGAAAAGAATTTGACAGAATCACCCTACATGTAGTTAGCCTAATTGCAGGACCACAAGATGTTGTGGTAATAGAGTAATTTCTTGGCTAACTAATTGATAAGAAGAATATTATATATGCCCCTGAGCGCTTTACCAAAAGAAAACACGAAAAATTGGTGTTCTCAGTCAGCATTATTGGCTAGGCTCTTTGTTCGATTATTTAATTTGGCACAATCGTTCAAATTAAATGTCGATGCCATGAGTAATAATTATAACAATGAAAAACAAGTGCTTGGAGTAAATCCTTGCACGTGATAAACTAGATAAATATTGAGGGTTTTAATCATGCGCGCTAAACGTTTCGCCATTCATACCGATGCCAGCCGTGATCGTTTGCTGACTGATTTCGGCAAGGCCACCCTCCGCGATCGTTATCTCATGGATGGTGAGGACTTTCAGGATATGTTTGCCCGTGTGGCGTCGGCCTATGCCGACGATGCGGCGCACGCACAGCGTCTCTATGACTCCATCAGCCAGCTATGGTTCATGCCGGCAACCCCCATTCTCTCAAATGGTGGAACAGATCGCGGTATGCCCATCTCCTGCTTTCTGAATGAAACGCAGGACTCACTGGAAGGGATCGTTGACCTGTGGAACGAGAATGTATGGCTGGCGGCACGCGGCGGTGGCATTGGTAGCTACTGGGGCAATCTGCGCTCCATCGGCGAAAAAGTGCGCGGCAATGGCAAGACCTCCGGCGTGATCCCCTTCATGCGCGTGCAGGATTCCCTCACGCTGGCGATCTCTCAAGGCTCATTGCGTCGTGGCTCTTCCGCCGTCTATATGCCAATACATCATCCTGAAATTGAGGAATTCATTGAGATCCGCCGCCCCACCGGCGGTGATCCTAATCGTAAAACACTCAACATCCATCATGGCGTCGCGGTCACCGATGAGTTCATGCAGGCGGTGGAAGCGGATGAAGAATTTGCGCTGCGAAGCCCCAAAAATGGCAGTGTCGTCAGCATGGTCAAGGCGCGTGATCTGTGGATCAAGCTGCTGACGGCGCGTATTGAAACGGGCGAGCCTTACCTTTTGTTCATTGATAATGTGAATAAAGGGATTCCTGAGCATCACAAGCAGCTGGGCCTGCTGGTGAAAACCTCGAATCTTTGCAGTGAAATCACGCTGCCGACCGGTGAAGATCATTTAGGCGAGCAACGCACGGCGGTGTGCTGCCTTTCCTCGCTCAATCTGGAGACCTACGACCAATGGAAAGATAACGAGCAATTCGTTGAGGATGTCATGCGCTTCCTCGACAATGTTTTGCAAAATTTCATCGAAACAGCACCGGATTCTATGAAGCGCGCCACCTATTCCGCGATGCGTGAGCGCTCCGTCGGTCTCGGGGTGATGGGCTTTCATTCCTACTTGCAAAGCAAGCAGATCCCGTTTGAGTCAGTGATGGCGAAAGTGTGGAACATTCGGATATTCCGTGAAATCAAGGATTACGTGGATGCCGCCTCGCGTAAACTGGCGCTGGAGCGTGGGCCATGCCCTGATGCCGCCGAGGTGGGAATCATGGAGCGTTTTTCCAACAAAATGGCGATCGCGCCTACTGCTTCCATCTCCATCATTGCCGGCAATTCGTCCCCGGGCATTGAGCCTTATGCCGCCAATGTCTTTACCCAGAAAACGCTCTCCGGTTCGTTTGTGGTGCGCAATAAGCATCTGAAAAAGCTGCTGGAAGAAAAAGGCCATGACAATGAGGATGTGTGGGGCTCCATTGCCCGTAATGAAGGCTCGGTGGAGCATTTGGAATTCTTGAGCGAAGACGAAAAGGAAGTGTACCGCACCGCGCAGGAGATCGATCAGCGCTGGGTGATTGAGCATTCCGCGGACCGCATGCAATTCATCTGTCAGGCGCAGTCGGTGAATTTGTTCATCGCCGCCAACATCCATA
>JAIEPI010000040.1 GCA_019749855.1 Rickettsiales bacterium | reverse complement strand
TTTTATGCCGAATCTAAACGTTATGTAAACTCTGCCCTGCCACGCGCACGGGTTCAACAAGATGGAGACTTTGTACCATGCCTAAAGTTCTGATCAGCGACAAACTAAGTCCTCAGGCGATTGATATTTTTAAGCAGGCGGGCGTGGAAGTGGACGTGAAAACCGGCCTCTCACCTGACGAACTCAAGGCGATTATTGGTGATTATGATGGGTTAGCCATTCGCTCCGCCACCAAAGTGACTCCGGAGATTTTAGCCGCTGCAACGAAACTCAAGGTCATTGGTCGCGCCGGCATTGGTGTGGACAATGTGGATGTTCCAGCCGCCACAGCACGCGGCGTGATTGTGATGAACACGCCTTTTGGCAATTCCATTACCACGGCGGAGCACACGATTTCACTGATGATGGCGCTGGCACGGCAAATTCCACAAGCAAACGCCTCTACCCATGCCAGCAAGTGGGAAAAAAACAAATTCATGGGCGTCGAGCTGTACGGCAAAGTGCTGGGCATGATTGGCTGTGGCAACATTGGCTCCATCGTGGCCGATCGTGCGCAGGGCTTAAAAATGAAGGTGATTGTGTCTGATCCCTTCCTGTCTGCTGAGCGAGCCGTTGATTTGAACGTTGAGAAGGTTGAATTACCTGACCTATTGGCACGCGCAGACTTCATCACGCTGCATACGCCGCTCAATGACACAACGCGCAATATACTGAACAAAGAGAATCTCGCTCGCTGTAAAAAAGGCGTTCGCATTGTTAATTGCGCGCGCGGGGGTCTCATTGATGAATTAGCGCTGAAGGATGCCATTGATTCAGGTCACGTAGCAGGTGCGGCGCTGGATGTGTTTGAGAAGGAACCAGCCGAGAACAATCCCCTCTTTGGTTTAGAGAATGTCGTTTGCACGCCGCATTTGGGTGCTTCAACCACAGAAGCACAGGAAAATGTTGCGGTGCAGGTCGCCGAACAAATGTCAGATTACCTGATGAGCGGTGCCGTCACCAATGCGATCAATATGCCTTCCGTATCGGCAGAAGATGCAAAGAAACTCAAGCCCTATCTTGAGCTTGCCGATAAGCTGGGCAGTTTTGCTGGTCAGCTGACCGAAACCGGTTTGCAATCTGTGACGATTGAGTATGAAGGTCGCGTGGGAAATCTCAACACCAAACCGCTCACCGCCGTGGCATTGCAAGGGCTGCTCAAGCCGCTGATCAGCTCGGTGAACATGGTGAATGCGCCAGTAATTGCGCGTGAGCGTGGTATCGAGGTGAGTGAAACCAAGCGTGACGGCTCGGGCGGCTACCAAAGCCTCATTCGCATTACCGTCACCACTGACAAACGGACGCGCACCATTGCTGGCACGGTGTTTGCGGGTCAGCCGCGCATCGTTGATTTGCATGGCGTGAAGCTTGAAGCCTCACTAGGCGCGATCATGCTCTATGTGCATAATGACGATAAACCAGGCTTGGTGGGCGGTGTTGGCTCATTGCTTGGCGATCACAAAATCAATATCGCGAATTTCCAGCTGGGTCGCAATGATGAGCATAATGATGCGGTGGCTTTGATTGAAGTCGATCAGGAAATCGACAAGTCACTGCTGGAAAAAGTGGCACAATTGCCAAACGTCAAACAAGCGAAATTATTGCGCTTCTAAACATTACATGCTGAGATTCAGCGGGAGGTTGTAAAACCTCCCGCATGCATCTACACCCTGCATCTATACCATGGATTGCAGGAAGTTTTGCTCACCCAGCGCCACAATTAAGCCACGCTGCGCGTTTAACTCTTCGATATGTTTCTCTTCACTGGCGAGAATTTCTTCCACCAGATTAATGGAAGTGCGATCACCCGCTGCTTCACATATAGCGTGCGCTTTTTTAAGATCCGCCAGCACTTGCAGCTCCAGTTTATAATCACACTCGACAATCTCGATGGGGTTCTCTCCAATCATCAAACGACCAAGGTCCTGAAGGTTTGGCATGCCGCCAATCATGAAGATGCGCTGAATGACCAGATCGGCATGCTTCATCTCATCAATGGATTCCGCATGCTCATGCTCAGCCATTTTTATATAGCCAAGATGACGTAGCATTCGTGCATGCAGAAAATACTGATTAATGGCAGTTAGCTCATTTTTGAGGATGAGGTTCAGCGCTTTGATTACGTCCGCGTTTTTTGCCATGATAGATCCTCGTGTGGAATGTTAGGTGCACACGATAGGCGTGAGAGGCAATGGCTTTCAAGCAAAAAGCGAGAGACTAATTCGCAAGCGCAGAATTTTCTGCGGACTTGCCCAGATAGTTGTCGCGTACAAAGCTAACACATTTTCCGCATTGAGGCTGACAGCCTAATTTTTTATAAACTTCGCTTACGGTTCTCGATCCACGAGCCACCGCGCAAACGTCTTTTTCTTTTAAGCAATTACAGATACATAAGTACATATAAATTCAAATCCTTACCTGCGAACGATTCTTAATATACAATAGAATCCCATCTATTGCAAATCATTCTCACTCTCTTTTTATGATTATTTGATGACAGTCGCTCGCACTTCAACGTCACCAGAATCAAGTTGTCGCGCCGTCGATGCTTGTCTATAAGAATGGCGTGGCGATAGTTTCATTGGTGAGTGGCTCATTCAGCTTATGCCTCATCATGGACTCTACAAGTGATTGGTTCCGTAGCTCAGCTGGATAGAGCGCTGCCCTCCGAAGGCAGAGGTCGTAGGTTCGACTCCTATCGGAACCGCCAACTTTTTACCACTATTCTCATAATCAGCCACCTGCGCCTCATCTTTAATAAAGCACGCCCTTACATTAATTATTAATTAATTCTTGTGTGCGTTAATTAACATATATTTTGTGTTTTTAATTACGGAGAATTCTTATGAGCTGGTCAGAAAGATGGGCTACTATCAGAGAAAGAGCCACAGGACTCATATCCTCTGCAGTAGAAGCAGTCGGTTCACTGCGGCCCAAAGGACCCGCTGGTGCGGCGGTGGATGTAGGAAATGCTGCAGTCGCGATTTCAGGGCATGTAGAAAATAATCGTCCTTCTGCTGCCATAGGGGCCGGTGCAGGGGCAGCTGCAAGCGTGGCGTGCCACGGGGCGGTGGGTGCATTTGCAGCGGGAGTAGGTAGTGCAGTATCAGGGGTAGCTACGCCAGTAGGAGGCGTTGTTGCTGGTGCAGCAGTGTGGCACGTCGGAAGTGATCAGTGCAGACAGGTAAGCGGCGTCATTGCTGGCATTGTTGAAGGAGGGCTTGTGTTAGCTGGTATGCGAAGCATGGAAGTTACAGATCACGCTCCAGACCAGCCCTTCAGATCCGGTACAGACAATATAGCGCGCATGCAAACAACTTCTCAGAGCATGAATGTATAATAAACATACATTCATCAATGCCATCAAGCAGGCACTAAGTTTATAGCTCAGCTGGATAGAGCGCTGCCCTCCGAAGGCAGAGGTCGTAGGTTCGACTCCTATCGGAACCGCCATTGTCTCAGTCGTACATTTCGCACCATTCCTCGCAGCAAAAACCGCCTATTTCACTTGCATCACGTCATGGTTGCGCTACATCTCAGCCATACTCAGGGAGCGGAATGTGGTCGATAAAACAATCATTGGTAGTGAAGAATGGTGTGCGTTCCCAGACCTCGGCTTACCCGCGGTCAAAGCTCGCGTGGATTCCGGTGCACGCACCTCATCATTGCATGCGTTTAATATACAGATTCTCGAGCGCAACGGTGTCCAGCATGTACGTTTTGATGTGCACCCGATTCAGGCGAATCGTAAAATAGTTAAACGATGCGAAGCCCCCCTCATTGAGCGTAGAGAAGTGCGCTCATCCAGTGGCCATCTGGAGCAACGGCCAGTCATTTCCACGCGGGTGCAGCTGGGAGAATTATCATGGGATATTGAAATCACGCTCACCAATCGTGATCCGATGGGCTATCGCATGCTTCTGGGTCGTGAAGCGATGGTTGGTCGCCTGATTGTTGATCCTGAGCAGGCCTTTGCATTCGGCAAACTCAGCGGCTCCAAGGCAGCCTCATTTTACGAGATAAAGCGGCAGACGAGAAAGGGTCTGCATGTGCTGGTGCTCGGCAGTAACCCTGATTTATATTCCAATCAGCGCCTGATTGAAGCGGGGGAAGCACGTGGGCATTCCATGCGGTTTGTGAATGTCAAATACTGCTACATGAACATTAATTCTGCGGAAGCAAAAATTCATTATCGTGGCGGTGAAATTCTCGACGAAGTGGATGCGGTCATCCCTCGTCTGCGTCCCTCCATGACGTTTTACGGCTGCTCAGTGACGCGACATTTTGAAGCCGCCGGCGTCTATTGCCTCAATGATGCCGCTGCCATCGCCCGCTCGCGTGATAAACTGCGCTCACTGCAAATGCTGGCTGAGCAAGGCATTGATATGCCAGTGACGGGCTATGCGCATTCACCGCTGGACACCAAGGATTTGATTGAGATGGTCGGTGGCGCCCCACTCGTCATAAAGTTGCTGGAGGGGACGCAGGGGCGTGGCGTCGTATTAGCGGAAACCAGCAAAGCAGCGGAGAGCGTGATTAACGCGTTTAAAAGCTTACAAGCAAATATCCTCGTTCAAGAGTTCATTAAAGAAGCGCAAGGCCGCGACATTCGCTGTTTCGTGATTGACAACAAAGTGGTGGGCGCCATTGAACGACAGGCCGCAGACGGCGAGTTTCGCGCTAACTTACATCTGGGCGGCACTGCGTCCATCATCCAGATTACGCCGGAAGAAAATGACATGGCAATCCGCTCCGCACGCATTATGGGGCTGAAGGCAGCGGGTGTGGATATTATACGCTCAGCCAGTGGTCCCAAAGTGCTCGAGATCAACTCCTCACCTGGGCTTGAGGGTATTGAGACGGTGACGGGTCAGGATATTGCCGGACAAATGATAGAATGCATCGAGCGCCACATCAGTTAGGCACAAAAAAGCCTCCGAAAAATCTCGGAGGCTTTTTAGCTGTCTGTTTAGCTGATAGAAAAAGAAGACTACTCTTTCTTTTCAATGCCCAGTTTTTTGTCTGAATCAGCGCGTGAGGTGACGATATCGTCGATCAAACCAAAACGCTTGGCATCCTCTGGCGGCATAAAATTGTCGCGTTCCATGGATTTCTCGACCACGGATAATTTCTGCCCTGTATGATTAACATAGATCTCATTGAGACGCTTGCGCAGGTTCAGAATTTCACGCGCATGAATTTCAATATCGGACGCCTGCCCCTGAAATCCACCTGATGGTTGGTGAATCATGATACGTGCATTGGGTGTGGCAAAGCGCATGCCAGGCTCACCCGCCGTCAACAGCAGCGAACCCATGGAAGCCGCCTGACCAATGCAAAGAGTGGCCACTTTTGGGCGGATATATTGCATGGTGTCGTAAATGGACAGACCCGCCGTCACAACGCCGCCCGGTGAATTAATGTACATGTAAATGTCTTTGTCGGGATTTTCCGACTCCAGAAAAAGTAACTGCGCCACAGCAAGTGTTGCCATGCCATCATGCACTGGACCTGTCAAAAAGATGATTCGTTCTTTCAGAAGGCGTGAAAAAATATCGTAGGCGCGCTCACCGCGGCTCGTTTGCTCGACAACCATCGGCACGAGGTCGGCATAAACATCTATCATTTCTTCAGGGTGGCGAATACTCGGTATCATAATGCGTTGTCCTTAAGCTACGTGAATCAGGATTTTTTCTTGGTGGCAGTTTTTTTGGAAGCTGCTTTTTTGTCTTTGTCGCCGTCCTCGTCAGAGGGCGTGTCTGTAAAGCTCTCACTGTTTTGCTCGTCCATCAGTGCGTCGAGCGTCATTTTCTTCTCGATGAGCTTCACCTGCGTCAGGATAAAATCAACGGATTTCTCTTCCAGAATGGGCCCGCGCAGCTCAGCCAGCTGCTCAGGGTTTTTCTGATAAAACTCAATGATTTGATTTTGCTGCCCGGGATACATGCGCGCCTGCTCCATCACGGCTTTGCTGAGATCAGTGCGATCCACCTGCAAATTATTACGGCCCGCTGTTTGCGAGAGATAAATGCCCAGACGCACGCGGCGATCGGCGATGGCTTCATACTCTTTTTTCAGGTCATCATCGGATTTATCCTTAACCGCAGGATCACCCTGCGTTTTGGCCTGCTCCACCTGAGTCCAGATCGAATCGAATTCCAGCTTGAACATGCCGTGCGGCACATCAAATTTGCATTTTTTATCAAGCGCATCGAACAGATGCTTTTTCATACGATTGCGTGCCAGTGTGTCGTAGTCACGCTGAATCTGCTCACGCACGGCATCTTTCAGTTTATCGAGTGACTCCATGCCCAATGACTTGGCAAATGCATCATCCATGGCAGGAGCGACCGGTGACTGCACCGCATGAACCTTAACCTCAAAACGAGTTTTTTTGCCCTTTAGTTCTTCCGCATGATAATCCTTCGGGAAGGCCACATTGACCGTGACATCATCGCCAGCTTTAGCGCCCACCAGCTGCTCCTCGAAGCCCGGGATGAATTGTCCGGAACCAAGTTCCAGACGGAAATCATGGCCCTCACCACCTTCAAACGCCTCATCACCAATAAAACCCTTGAAATCAATGCGTACGGAATCACCGATCACCGCTTTAGCGGCTTCCGGCTTATCCTCAAAATCTTTATTATTTTGTGCAATGCGCTGCAAGGCTTCATCAATTTTTTCGTTTTCGATATCGCTGACAGGCTTTTCGATTTCGATGGAGGATAGTTCAAGAACCGGAGCATCCGGCATGATTTCAAAATTCATATCGAAGCATAAATCACCGCCGTCTTCAAATTTGGTGATTTTAACATCGGGCTGCAATGCCGGTGTGAGCTTGTGTTTTTCAAGCACATCCTGCGTTGCAGAATTTACTGCTTTGTTAATGACGTCACCCATCACTGACTGACCGTAGCGCTGGCGCAGCACTTTTTCAGGAATTTTTCCAGGACGAAACCCTGGGATCTTAGCATTTCGGCTCACTTCCTGCAGTTGGCGGCCGACTTCTTTTTGAATTTCTCCCGCCGGAACAACGATTTCAAATGCCCGTTTCAGCCCTTTATTTTCCGTTTCTTTGATTTGCAGTGCCTGCGCCATGTGATTTTTCCGTAAATGGTAAGTGATAACAGAGGACTTTCATGGCACAGCCAACCGTGTTACGCAACCTTTTTGGCGGCTGGCATGGCGTGTAGCCAACCCTCGCTACTTACGCGGCTCTCGCGCAACAGTGGCAACCCGTGTGGCCACAAATAATGCAGCCGCCCACAGAACAATCGTCGGCCCGGGCGGCAAGTCATAGTGGAAAGATGTCATCAGGCCAGCGGTCACCGAGATAATCCCCATGAATGACGCGGCAATCACCATGGCGCTAGGCGTTTTCGTAAAGGCTCGCGCACTGGCTGCTGGAATCACCAGCAGCGATGACACCATCATCACACCGGCTACATAAATGCCTATGGCCACGGTGATCGCCATCAACACCAGCAGCAATGCCTGCACTCGAAACACATGGATACCCTCCGCCTGCGCCAGTTCCTCATGCATGGTCACCAGCAGCATGGGACGCCAGTTCCGCAGCATTGCCAGCAAAACAACGACGCCCCCCGCCAGAATAATGAACGCGTCGTCATCACTGATCGACAACACATCACCAAAGAGGAAACCATAAAGATTCACCTGAAGCTGAGGCTGCGTGTAAATCAGTAATATGCCGCCCGCCAGTGACGCCTGCGCCAGAATGGCCAGTAGCGTATCGAGCGCCACATGCGCCTGACGTTGCAACCATAATAACAGCAACGATGCAAGCAGGGCCACTAGCAGCACTCCCCACGCAGCCCCGACACCGACGAGGAGTCCCAGTGCAATGCCCAACAACGCCGCATGCGACAATGTGTCACTGTAAAACGCCATGCGTCGCCAATTGATGAAGCAGCCAATCGGTCCCGCAATGGCGGCCAGAACCAGCGCCGCCACAATGGGATAAAAAAATACGGTCAGCTCACTCATGCATGCTCCGTGCAGTCATGTGGCGGAAAATGTTCATGCGTATGCGTATGCTGGTGGTGATAATAGCCCATGACTTCGGTAATTCTTGGGCCAAAAAGCTCGTTAAATGCGCGATCCTCAATGATCTGCTGTGGTTTGCCCGAGCAACAGACATGGTGAAACAGACAGTACACCATATCAGTATGGCGCATCACAAAATGCAGATCATGCGAAACCATCAGCACCGCGCAGCCTCGCTCATGCTGGATAGTGCGCACCAGCTCATACATCGCTAACTGTCCCGAGACATCCATGTTTTGTCCTGGCTCGTCCAGCATCAGCACGTCAGGTTTTTGCAGTAACGCACGTGCGAGTAAAACACGCTGGATTTCCCCCCCAGAGAGATGGTGCATGGAACGCTGACGCAGGGCCGTGGCCTCCGTTAAACGAAGCGCCTCACTGAGCGCAGAATCATCGATTTGCGCGTGTGATATACGCAAAAAATAGTCAACCGTCAGCGGCATTAAGGCACTAAGCAACAGGCGCTGCGGCATATAGCCAATACGCAAATTATTTTGACGCACCACCTTACCACTTGTCGGGCGCACCAACCCTAAAAGCACCTTTAGCAATAATGTTTTGCCCGCACCATTAGGGCCAATCAGCGTTAAATGCTGTGCAGGCATAAGCTGTAAGCTCACGCGATCAAGTACAGCGCCTCCTTCACGAACGACGCAGACTGATTCGGCTGCCAGTAAAGGTACGGAGGACGACAATGGGGATCACCTGATGATAAAAAAAGGGGTAGATGTATCCATCCACCCCTTTTATAATTGAGTCACGTCAATTAGAAAGCGAAGCGTGCGCCCACTTCCGCATTGTGCGAAGAAAGCTCGTGGTCAACACCTGCTGTTCCCACGGTAAATTCTGGATCTTCCGTAGCAAAGTAACGGTAGCCAACGGTCAGAGTGGTGTTAGGAAATGAAGTGGGAGAATAACCAAGACCACCCATGAACTGATAGGCAAACACTGTGTCGCTGTCATTCAATGAGACGGCAGGTGCGTTAATGTCAACACGCGAAACCCCTACGCCTGCTCCAACGTACGGAACAAATTGGGTGCCGGTTGGGATGTCATAAAACACGTTGCCCATGTAGCTGTTTGTGCGCAGATTGTCGCTCGCAGTGAAACCGTTCAGTGAGTCAATGTCTGACTCCGCAATGTCATATTCGAACTCGAAGCGAGTATTGCGCAGGAATGAATCACCCCCAGGCATATAGCCCAGTGACGCCCCACCGCCAAAACCATTATCAAATTCGAGATCACCGATATTAGTGTCATTTACAGAAACTTCCGTACTATCAATCCATGCAACACGCGCATGCAGGCCAACATACCAGTTCGGCCAGCTACGCTCCTGTGCGCTTGCCGAAACGGCAAAGAGACCCAACAATGCAGCTAATGTGAGGGAAAATAATTTCATGCGTTGACTCCTTACGTCAGTATTTTTTGCATATTTAATTCACACAACATCAATTGGCGATAATTGTTTGCCATGTATAGAAACATCAGGATATATACACAGCGCATTAAAAAGCCTCAACTCTTTTGCGTGTTTTTTTATATTTCTCGCACTTTCGTTAATGATTGTGGTTTTTTAGACGTCTGATGTGCCCGCGTGGCGGAATGGTAGACGCTACGGACTTAAAATCCGTTGCTTTTCGAGGCGTGCCGGTTCGAGTCCGGCCGCGGGCACCATAAAATTACGTCAGCTGAAAGCTGGCTTAAGTTTATGTTATTCGCGACCGGCATATGAGAACCGACGGTTCGACAAAAAGGTTAGCGAGCTACAGCGAGCTTACCGTTTGCAACGCAGCAAGCGCGCACGCGCGCCGCGAGTACGTCCGGCCAGGGCAAAGACTTGAGCTAGTTTCAGCTTTCCTATACCCAATTTGCTCAAATACGGGTAGAAATTAGGGAATTCAAATAGATGAGCGGTTCTAACAGATATGCCTAGCTACTTATGAGTTCTCGTAAAAAAACACCTACTCCAACTGAAACGGCGGTCTTAACAAAGGGCGCTAGACGATGTCCTGTGTGTTATCATCTTTATGGCGACCTTGAGGTTAAACTTGGTCAAATTGCGCATCTTGATCAGAATCCTGCAAACACAAAGGAAGATAATCTCGCTTTCCTGTGTATGCCCCATCATAGCGAGTATGATTCAAAGACGAGCCAGCATAAAAACTACACTCATGCAGAAATTATAGAATTGCGCAGCAGATTGTATGTTGTAATAGCCGCAGGCCAACATCATCAAATAAAAAATTCTATCGAGAAATTCGAACCAGAACCAATCAATGAAGTTACTAAGCTAATAGTGGAATCCAATGATCATAATGTGCCGCTATCGACATTACTACGAAAGGCAAAAAGCATTGCAAAGAAGCGTGACGATACAGAAATGCTTGGGTGGATTGAGCATGAGTTGAACGGTTATAATGATGTTTTAGTAAAAGACTTGCCAGCCTACCGAAAATCATATGGAGAAGCATACGCACTTAATCCTTTTCAAGGCTGGTCGCCTATAGCATTTGAGAGCGTAGAAACAAAAAAATCTTGCACAGAAATATCAAATTGCCAAGCGGTTGGCGTTATTGAAGAAATGTACAATAATAATTCTTCGGGGGTTTTTAAAATTGCCTCTAATGAAGTTGAGCAATTTTTACGAAACTCTCTAAATTATGACGCTGACGTACAAATTCGTGTAGCATCAAGCGCTCTAAAAACTATTATTGAAGCCGTAAGAAATAAAATTCACAATTGGGTGCTGAAATTAGAATAGTCTCCCTATCGCATTGCAGAGCCAATATAAAATTCCTAAATCCATCCGGTACTTTCCCCGCTCTGGAACCATACACCCTAAAATATCTGGAGAATTACTTAGCGCGTTTGAGCGTTGGTTGCGATGAACGCTCACCCGTGAAATCGATCAGATCCTCCACGATGCACTCGCGTATGCGCTCGCGGTCACTCTCTGGCACGCCGTAGCGCTTGGCCAGATTCTTGTAGTCCGAATCTGTCAACGGCACATGAAAATTGACCGTTTCGCTGATGGTGACGGGCAGCCCCAGTACGCGCCGCACAATATCACCCAGCTGCATGTCGTTGCGGATCGCCTCATCAATGATCTTTGATGCCACTCGTATATCGCAGGTCAGGCTCTGATCCGCTGCGCTTAAATGTGGCAAATGCAACGCTTCCACCTGCCCTGTTTCGACAATCGTCAGGTTAGTGCTGCTAAGCGACACTGTCGATGAAGACCCAGCCTCTGCCACTTCTTTTGTGACGGCAGGCAGCTCAATAATTTCCGCCCCAGCGACTGCCGCATCGGAGCCAAGACGTGGCTCACTTCGCGCTTCATTCTCCGGCGTACCGCGAGGTGTTGCGCGACGTTCATGCTGAACCTGCACAATATCGGATAGCGGACGGTACAACGTGGCATACGCCTCATAGGTGCCATCGTCAAACCATTCGATTTCCAGCGCCTTATCGTTGCTTTCACTCACAAATAGAAAATAGCGAAACGTGCGCGTGCCGCCGCTTGAGCTGGTTTTCTGGCCACGCACCCCCTCGATGCGGCGGTGATACTGCATGGTCACCCAGTCTTTAACGCCCGGGGTATGCTCACGAATATAGAGTTTTGAGAAGCGGCTGAGATCGGGCAGCGCATCAAATTCATCATCGGCAAACAGGTTGGAAATATCCCGCTCATCCAAGCGGCGCGAGATCGCCAGATACACCTGCTGCTGCGGGGCGTTAGCCACAATCATCTGCGCGACAGGCTTTGATTCATCCAACAGCTGATGCGCGATAAAGCGCCCACTGCCAAACTGATAGAGTGTATGATCGCCGATCTCTAAGCGCTTACCGGAGAGTTCTTTTTGCGGCATGAAGCCGAAGCGCACAAAACAATCATTACGCAGTTTATTCCACCATTCCGCGTCACGCTGCAACACGCGACGCGCCGGCATCCAGTCCTCTGCTGTAAAAAGCTTCCGCAGTCCATCAAACATCAACAATATCTTTCTTAACCATTTGATTTAGGCTGCGCACCCCTTAGGAGTCAAGGCAAATAACATTAAAAAGCAATGTTTTGCACTGCAGCATACGCATTATTAGGGTCGCGTTCGCACGGCACGCGCTTTTTCGCGCTCCCATTCGCGTGCTTTGATGGAATCGCGCTTATCAAACTCTTTTTTGCCCTTGCCGAGCCCGATGAGGATTTTCACTTTGCCCCGCGCATTAAAAAATAAACGTATCGGTACCAGCGTGTAGCCCTTTACGCGCAGCTTGCCCACCAGCTTGCGGATTTCTTTTTTATGCAGCAGCAGCTTACGTGCGCGACGCGGCTCATGATTAAAGCGATTGGCCCCCGGATATTCGGCGATATTGGCATTCACCAGCCAGATTTCCTCATCGCGCTCAATGGCGTAGGCATCCTGCAAATTGGCCTTACCGGCGCGCAGTGATTTCACCTCACTCCCCATCAGCACAATGCCGGCCTCCACCTCATCATCAATCTGATAATCAAAGCGCGCGCGACGATTGGTTATCGCGGATGGTTCCGGTGCCTCTTTGCGCGCCATGGTATCGCCTCTACAGCAAGCCCACCTGCTCCAGCGCATCGCGGATCAGGCGTTGATTGGCAAGCGACAGCTCGCACAATGGCAGGCGAATTTCTGGGCCGATTTTCCCCATCAGGCTTAATGCAAACTTGACCGGCGTCGGGTTGGTTTCCACAAACATCACATCATTGAGCGGCATCAGGCTATCTTGAACGGCCAATGCTTCCGCATAACGGCCTTCAAAGGTCAGTGTTTGCAGCAACGCACAGGCTTTAGGCATCAGATTCGCGGTCACTGATATGCAGCCCTGCCCCCCTTGTGCATTAAAGCCCACGGCGGTCATATCCTCACCGGAGAGCAATGCCAGTCGGCTTCCCACACGGCGGCGCAACGTACTGACACGCGCCAGATCGCCAGTGGCGTCCTTCACGCCGGCGATGCGCGGCAGCTCAGCCAGACGCGCCAACGTCTCATCGGTGATGTTGATGATGGAACGACCCGGAATATTATAAATGATGATGGGCAGGTCACTGGCGTCATGAATCGCCTGATAATGGCGGAAAACCCCCTCCTGCGTTGGCTTATTATAATAGGGCGCGACAATCAGCGCTGAGCTTGCCCCCGCATGCTGCGCATGTTGAATAAAATCAATCGCCTCCGCCGTACTGTTGGAACCTGTGCCCGCCATGACGGGCACGCGCCCACGCGTCACCTCAATACATAATTCAATCACACGTTGGTGCTCTGCATGTGTTAAGGTCGGTGATTCACCGGTTGTGCCGCAGGGCACCAAACCATGCGTGCCCTCCGATATTTGCCATTCGATGAAATCAGCCAATGCTTGCTCATCCAGCTTTCCATCACGAAAGGGCGTCACTAACGCCGTATAGGAGCCTTTAATCTCCGTCATATCCTACAAACTCCTCAGAAAATAAAGGCGCACCATATCGTGCACAGGATAAGAGTCAATACGCGCTGCAAACATCGCTTGCCGCAGCTTGCGGGCTAGTATAGTAAACATATCGGTTGACTCGGGGCGTAGCGCAGTCTGGTAGCGCATCTGGTTTGGGACCAGAGGGTCGGGAGTTCGAATCTCTCCGCCCCGACCATCCGTTAATCCAGCAAGCTTCGCTTGCTTGGGATTAACGAGATCCTCGTCACTACCCTAGTAGTGACGGGATTGAGATTGACTAGGTTTCTCGCCGTAAGCCCGAGCTAAGCGAGGTTCAGCTTGTGACAGAATGGAAAAAAAGAATATCTGCATGTGGTATGTGTATATCCTTGAAAGCCAAAGCAACAGCGGAAAATTCTACACGGGCTTCACAGAAGATTTCAAGCGCAGACTTACAGAACATAATGCAGAGGGAAATTCTGGCCATACTGCGAAATATCAACCGTGGAAATTGCACGCCTATTTTGCATTCAGCAACAAAAAGACGGCACAAGATTTTGAAGCATATTTGAAGACACAAGCGGGTAGGCGATTCCAGAAGTTGCGGTTTAAAGCAACATAACATGAAATATCGCCTCGCCATTTCACAGGATTTAGATGCGATTGCCAACTTGCGTTATTCTTTTATTCTGGAAGTTGGTGGCGATAACACCATATTATCTCTGTGCTGTGGTTTTGACGTTATCTGCCAATAGACATGTACCATCCACACGGTGCCGATAAAAGGCGCCAGCAGATTGATGGCAGGCAATGTACTCAGCAGCATGATGGTGCATCCCACGATAAATATGTGCAATCGATGTTGCCTGCGCAGGGCCGCAGCCCCCCGACGCCCCTCGTAGCGTGCGGCGGTTAACTCAAAGAATTCGCGGCCAAGCAGGTAGCCATTGAGAGAATAATACACCAGTGGAAAAAGCACGCCGGTTAAGTAGAGCGGCAAACACAGGATATTCAGCAACAGCGCTCGCAGGCTTGCTCTGAAGGCGTGGCATAGTTCCGCACCCAACGGCAAGGAACTCGGCGGCGCAGATGCGTATTCTTTTTCATCAATCCGATTGGCGATATTTTCCTGAAACAGCAGCGCAATCAGCGGCATAAAAATGGGAAACAGAAACCAGCTCATGGCAAATGATAAGGCCGTACCGGCATAAATGAGGAGGTCATCCAGCCATTCCATATGAAAAAAGGCGATCTGATTGATCACGAACGCCATGATAAAAACCAATAGCAAAAGGGCCAGCAGCGTGACGGCTACACTCAGGCAGATGATTTTCAGGAAATAGGGCTTCGATAACGTGTTGAAGGTCGAGTGCACTGAGCTGAACATTCCGCAAAACCCATTCGTTGGAAGTGCCGCAATCTTATGCGCAGATGGCCGCTCTCACAAGGGATGGATCCCTAATGCAAGGTTGTGCCAGGTGGCACATGGGTGTAAGCGGCCTGCATACGGCTGACATCATAATCAGGCTGGCCTGACTGCGAGCGCGTATTCACCGCTTTCGTTGGCTGATCTTTCTCTGTAGTCACAGCCCCTGAAGACGCAAATGCCTCCTTCGCCATTTTAGCCGTTGCATCATCCACGACAATATCAGGCGAGGTACTCGCTTTCCCTTTTGCTTTGGTGCGCGCAATTTTGTTTTCCCGCTGAAAATCAGCAAAACTTTTCGTCAGTTTTCCATCGCGACGGTCTTCACCATCAAAACCCTGACGTTGGGAATTAATCAAGCCACGCGGTTCATGCGTCATTTGCTCGGTTTCCGTGGAGACCGGCTTGCGCTGAATCACCCGCCAGAAATCCTTTAATCCAGCTTTTATCTCACCACCTTTGGCATGATCCAAACCATCGAGCACCCGATAAATCGAGGCATCCATCTGCGGGGTATCCCACCAGTTCGCCGTCTCGTATTTGGCGATCATGTAAGGAGTGTAGGAAAGCGCATTGTTGAAATAGCGATGCGTCACCGTATGGATCGCGCGCTGTTGACGTATCGCCCTATCGCTATCTTTTACATGGGCATGAAATCCGAGAGCACTTCCTGCGCCATTCACTGCTGACTCGGCACGTTTAGACAGCCAGGTTCCCGCATTATCAGAGAATTGTCCCACTGGCCGCAGGAAAGCCGACAAGGCATTGTGATTTTGCTCGCGGCCGTAAGGATTAAAATGCGGACCATATTCGCCCTGCCGTTCAATACTCCTGCCATTCAACGTAAGCTCTGATGCTGCTTTGCGATCGAAATGTGTATAATTACCAGCCCTACCATTGATACGCTTATCAGTACGCACCATCGCATCATCCTTCATGGTTGCACCCGCGTAAATGCGTGGCGCTTCCATTCGTGCACTCGCTACACGTGGAATCCAGAAGAATGGAACTGCTGGCGCCATGTAGGTACTAGCCTTGACCGCCGTTTTAATCAGGTATTTCGCTGTTTCAGTAACAAAACCGCGCTCATGTTCGACTTTATGTTCATCTTTACGATGATCAAACATGTGCTCAACATGTTTAGACAGATCACGGAACATCAGTGTGTCAACATTGTAGCCCATAAAGCGTAGTTGCAGGTCCAGCGCGCCAGGTACGCAGTAATCTCCCTGAATCTTCCCGTGCTCATCGACCTGAAATGCGCCGCCAAAGGTTCCATTTTCAATGGCTAGGCGAGAGCCGCGCTGAACATTTCTGTCCAGCCAGTGCCGCTGCATCCGCATCTGATACACATACGGAATCGCGGCAAACCAGTCTTCCATCTGGTTGTAGGAAAAAATTTCAAACCCGCTTTTCAGTACGGATTTTCCGAAATCATGCCAATCAATATGGCCGTCTTTCATCCAGCTTTTCTTCACATTCGGGTCAAGCACCCCTGCAATGCGCCGCCCCCATGAGTCACCTACGCTGCCTAAGGCAAAATCCAACGTGACTGAAACAGCTTCTTCACCGTAACTGCGACCTCTCGGCGCATTAGGACCTGAATTATATGGATTAAAACTGCGCATGGAGCGGAAGGTAACCGCCTTCTTGCCAAACAAATAGCCAATGGGCTTTCCAACGGTAAAATCATAAAATGAGGCAATCGGCGTTAGTGCCGAAGTGATAATTTTTTCTGAACGGCTGAGCGACTGCCAATAGTGTGATTCGCTGAGCTTCAAGAAATTGACATTTTTTCCTGCCATCAGCGCGGAGGCCGGAATGTATTTTTCTAAAATCAGGTTGCCACCAGTGAGGAAAGCTGCGCCCAACACCCCACGGCTGAACAGGCGAATGACAAAGCGCCCACCCAATGTGTCCATCAAGCGCGGGTGACGCAGCTTGTCACGCTCAGATTCCCACACATTTTCATAGTGCGACTGATAGAGCCGCGCACTGCTATTAACATTATAGTTAGGTGAGAAAAACCGGCTAACTCCCGAGGGCATGGCCACACTTTGCGTACTCGGATCCTCTACACGACTTATCGATCGTGCGGGGGAAGTGGTGTGTGTGGCGGTATCACTCAACAATGAAATGCTCGTCAGACGGATTTATACATCTCGGATTTTACCACTTTACGGGCTGATCTGACTGTGAAGATTTGATGACAGTAGCCACGTGAAATGGGGCATAATTATCACGCCCCCACTTCGCAGGTGCACAATATAAGCGATGCATTTATAAAGATTTTATTATGACAGTTTGATGAATTTATCGTAAAAAATCGCGTATCCAATTTGTTGTATGATGCAAAGGTTGGTACAATCTGAGACTGTTCATCTAACCAAAGCCAAAGCACGTGGTCGCATCCGCCGCATCACTTTCAGCCAGTTCCTCTTGGACCAGTCGCACCTCTCGTGCGCTGCTTGCGCCGATGGAATACACATTTGTCAAAGGCTTATTTGTCCCGCCCGGCACTCATCGCCTGTATAATGCAACTGGCCTTTCCGTTGGCTTGCTAGCGGGCCGGCAGCTGATGAATATCATCGTGGGGCATACACCGGACGGAACGCCGCTGGAGAAAGACTCAGTGCCACTCCCGCTGCGCCCCCTGCTGGGTGTCATGAACTACAATGTTTATTCCGACGATCCGCGTGACCGCTGGTTGCACGCTATCGATAACATGGCACCGGCGCTCCTGGGTGCGGTTGGTGTGCTCGCCTCCAGCCGTGTGTTTTTCAAGGATCGGTTGCATATAGCAGCGGAGGCGGAAAAACTGGCGCTTTCCGGTGCGCATCTTAAAAATGCGCCGGGTTCACCAGCTGCTACTTATGGTTTTGCTGAAGCGGATCGCGCCATTAGTGCACGGCATGCCGAGCCGTGGGGTATTTCCACAGCCATATCCTCGCTTTTTGGTTCAGCCTCTGGTTTTAATCTGCTGCCGTGGCCTGGTAACTACGCCATGTCACTGGGTGGATTGTATGGTCTGCGTGGTGGGCGAAAGGTGGGCATGGCCAGCAGCTTGACCAAAGAGGCTGCAGGGGCCAGTAAAAGCTGGTTCAGGAATCCGATGTCTTTTTTGACCAACACCACGGCCAATTCGCCTTTTGGCCCCGAAGACATGGTGCGGCATGCCATCACCCATATCATGGAGAATCCCAACGCCAGTGTGGCACAGTTGCCGGAATTACATGAGTTGGCGAATGGGGTCTTGCGCAGCTGGGTGCGTCACGTAAAGCCAGAACACGCCGAAGCACTGGCGCAGGATATTCACGCCTATACCAGATCTTTACAACATTCAGCACAGGACAAAGCCGCGTCTGATCAGGCGTTGAAAGCCTACATTAGCCAGCGCTTTGAAACATTTCTGCTGGAACATAAGCTAGTGGATATGTCGAGCTGGCAAGCCGTTCAAAAGAGTTTGACGCCTGGAAACAATGGTTGGCTCGGTTCATTTGCGGAATTTTTTGGTGCCAAGCCGCATGCGGATGCCCTGCGTGAGAGCTTTGCCAAAGGATTTTACGAGCGCAACTATCATTATGCACAGCATAAGGGAATGACGGTCGGGCCGCAACTGGCGCACAGCGCAGATGCCATCATCACTCAGCCCAAAGCAAGTCATACGTTTCGCAACACAGCATTAGCCACGGGCGCTGGCTTGCTCGGCATGGCGGCGGTGGGCTCATGGGCTGGAAACTCCACCAACGAGCGCGATCCGCATCGCCCGGGCCCCACACACCGGCTGGCGGCATTGGTCAATGACAAGCCACTGGATGCCATCGAGTGGATTGGCAATGCGCTAAATTTCCCGCCCAGCCTGCATCGCTGGAAGAATGCCCTTGGTTTAAGTACCGGCCTTTATAGTGGCATGAAAATCATGGAGCTGGCCACAGGCATGAGCATTCGTGGCACGCCGCTGAGCGAGTTTAAAATATTTCCTTTTATGCCGGCCATCAGCAAAATACCTGTAAAGCCTTTGCTCGCCTATAACTTCCACGGCGCCGGTTTGGCGGACCGCTGGATGAAAGTCGCGCACATGGTAGTACCGGCAGCTCTGGGTTTTTATGGCAGCAAATTGGGGAGTGACTGGTATTTCCAAACGCAGCGTCAGCGAGTGAGTCATCCGGAATATATTGACGATTTTTCATCGCGCATCGCGTTTGACCAGTCCAAACCGTGGGGCTATCTCTCTGCCGCAACCTCACTCACCAACGTCGGCGTTGGGCTGAACTTTTTACCCTTAAGCTACGGTATGAACCTTGGTACTCGCTTCACTCTTGGCTCGGATCGCCGCGTTATCCTGCCTGGCGTTAAGGAAGTCTGGTCGAATAATCACTCACGCTTTCCCCTTGGCCCATCAAAGCTGCGCGACTTCATGATAAATTATGTGGTGAATAATCCCGATCAGGAGCCACGCCAGCTTGAGGATATGGTGAAGGGGATACTTGGCCCATGGTTTGGCAGCATGCCCAATAGCGTCATCAATCATTTTGCCGATGATGTGCTAACCATTCGAAATAAATTTTATGTGGAGGGCGGCATCCCGAAAGATAAGCGAGCGCAATGCAAAAAAGAGCTTCGTGAGCATTTTGTGGGTAAAGGTTTACATAAAGAATTGGAATCGCTGGGACTAGATGTTTTAAAGGCGCATCTGGCGGATAATGGGCTCTCAGGCGATATTGCCAATCATCTTGGTGCGCGTGCCGCCGTCACTCGTGATATCGCAGATTTCCGAGACAAGGAATTGAAACGGCGCGGCGCACACACGACTGAATCCAAATTGAATGATCCAGTTGAAGAAGATCGCCGACCTACTTATGCTGAGCGCATAACCAAAAACCGCGACCAGCAGCAAGGCACATCGGTTGCTACCGTCTCTTAGCGGCCAACACCTGCCAACTCTTTCAGCAATTTTTTTCAGCGAATTTTTGCGGCAACAATCCAGTCATTGGGAAAAATACGTCTCAGCTCATCCGCAGTCAATTGCGCCTGCGGCAGGGATGTGCACAGTCCAAAACAGGTGGCGCCGCTGCCACTCAAGCGTGCAACGCGAACGTGA
>JAIEPI010000178.1 GCA_019749855.1 Rickettsiales bacterium | reverse complement strand
GTTGATCGGGCTTTTTTTCATTTTTGACGACAGAAGTCTAGACGCCTTCCGTGGCCACTTCTTTTTCTATACGCGCTTCTTTGCTGTTGCCAAGATCTGGCTCTTTCAGCACATAGCCGCGACCCCACACCGTTTCGATGTAGTTATCGCCACCCGCAGACTCAGAGAGTTTTTTGCGGAGTTTGCACACAAACACGTCGATGATTTTCAATTCTGGCTCATCAATGCCACCATAGAGGTGATTGAGGAACATCTCCTTGGTCAGCGTTGAACCCTTACGCAAGGAGAGCAGCTCAAGAATCGCATATTCCTTACTGGTGAGATGCACTGGCTTGCTATCCACTTCCACTGAGCGCGTATCCAGATTCACCGTCAGCTTACCAGTGCGGATGATGGACTCAGAGTGACCTTTGGAACGGCGCACGATCGCCTGAATACGGGCAATCAGTTCGCCTTTGTTGAAAGGCTTGGTCAGGTAATCATCAGCGCCATAACCCAGACCTTTAATTTTCTGATCGGGACCAGAGAGGCCAGACAAAATAAGAATAGGTGTGGTGATTTTTGCCGCGCGGAAACGTCGCAATACTTCGTAACCGTCAATATCCGGAAGCATGAGATCCAGAATGATGATATCATAGTCGTAGATACGACCGATTTCTAATCCCTCTTCACCCAGCTCTGTGCTGTCACAAATAATGCCCTCTGAGGCAAGCGACAGTTCAATAGCTTTAGCTGTTGAGGGATCATCTTCAACGAGGAGAACGCGCATGTGTAAATCCTGTTCTTACAAAAAAATTAGTTAACGTAGCGTTAGTAGTACGTAACGGAGAATGAGAAAGCAAGCTGAAATTAAGGAATGGAAACGCCTAATGATTAATATAGTCTTAAAAATTGCATTTCACAATAATTATTTATATCCTGAGACATAGCAAGACACGCCTACCCAAAAACTTCAATGATAAATCAACTACATCTCCACGGTAGAAAATGATGAAAAGAGACTTCCTGTGCTGATAGAGCAACAGATGAATGCGCTGAATGGACTCTCTCCCGTTAAACTTTACGGTACAGTGGGAAGCGTTCGCGGCCTCATTATCACCTGCACCGGTCTGGAAAACGCCTTGCGCGTCGGGGATCGCTGCAAAATTCACCGCATCGGACATCTGGGCGAGGATAAGCCTCTAATGTGCGAAGTAACGGGTTTTGACCGCTCGCAGGCCCTGTTAATGCCTTTTGGCAACCTGGAAGGCATTGGCCCGGGCGCTAAAGTGGAATTAATGCGCAATGACTCCACCGTTCGCCCTGATCACAGTTGGCTGGGGCGTATTGTCAATGCGTTTGGCGAGCCGCTGGATGATAAAGGCCCCTTACCGGCAGGACCGATACCTTACCTTGTGCGAGGCACGCCGCCCCCCGCGCAGTCACGGGCACGCGTCGCCGGAAAAATGGATCTGGGTGTGCGGGCAATGAATACGTTTCTCACCTGCTGCCATGGCCAGCGATTGGGCATTTTTGCTGGCTCCGGCGTCGGCAAATCGATCCTCATGTCCATGCTGGCGCGTTATTCACAAGCGACCGTCAACGTCATTGGTCTTATTGGTGAACGGGGCCGCGAAGTGCAGGAATTTATCGAAGATGATCTGGGTGAGGAAGGCCTCAAGCGCTCAATCGTCGTGGTTGCCACCTCCTCCGAGCCAGCACTCATGCGGCGGGAAGCCGCCTACATGACACTGGCCATTGCTGAATATTTCCGTGATCACAATGAAGAAGTGCTGTGCCTGATGGATTCAGTCACGCGCTTTGCCATGGCGCAACGCGAGATTGGACTTTCCACCGGTGAGCCACCCACCAGCAAAGGATACACGCCCACCGTGTTCTCCGAAATGCCACGACTATTGGAGCGTGCAGGCCCGGGACTCAAAGGTCAGGGAACGATTACCGGCCTGTTTACCGTTCTGGTGGAGGGGGATGACACGAATGAGCCGATCTCCGATACTGCGCGCGGTATCCTTGATGGCCATATAATTTTGGACCGAAAAATTGCGGAGCGCGGCCGTTATCCCGCCATTAACATTTTACGTAGTGTTTCTCGGACGATGCCTGATTGCAACTCAGAAGCGGAAAATGAACTGGTGCAAACGGCGCGCGCGCTTCTCTCCACCTACGAAGATATGGCGGAGATGATAAGGCTCGGTGCCTATCGGCGCGGCAGCGATCCGGCGGTGGATAAAGCCATCCAGTATTACCCCATGATTGAGGCCTTCCTCACGCAACGCATGGATGAAAGCACTTCACTGGCCGAAGGTTATGCCGGACTTGCAGAGATTCTGGGCATCAAAGAGTGGCCACCCAAGAACCTGCCCGGCAGCATGCCTCTGAAACGAGCATGATGCATGACGATCGGCGACATGACCCCATTTTTATGCTATTGATGATGAGCATGCGATTGTCTATCTCCCCATTGAAAATTGAGTGCTTACTGGCATGAAAGGCCTGAAAACACTGATTCGGCTTGAGAAAAACCGCCTTGATGCGTTGCGCAAGGATCTGGTAACGCTCGAGAATGAAAAAGAACAGTTTGAATTGCTGTCCGAGCAATTGCTGGCCTCGCTGCACGCCGAACTGGCCGCGGCAGAGGGCATGACGGAAATGCGAGGTTTTTTTGGTGACTTTTCTGCACGCATCAAACGTCAACGCCAGCAGATTGCGCAGCATGTGGCGATGCTGGAGCGTAAAATGTCAGTGATACGCGAGCAAATGTCCGAAGTGTTTTCAGAAATGAAGAAGTACGAAATAGCGCTCGAAAACCACCTGATGCGCGAAAAAGAGCGTCTCGCCGCACGAGAACAGCAGCAAATGGACGAGGTCGCCGTTCAACGCTTCCACCGCGCGCGCTCCGAGGAACGGCCATGACGCACCGTAAAACTACCCTTAGAATACTGTTCTTTATCACTCTCAGCGGCTGTATTGATAATGTCTCGGTACAGGATCGCTATAATACAGAACGTGATGAATGTCGTGCCACGGCGGAACAACGCTTTGGCGAAGAAACCAAAAACAGCAGCGCCGCCGCCACTGATCGTGCGCGTAATACCGAGTTAGCGACATTATTCAGCACCTGCATGAGCGCACGCGGCTGGACTGTGGCCTCTCCATCGCGCCCCAAAGGTGGAAAAGTCGCTGATAATAAGCCATTCCCGGGCCAGACAAACCCACCCCCAGTCAATGCCGCTCGCATGCCTCCAGTGGGATATGCGCCGCAAAATTACGCCCCGCAAAATTATGCGCCACAGGGCTATGTGCCTCAGGGCTATGTACCACAGGGCTATATTGAGCCACAGTTCTTACCACCCGGCGCCATTATCCTGCCGCCTGGAACTATCCCGCCCGCCAATACGGCGCCAACCCCTACTAGGTCATCGTACGGGCGCGTTCCCGCTGCACCGATAGCGCGCCGTGTTGAATCATCCCAAACACAAGCATCCCAAAATGCCGCGCCCAGACGCAAGGAGGTGCGTGCTCCTGCAGTAAAATCACGCATGGCCGCCCCACCTAAACGCCCCGCCACAGCGATAACAAGCCAAGCCAACGATGACCCACAAGCACTTTTGGATAAACAGCTGAATCCCTCTTCGGGCAACCAACCATGAATCATGCCATGACAAAACCAATACGCTGCACGCGGCGGCTGGAATTTGATGCCGCGCATCGCGTCATGGAGCATGAGAGCAAATGCAAATTTCTGCATGGCCATCGCTATGTGGTGGAAGCAACCTTTGAGGCAACCCACCTGGATGCGCTGGATCGTGTCATTGACTTTGGCGTCATCAAAGAAGTGTTGGGCGCGTGGATTGATGAGAACTGGGATCACGCAACCATACTGAATGAAAAAGATAGATTGTTGGGACAGGCAATTGAAAATCATACAAAACAAACAATCTATTGGCTGAACGGGAATCCAACAGCAGAAAAAATGGCTGCGTATTTACTGGAGGTGATTTGCCCAAAACTTTTTGTGGGCACGCAGGTGCGATGCGTAGTGCTTCGCTTACACGAAACACCCAACTGCTATGCAGAAGTGAGCGCTTGAAGGCATAAAGCTGAATTTACATCCTCCAAGCAGCGCCCATGCACCATTACGGCGTGCAAATGAAATGCCTAAATCCCGAGGGCGGGCGACTCACGAGGAACAATGAAACATCAGAAGCCCAATCCAACCTGCCACTGGTTGAGGCTGTAACGTGGCGAGATGATGCTTAATTGACTTTAATGCGTTTTCCGCCCTTGCCGCTGTCAAATCCAGCCTTATCCGTCGTGGAGCCATCAACGACGGATAGATTGTCCCATGCACGCTTATAATAGCTGGAGCTTTCAGTGAGCGCCATGTTGAGATAGCTTTTGGCCATGACATCATTTTCCGCCAGATGCGCATAAAGCCCAAGGTTATTGTACAAGGCTGGACCCTTCAGATGCCGCGAGGCGATTTCTTCTGCCTTTTCCATATCACCCGCGATGCCGTACACCATCGCCAGATTGAGGTCGATTTGCTTTTGCAGCACACTACCGGCTTCGGTCAGCTCTGAAGCTTTCTCCAGTGCTGTGCGCGCATCGGGGAAGTTGCGCTGCACGGCTTGCGTTAGACCGGCATTATTGAGCACAGACGGATTATTCGGGCTGAACTTCAGTGCCTCAGCAAAATAGATGAGCGCATCATCATACATACGCCGCTCAACGAATAGCAGGCCCATCGCATTGAGTGTGCGCCAGCGCTTGGGGTCTTTTTTCAAAAGCTCGGTGAAGATGCGTCCCGCATCGGCAAAATTATTCTGCCCTAACAACGCAAGGCCCAGCCCCTCTTTGGCTTCAATGTTATTCGGCTCGACTTTGAGTAGTGCCTCATAGGTTTGTTGCGCCAGGTTAAATTTGCCAGCGCGACGCTCAGCCTCCGCAAACCCCAAAAGATAACGCACGTTATTGGTTTCACGATCCAACAACTGACGATAGACATGGCCTGCCCGCTCAAACTCGCCCTTTACCATGAATTCCTGTGCGGATTTCTCCATGGTCTCACTCACACCCTCCACTTTAGGCCCGGGGGTGTTGGCGTCTAAAAATTCACGGCCATTCAGCGGCGGTTGATAGAATGAATCACATGCGGACAAGCAAACAGTGACGGCGGTCAGAAGAAAAATGCGTGGCAACATAAGGCCTCATCCGTGAGGAAAGCGAGAAACACTGCGCTTAGTCATACTGCTTTTCGTGCGGGTGATGCAATGTTTTACTGTATTTTTCTGTGCAATCGGCTAGCTTTGCGTTCATGCAACATTGGCCAAAATTATCCTTTCTGAAACGCGCCACATCGACCAGCCCTTTGGGCTTCGATACCAAGCGGACCTATGCACATCGTGCGTTCCCGCATCGGGATCTTCTGGGCATTGAAGCACTCAGCGCCCACGATATTCTCACGATTCTTGATCTGGCCGATCACTATGTGGAGCGTAATCGTGCACTGGATAAAAAACACCCTATTCTCAAAGGGCGCACTCTGATCAATTTGTTTTTTGAGAACTCAACACGCACGCGCACGTCTTTTGAGCTGGCCGGCAAGCGTCTGGGCGCCGATGTGATCAACATGTCAGTGGCCTCATCTTCGGTTAAAAAAGGCGAAACACTGATTGATACCGCCATGACGTTAAACGCCATGCGCCCAGATTTTATTGCGATTCGTCATCCGGAATCCGGCGCCGTACATCTGCTAGCGCAAAAGGTCAATTGCGCGGTCATCAATGCGGGCGATGGTGGTCATGAACACCCCACACAGGCACTGCTGGATGCACTCACCATTCGCCGTAAACGCGGGCGCATCGAGGGTCTGAGGGTCGCTATTTGCGGCGATGTCCTCAATAGCCGAGTCGCACGCTCCAACATGCTGTTATTACAAAAACTAGGGGCTCACGTCGCGATCTGCGCGCCACGCACCCTGATGCCATGCGCGCCGGAGCAGTGGGGCGCAGAGGTTCATTTTTCCATGAAGGGTGCGCTTCAAAATGCCGATATTGTCATGATGTTACGGATACAGACTGAACGCATGTCCGGCCAATTTGTCCCCTCACCTCGTGAGTATTTCCATCGCTTTGGGCTGGATCGCGCCAAGCTTTCTTTTGCGAAGCCGGACGCTCTGGTGATGCATCCCGGGCCCATTAATCGAGGCATCGAGATTGATACGGATATTGCTGATGACATCGAGCGCAGTGTGATTCTCGATCAGGTGGAGATGGGCGTCGCTGTACGTCAGGCGGTGCTGGAGCTTCTTGGCGCGCAACACGGCTAGATCATGGCTATTCGCGATGCGTTTCGTCTGCGAAGCACGGACATACCAGCGCTTTATGGCTTACGCGGCGCAGCGGCATTATGGGTCATGGCCTTTCATGCCTGGAGCCTGAGCGGATATCCAAACGTGACGCTCATGGGGGTTCCGCTCAATGTCATGCTCAGTTCTGGCAGACTGGGCGTCGATGGATTTTTTGTTCTCTCCGCCTTTCTTCTCACGGGCCTTTTGCTGAAACAGCCGGACCTCTCATGGCGAAACTATGTAGAGCGCCGCGCTTTACGTATTTTACCCGCCTACTATATTCATTTAGCTCTTTTAGTTATGCTGGCACTCGGGGGGGTGTATGGCCACTTGCCTCGCTGGCCCGATGCACTGGCACATATTCTGATGCTGCACAACCTGCGCGATGATTGGATATTCTCATTTAACAACATTAGCTTGTGGTCACTGCCCGTTGAGTTTAGCTTTTACCTGATGCTGCCGCTTTTGTTCATGATTGCTAAGCGGCACTGGGGTGTGTTTCTGCTGGCGGCCTTCCTTCTGACGCTGCTCTATCGCTGGATCGCATTTGGCTATGTCGAGCATAGCGAACTGCGTACCACCAAATTTTGGCTGCTGGAGCAACTGCCAGGCCGGCTCGATCAGTTTGCATGCGGCATGCTGGCCGCGTTTGTGCATCAACGACTCACGCCTTATTACGTTTCGCAAAAACAACAAGGACAAATCATGATCGAAACCCTGCTGATTAGTCTGGGGGTTCTGGGTATTGCCCTGCTGGGGGCTTATTGGCACTCACTCCGCTCATGGCAGGACACTTCCCCTTACTGGAACGGGGACAGCTCATTATTCTGGCTGCATGGCGCGGTGGGCGCCTGTTACGCGTTGCTTATTTTGGGGCTGGCATGTGATGGGCGAGTGGGACGCCGATTGCTCGGCAACCGCCTGCTGCTGTTAGTTGGCCTTGTCAGTTACGGCCTGTATCTGTGGCATGAGCCTTTTCTGAGCATGATACAACACGTGACGCCTTCCTTTGAAATGCTTCTGATGGCAACACTTCCCGTTGCATTGGTGGCAGGCACTGCATCATTTATCTTGATTGAGCGTCCCTGCGAACATTGGGCGCGTCAAAGACACAGACTTTACCGGTGAAACCATGCGTGTTACTAGTGAATGCCCCATCATACGATTTGTAAGGAAGCCCGCATGAGTCTGCAGAATTTTTATCTTCCCTCACGCCTGCGTTCAGGAAAAAAAACCGCCTATATCAATGCGCGGCTCATGGATCCCGCAACGAAATATGATGAGTTGGGTTCATTGCTGGTCGATGGAACAATCATTGCTGATTTCGGGCCCACCTTGTTTGACGACGGACGCATTCCCGAGGGTATCGAGATCGTCGATTGCGGCGGCCATGTGCTGTGCCCGGGCTTGCTCGATATTCAGGTGCATTTCCGCGAACCAGGTCAGGAATATAAGGAAACCATTGCCACTGGCTCTAAATCAGCGGCAGCAGGTGGTGTGACCACGGTGGCTTGCATGCCTAACACCAAACCGCCAATTGATGAGGTGGCGGTGGTGGATTTTATCCATAAGCGTGCTCTGGAAACGGCCTATGTCAATGTGCGCACCTATGCCTGCATCAGTAAACAGATGCTGGGTGAGGAACTGACAGAAATGGGCCTGCTGGTGGAAGCCGGTGCGGTCGGCTTCACCGATGATGGCCTGCCACTCATGCATGCCGGACTGATGCGTCAGGCGCTGACCTACTCACGCGAGCTGGGCGTTCCCGTGGCGCAGCATGCTGAGGATCTGCATCTCTCCGCGGGTGGCTGCATGAACGAAGGCGCGGTTTCGGCGCGTCTGGGGGTCAAAGGCATCCCCAATGCGGCTGAAGCGGTGATGGTGGAGCGCGATATTCTCCTCGCTGAGCTCACGGGCGGCCAGTATCACGTCCTGCATATCTCCACCGCTGAGGCCATTGACGCAGTGCGCCGCGCCAAAGCACGCGGCCTCACCAATATCACCTGCGAAGCCGCGCCGCATCATTTTACCCTCACCGATGAAGCGGTAATGGAGTATCGCACCTTCTCCAAAATGAACCCGCCGCTGCGTGCCGAGCGCGACCGCGCCGCCGTGGTTCAGGGCCTGATTGATGGCACGATTGATGCGATTGCCACTGATCACGCGCCCCATGATCCCGAATCCAAACGTGTACCCCTCGCGCAGGCCGCCTTCGGCATTGTCGGACTGGAAACCATGTTGCCGCTGTCCTTATCGCTTTATCACCGTAACATCATGCCGCTGATGAATGTACTGGCGGCCATGACGTACAAACCTGCCGATATTATCCATGTGAATGCCGGACGCCTGAAAAAGGGCGCACCGGCCGATCTCACCCTGATTGATCTGGACATCGAATGGTCAATGAATCCCAAGGAATTCCAGAGCAAATCGCAGAATTCTCCCTACGACCATGTGGAGGCTAAAGGCCGCGCGATTCGCACCGTGGTGGGCGGGGAGACGGTGTATCTGTTGGATACGAAGGCGGTTCGGAGGGCGGCTTAGCGCTCTTGACAAAACCTTGAATCCACACTCCATTATCTCGAGCAGAAGAACGAGTCACTTACTCATTGCCCAAAGCTCAAAATGTGACTACAATATAAAAGATTTGTAGTCACAAGAGCAACATTATGGAAACCGTCGGTATCCGAGAGCTAAAAGCGAATTTGAGCAAGTATGTCGCCATGGCGAAGGAGGGAGAACGCATCGTGATTACTGAGCATGGTCAGGAGGTGGTTCAGCTTTCTCCACTCGCCACGACCGATTACGCCAAACTGTTTGAAATGATGCGGGACGGTATTATCCAGTGGGATGGCGGGAAGCCGAAAGGCCTTAATCCCGGCGTGCCAATTAAAGGCAAACCTATCTCCGAGACGGTTCTGGAGGATCGCGAACGTGATCTATCTTGACACTAGCGCGCTCGTAAAACTCTACATCGAAGAAATAGACTCACCTACTGTTAGAGAATGGGTAGCAGACCGGAGGCCCATGATCACTTCACTTGTTTCCTTTCCGGAAGCATGTTCAGCCTTCTCTAGGCGCAGGTTCAACGGAGACCTCACGCAGGAGTCCTTTGAAAAAGCCCTTCATGCTCTTGAATCGGATTGGGGCATATACATAAAATTGAGTGTAAACGAGAAGCTGGCTGGAAATTTAGCAATAACGCATAAACTGAGGGGATTTGATGCCGTACAACTCGCCGGGGCGCTTGTTTTTTCAAAAGAGGTTAACAGCACCAGTCTATTATTTGCGTGTTTTGATAAAAATCTCAATACAGCAGCAGGCAGAGAAGGACTCATGATTCTGGCCGATACCTGCAAACCACAATGACCCACTCCCCCATCATATGTGCCATTGACACCACCGACATTGAACGTGCGCGTTTAATGGTGGAGCAGGTGGAGGGATCGGTCGGCGCGATCAAGCTAGGGCTGGAGTTTTTTACAGCCAATGGTGTGTCTGGCGTCAAACAAGTGATGGCCCAGTCCAATGTTCCATTATTTCTTGATCTCAAGTTTCATGACATCCCCAATACCGTTGCCAAAGCCATTGAGGCCACGGCAGGTATCGACACATTCATGATGACGGTGCATGTCAGTGGCGGCCAGACCATGCTGCGGCGCGCCACGGATGCCTCCATGCGGGTGGCGGAAACCACGGGTCAGACACGGCCACTGATTATTGGCGTGACCATTTTGACCAGCATGGATCAGGACGATCTGATGATGATAGGGCTACGTGATACGCTCAATGATCAGGTCAAGCGCATGGCAGACCTTGCGCAATCCGCTGGGCTCGATGGCGTGGTTTGTTCGCCTTATGAAATAAGCTTGATTCGCAAAGTATGCGGCCATGATTTCAAACTGGTTGTTCCGGGTGTTCGGCCAGAGGGTAGCAGCGCGGATGATCAAAAACGGGTGATGACCCCGAAGGAAGCCTATGCTCGTGGCGCCGATTATCTGGTCATTGGTCGTCCAATCACCGCAAACGCCGATCCTAAAAAAGCGGCGCAAATGATTGCGTCCTCGCTTGCCTCTTAATCGCTAATGCATTAAAGCTCTAACTCCATGGAATTTTCAATCGAAGGCATCATTCAGTTTTTCCTGTGGTTTGTTGAGGAGGCTGGCTATTTCGGCATCTTCCTCATGACCCTGATTGAGAGCACGTTTGTGCCCATTCCCGCTGAAGTGACGATGATCCCCGCGGGTTATCTTGTGCATATGGGTAAGTTGAATGGTCCGCTGGTTCTGCTCTCCAGCGTCGCAGGCTCCGTGGGTGGTGCCTATGTCAATTATTGGCTGGCCAAACATTACGGACGCTTATTATTCACAAAGTATGGCAAGCTTTTCATGCTGACGCCACAAAAGCTGGAAAAAATTGAGCGTTATTTTGTCGATCATGGGGCGATATCCGTGTTCACCGGCCGCCTGCTTCCGGGCATCAAGCATTACATCTCCTTTCCGGCGGGTCTGGCACAAATGCCGATGCGACCGTTTCTAATCTACTGCACATTAAGTGGCGTCATCTGGATGACGGTGCTGCTTGGGCTTGGCTACGCCATTGGTGAAAATGAAGCCATGCTCAAGCCCTACCTGATTCGATTGAAAGAAGGTCTGGCGCTGTTCGCCATTGTGCTGATCATCGCCTATCTGATTCGACGTCACATCACCAGAAAGCCAAAGCTTCCGTGAAGCTCTCTCTAATAGAGTGAGGCAACTTTGGTGCGGGTGGAGGGACTTGAACCCCCACGCCTTGCGACGTCAGAACCTAAATCTGGTGCGTCTACCAATTCCGCCACACCCGCACGCCTCCTGCATAAGTAGTCATGGCACAAAAAGCAAGTGCCACGCGGATGCTGGCGCAAAACTTTGTTCATCAATCAATACATGACTGACAATAAATGGTTGTTAATCTGTTGCTTTACGCTTCACGCCTATTGATACATCCGTCATTTTTAATGAGATATTAACCAATCAGGCGCACACTCAATCTCTAGATACGGAGCCTGATCCTTGTTACATTTGCTGATATTTTTATGGCGGACTCGGCAAACTGTATGTGTCGCGGAAGTATCGCGTGCTGGACGAGGTGGCTTTTCACTGTTTGAATTAGCTCTGGTGGTGACCATCATCAGCGTGGTGGCCGGAGGATTGCTGACCGTTAGCTCTGTACAGGAAGAGCGCAATTACCGTCTGGAAACACTGCGCCGGATGGATGTGATTGAAGCAGCCTTGCAGCGTCATGCGTATTCCATGGAGAGTTTGCCTTGCCCTGCCCCCGCTAACGTGAATTCTTCCAATGCGACCTATGGCATTGCCTCCGTCGATTGCACGGGCGCCGCCCCCGCTGGAACAGTCAATGCGAACGGCACCGGCAATGAATCCCTCAACATTGGCGCTGTGCCGACGCGTACACTGAATCTGCCCGATATGTATATGGTCGATGGCTGGAATAATCGCTTCACCTACAGCGTGATTAAACCGCTGACCGCCGCGAACGGTGTGCGCACCTATGCCACCACCGCGACCAATAACGTGACTAATGTGCTGGATGGTGCGGCGGCGGCCAATCAGGTGAATGATGCCAACACCCAAACGATTATACCCTACATACTCATCAGCCACGGCAAAAACGGCATGGGCGCCTACACACGCGACGGCGCAGCGCGCACCTGCTCCGGCAGCGCACGAGAGGTTGAGAATTGCGATAATGACATTAGCTTCGTCGATACGCGACAGTCGGATAGCACAACAGCTACCAACGGCTTTTACGATGATTACGTACGCTGGAAGCCGCTGCCGTCACTGATACCGATCGATACCAATCTGACGAATAGCCGCAAAGTGGTAGCCTCATCCAAACTCACACGAAAAAATACGATTGCTATATCCTCTGCTACCAGCTTTGCTATTGGTGCCGATGGACGGCTCTACTCCTGGGGTTTTAATGACAGCGTGAGCAATTATGGATTGTTAGGCCGTGGCCCAAACATTGCGGATCCCTCGGCGCTGCCCACGGTGATGGCGCCTGATATCACCGATTGGAGCTACATCACATCGTATACAGATCGCAGTTGCGCACTCAGAAGCAACGGCATGGGCTATTGCTGGGGTGATAATCAGTTTGGTCAAAACGGAAATGGCACCATCACGGCGACCAACCCATTCCCCACACTAATTGCGGGCGGCATTTTATGGCAGAAAATTTCCATGCGCTTTAACCATATGTGTGGTCTGAGTGTTGATCAACGCGTCTATTGCTGGGGACAGGGAAATTTCAGCCAGAATGGCTCCAGCACCTTTGCTAATTTAGCACTGCCGCGTCCCATCGACAGCAATACAGATTGGACAGATATTGCGACGGGGCAGAATTTCAATTGTGGCATTCGCAACGCAGGACAAATTTTCTGCTGGGGCAGTAATGTCGATGGTCCGTTTGGCAATGGCGGCTCCAGCGGCACGTTCAGCACGCCGCAAGCGGGAGGCAATGGCTTCACCGATTGGGTCAAAATATCGGCAAAAAGTTCTCATGTCTGTGCCATTCGCGCTAACCGCGAACTCTATTGCTGGGGTAGAAATGAATTTGGCCAGAGCGGACAAGGCACCCTAGGCGGCTCTTTCACCACCCCACAACGCGTGGGTGCCGCCGCCGATTGGGACGAGGTGTTTACCAGCGCAACAGCTGCATTTGGCATTCGCGGTGGACTGCTTTATGCATGGGGCACCAATGACGGCGGTCGCATGGGCGTTGTATCATCCTACACTCCGGTGCAGATTCCCACGAACGGCATCAATGATTGGGTCGAGATCAATGGAAATGACCAAAGCACCTGCGCGGTAAGCGCCAAAGGCGGGGTCTATTGCTGGGGTGAAAATAGCAATTATGAGTTAGGATTAGGGCATAATGTTGACACCACCGCCATCACAGGGCCGGTGCTTGGCATTGTGTTTTAGGGAGAAAAAAGCGTGAGAGAGCCGCGAGCCAATCATTATCCATCGCAACGTGCAGGCTACAGCATAGTTGAGCTGGCGGCGGTGCTGTCGATTATTGCACTGGTGCTGGGCCTCTCACTCAGTGCTGGTTCCATGCAAATTCGTGTGGCGGAGTATCAAGGCACACGGGATAATCTGGAGACAATACGCACAGCGCTCGATCTCTATCAAAGCAAATATAAACGCTATCCCTGCCCCGCCTCACTGGCTGCCACTGGTGCCGCCTACGGTTTAGAAACAGCGGCCTGCGACACAGCCTGCCCTGCGGGTCTGTTCTGCCCTGGAGGCAATGCGGTAATTGGCGCAGTCCCGTTTAGAGCACTTGGCATCGGCGATACGGTTGCACTCGATAAATGGGATAACCGCATCATCTATGCGCTGGATCGCGTACATGCCACACGCTCGGATACCAATAACGGAACGCTGAGTGTGGTGGACGCACAAGGTAACGAAGTCACCCGCTCACCGGCCTTTGGCAAAGCAATTTATGTGCTGCTCAGCACCGGTGAAAATGAGAAAGGGGCGGTCACTAAAGATGGCACCAACTCATTTAGCGCCTGTGCGACCAGTCTGGATACCGAGAATTGCAATAACAGCAATGGTGTTTTCCGTGACATGCCTAAAAACACCGGTGGTCTGGCCGCATCACAATTTGATGATGAAATCCTGTGGAAAGCGCAGGATTGGGGTGATATGGCCAGCAGTGACGCGGCGCTGGGCACCGCTCATCGCACGATGGTTCCAGCCGGAGCGATTGATCCACAAAATAATGCGCCAGCCAAAACTCGGGCGAGGAACGTGTCGACCTACCTGCAAACTAGCTGTGCCATTAATGCTGCCTCAAAACTCTATTGCTGGGGACGCAACACTCAAGGCAATATCGGGGACGGCACCAACGTCGGGCCAAAGGATGCGACGTCCGTTGGTATTGCAGGCGGCACCAGCAATATCTCCGATTGGCAGGATGTCACCACTTACACAAATACAGTATGCGGCGTGCGTAAAAATGGTGTGGGCTATTGCTGGGGAACTGTTGATACCAGTAGCTATGATAACAATGGAAGTCTTGGCATCGGCATCAGTGGCAACGTCACTTTTAGCTGGCCGCAGCAAGTCGCCAATTTTACCGATTGGGTAAAGATTGTGCCCTCCGCAGCCACTTGCGGACTGCGGAGAAATGGACAACTCTATTGCTGGGGAAATAATGCCACACTAGCGGGGGGTTTGTTTGGTAATGGAAGCTCAACCGGTGTGGCCACCACGCCCGTGCCGATTGATGGGCCAACAGGCCCTGGCGATCGTTTTAGTGACTGGGCCAACTTCAGCCTTTGGTACCACACCTGCGGTGTCAGGCTGAATGGTTTGGGCTATTGCTGGGGTGGAACCAACTCATTCTCACCGACCCCCGGCAGTGGCAATTCCTATGGGCAATTGGGCAATGGCACGGTCAGTGTAGCGGCGCTGAGGCCAACATTAGTGGGCGGTGGCATCACTAACTGGCGCGACATTCGTGCCGGTGTGTATCACACTTGCGGTGTTACCAAAAATGGCCGTGGCTTCTGTTGGGGACGCAACGATAACGGACAGTTGGGCGACGGCTCTTACACCAATCGCTCCCTACCCACTGAGGTCAGTGGTGCACAAACAAGTTGGAGCGCGATTGATGTGGGCCTTAGCGCAACGTGTGGACTTCGTAACGGGTCGGCCTATTGCTGGGGCGAGTCAGCCAGCAACCAATTAGGCCTCACCGGCACACTCGCCACCAATTACAATACACCGCAAGCCGTGAGTGGCGGTATTACCGATTTTGTCGGCATTGACTCCAGAAGCACTACCCATGCCTGTGGCATGCGCAGCGATGGCTCGGTGTGGTGCTGGGGTAATAACGACCAGCGCCAGCTTGGCAATGCCTCAATCACCGCCACGAATACCCCCGTGCGTGCCACAACCTTTGTCCCGTAAGTCAAATGACGCCATACAAAACACATAAACAGGCTGGTTTCTCGCTCATCGATGTTTCGGTGCTGGTGGTAATACTCGGCCTTTTAGCGGCGTCGCTGCTTTCCAGCAATCAGGTGCGCAAAGAAATGAGTGGGTTCAGTCGTTCACAGATTACTCTGGAGACAGCAGATCGTGCTGTCCGCGAATTCTACCAGCGCAACAAGCGCCTGCCCTGCCCTGCCCCCTTAACCGTGCGCGCTGGGAATGCGGCTTTTGCCGTGGAGCCAACCGGCGCGGTTGCCTGTGGAGGTTCTACCGCCCCGACCATCGCCGCCAATGGCATGCAGGAGATCAACCGCACTGGTGCGACGGTACTTCACTCCACCATCCGCATTGGTGGCTTGCCCACACGCACCTTGGGAATACCCGATAGCAACGGCTCCGATGCATGGAACCGACGGATTTTGTATGTGGTGTTGGAAGACTTAGCCACAACTCCTCAGCAATTCTCCTCTTTCAGCGCGCCCGCTATTGGCTCCGAACCGTTACTCATTCATCGTGACCGTTCATCCAACAATGCCACTTCCATGACGCCGGGCGATGGCTTTGCCTATGTGCTCATTTCGCAAGGGCCAGATGGGCAAGGTGCTTACACCAAAGAGGGGGTTGAATATAAGCCCTGCGACACCGTGGTGGCCACGCGCACTTGGGACAGTGAAAACTGCAACATGGATGCGCTTTTCATTGATGCGCCGATCAATCAAACGGCGGGCACCTCCTATTTCTACGATCTGGTACGTTGGGTCAAATACAACGAGCTATACGACTAATCGCCTTTTCTTGCCACAGGGCGTGCTTTTCTGCTAATTCCTTAGGTTTGTAACCTGTGGAATGACTATGACCCTACTTTCTGACGCGTACGACCATAAAACCCGTGAAAAACACTGGCAGACATACTGGCTGTCGCAAGGCGTATATGAATGGAAAGATGACCAGCCACGCGCGCAAACCTTCGTCATCGACACGCCGCCGCCAACCGTCTCCGGCCTGCTGCATATGGGGCATATTTTCAGCTACACACAGGCTGATTTCATCGCGCGCTATCAGCGCATGAAGGGCATGGATGTGTTCTATCCGATGGGCTTTGATGATAACGGCCTGCCCACAGAACGGCTGGTGGAGAAGACAAAGAAAGTTCGCGCTACCGACATGAGCCGCGAGGAGTTTATTGCGCTGTGTATGGGTGTCTCGGAGGAAGCACGGCAGGAGTTCCGCCATTTGTTTCAGTCCACGGCGCTCTCGGTGGACTGGCGACAGGAGTACCACACAATCTCAGAGGAATCGCGGCGCATTTCGCAACTCTCCTTCCTCGATTTATTCCGCAAAGGCGAAGTGTACCGCAAGCTGCAACCAATGCTATGGGATCCCGTGGACCAGACCGCGATTGCGCAAGCTGAGGTGGAGGACAAGGAACTGCCCAGCCATTTCAGTGATATTTTATTTGAGGTGGTGGATGGGGACTTCAATCCCTCTTCCTCTGGGAGAGGGTTGGGTGAGGGCAAGACGGTCATTTTAGAGCGTATTCTTGTCAACGCACGCAGACTGAGAAAGGATGCGACCGATGCGGAGAAATTACTTTGGAACATACTGCGAAACCGTCAGATAGGCGGACTCAAATTTCGCCGTCAGCATCCTATGGATGCCTACATTGCGGATTTCTTTTGCCACGAAGCAAAGCTGGTCATCGAGCTTGATGGCGGGCAGCATAACGCAGAAGAAATGCAAGCTAAAGATGCCAGTCGCACCACATTCATGGAACAGCAAGGCTACCGTGTTCTGCGCTTCTGGAATCAGGAGGTGCTGAATAATATCGAAGGCGTTGTTGCCCAGTTGATGGAGGCCCTCACCCCAACCCTCTCCCAAGGGGAGAGGGAGTTT
Organism: Rickettsiales bacterium; assembly: GCA_019749855.1. Classification (GTDB taxonomy): domain Bacteria; phylum Pseudomonadota; class Alphaproteobacteria; order Rickettsiales; family UBA998; genus UBA998. The sequence goes on along the minus strand of JAIEPI010000178.1, from coordinate 2,464 downwards.
ATCGTCATCGGCACCACACGCCCGGAACTGATCCCCGCCTGCGTGGCGGTGTTTTATCAACCAGACGATGAACGTTACCAGCACCTGCAAGGCAAGTACGCCATCACCCCGCTGTTTGGTGTGAAAGTGCCCATCCTCACCGACGACACCGTGGAGCCGGAAAAAGGCACCGGCATCATGATGTGCTGCACCTTCGGCGATGAGAAAGACATCGAGAAATGGCGCAAGCATGATCTGCCGACGCGGGTAGTGTTGAACAAATATGGGAAGATGGATTTTACCACCTCTCCCACTGGGAGAGGTCGAAATGACAGCGTCATTTCGGGTGAGGGCTCCTTGCCTCATGACGAGAGCAGCCCTCACCCCAACCCTCTCCCAGAGGGAGAGGGGGCTTATGCGGCCCTGCAAAACCTCAAAGTCTCCAACACTGACGCCAAACATTCGGGTGCACGCCAGAAGATTCTGGCAATGCTGCAAGAGTCCGGTGACCTAATTGAATCGCGCCCCATCACCCACGCGGTGAAATGCGCCGAGCGCTCCGGCGCACCGCTGGAGATTCTGCCGACTTACCAATGGTTCGTTAAAGTGCTGGATAAAAAAGAGGCCTTGAAAGAAAAGGCCGCCGAATGCAACTGGCACCCCGAATGGATGAAAATTCGCATGGACCAGTGGATCGACGGCCTCAACTGGGACTGGTGCATCTCCCGCCAGCGCTATTTCGGCGTGCCCTTTCCGGTGTGGTATGTGAAGGATCAGAGTTCAGAGTCCAGTGGTCAGGAGTTGCGCATTATTGTGGCAACGCCCGACCAGCTTCCGGTCAATCCGTTGGTCTCTCCGCCTGCAGGCTACACTCGCATCGAACATGGCACTGTGTATGGTGAAGACCTTAGGGAAGCCGCGCCTAATTCCTACTATGCGGTAGATGAAAATGGAAAGACATGTTTAATTACCCCCGAAGCCGACGTCATGGATACATGGGCCACGTCGTCCGTGTCGCCACAGCTCTCCAGCAAGGGCATCAACCGTTCGGCTTTGTCATCCTCGGGCTTGAATCCTTCAGCTCCGTCATCCTCGGGCTTGACCCGAGGATCAGGCGGTGAGGGACAAGATCCTCGGGTCAAGCCCGAGGATGACAGTGCAAGAGGAAAGGATGACGAGACGGGTAGCGGCGCTGACGCGCCTCGCGATGACGAGTATCCTCCACTCGTCCTCAATCCCGATCGCCATGCCAAGCTTTTCCCCGCTGATTTGCGACCGCAGGCGCATGAGATCATCCGCACCTGGGCGTTCTACACACTGGTGAAAGCGCATCTGCACGAAAACACCATCCCGTGGAAGAACCTGATGATTTCCGGCTGGTGCTTAGCGGCTGATAAAACGAAAATGTCCAAATCCAAGGGCAATGTCGTCACGCCGGTGGAGCTGATTGAGGAAAAAGGCACCGACGCCGTGCGCTACTGGGCCTCCACCTCGCGTTTGGGAGCTGATACCGCCTTCTCCGAAGACCTGCTGAAAATTGGCCGCAAGCTGGTGACGAAACTATGGAATGCCGGCAAGCTCTCTGCCACTTTGCTTGAGGCCATTGAAGGCACACCCACCACCGCCGCGCAGGACGCCGCGAAGGGCATCATCACCGAAACGCTGGATCAATGGCTGCTGGCAAAACTGCGGATCGCCATCGAAAAAGCCACCGAGAGTTTCGAGCGTTATGAATATGCGGATGCCCGCGCCGCCATTGAAGATTGGTTCTGGAATGATTTTTGCGATAATTATCTGGAGTTGGTGAAGGCCCGTGCCTATGGCAATGATACAAAAGCCAGCCAGCAATCGGCGCTTTATGCCATCCATCACGCGCTGAACACAGTGCTGCGATTGTTTGCGCCTTTCGTTCCGCACATCACGGAGGAACTGTTTAGCAGTCTGTTTGCGAGCGACTTTGCTGAAGAAAAATCCCTGCATGCACGCGGCATGTGGCCAAAGGCGGCGGATTTCCATGTTGGCTCGCAGGATGTTATAGTCGCTGGTTCGAATTGCATCAGCCTGCTCAATGCAATTCGTAAGAAAAAATCAGAGGAAAACAATTCCATTAAAGTGCTAATCAAGACTCTAATTATTGCTCGGGCTGGCATAACCTCAGATAATTATTTCAAGCCAATGCTCGAGAGCATCGAATTTGATCTCAAGTCGGCAGGAAATGTTGTTGATATTCAGTACAGTGATAGCGCACCTCCAAACAGCTTCCACACAGCGGATGGCAGCTTCACACTAAACTGCAGTTACGCCAATCAAACCGACGCGGCTTAAGAATTTCCGTCATTGCGAGCGAAAGCGAAGCAATCCAGTGAGCGGTTATGGATTGCCGCGGCCCTTCGCGCCTCGCAATGACGGCTGAGAAATGTGTCATCCCAGCGTAGGCTAGAATCCATGGGAAGTATTGCTGGATTCCAGCTTTCGCTGGAATGAC
>JAIEPI010000185.1 GCA_019749855.1 Rickettsiales bacterium | reverse complement strand
GTTGGCGCTATCATTTTGGAAGAATTTCTCTGGTCTCAGCCACGAATCTAAGAAATACGCTTGGAAAAAAGGCATTTTTAGCGCATAATTAAGTTGTACATGTAACCAAGGAGCCGACTTATTTCACGTCCATCGCTTACCAGTGGGGTGAATGTTGAAACCCTTTTGATTGACTCGCTTGAAGACGACAAAGCTGAAGATATTGCTGTCGTCAACCTGATCGGCAAGACCAGTTTCGCCGATAAAATGATCATCGCCTCGGGTAGCTCTGCCCGTCATGTCGGCAGTATTGCTGGCCATCTCGTCGATAAACTCAAATCCATTGGCTTTCCTCAGGTCAGCGTTGAAGGCATGGAATTGTGTGACTGGGTACTGATTGACGCAGGCGACATCATCGTGCATGTGTTCCGCCCTGAAGTGCGAGAGATCTACAATCTTGAGAAAATGTGGATGGTATCGCTGGCTGAGCCTGTGCTGGGCTGATTTTCCTAACCATCCTCTCGTAGCATAATCGCGGAGAGCTGCCGTCCATAATCAGCTTCTTTGTGATGCGTAGCACGCCGGAAGCTGAAAAAATCGGATGATTCTATATAAGTGTCATTGCCAAGAATCTGCATGTGATGCACACCCGCCTGTGCTAGCCGCCAGGCGGCATAACCTTTCACATTAAAATATAGCGATGTTTTCTCAGGGTCGTCGCTCAATGACAAGTGATCCGTCATGGTGGCAGCGGCTGGTGAAATGAGTTTGGAGCTAAAAAACTGCTCGTTGCGCGCGTCCGCTTCTAAAAAACGTGCGAGAAACGCGCGATCAACCTCGTAACTTGTCCAGCCAATCGCAGGGCCAATCGCTGCGATCAAACGGTCAGGATGCGCACCTAGCGCCTGCATCGCGTCCACCGTTGCCTCAAGCACGCCAGCAAAAGCGCCTTTCCATCCGGCATGTGCCGCGCCAATCACTCGCGCCTTGGGATCCACCAGCAAAACCGGCACGCAGTCGGCGGTTAAGATGCCAAGGAGAATCCCGGGCAGGTTTGTCACCATCGCGTCGGCCTGCGGCCTTGCGTGTGCATCCCACGGCGCATTGACGGTAACAACGCCCGCGCCATGCACCTGATAGAGGGTACAGAGTGACTCGGGAACCGCCCCTAAGTAACGCGCGGCGCGAGCACGGTTTTCATGGACATGCGCCGGATCATCCTGTGAACCAGGGCCGCAATTAAGCCCCGCATAGAGGCCCCCACTCACACCGCCCTTTCGTGTGAAAAATCCATGCCGAATCATCTGCAAAGACGCCAGTGTGTCGGCAGCAAGCATCATCGTTAAAACCCTGCCAGCGTGAGATTGTGATCGTCACAAATGCCGAGCACTTTAAAAAGCTCCCCCATTTCATGCGGCGCTGTGAGGCGGTGCAGCCCGCTGATGATATCTTCGCGCTGATCGCTTCGTGCACGCTCAATCAATGTTTCTGCACGCATTTTCGCTCCCAGCCGCAACAGGAACTCCCCCTGACTCACCGGCCCTTGCACATCAAGCTTTGCATCCGCAAACACCTGCGCCAGCATATCAAAGTCAACATGCGTGGTGAGATCAGCGCTGCCAGGCTCCTTCAATACCGGAAAAAACCCATGCTTCTTTACCGCTTGCAAACTATTACCACGACTGCCGCCCACATAGCCGTAATCAATGACCAAACCCGCCCCTCGATGCGCACGAATCTGTTGCGACATTTGCGTGGCCACCGTGCGCGCATAGGGACTGGATTCGACAATCTCGCGATCGCCATAATGGCTACCGCCCTTGACCAGCTTGATGCCCAGTTCTTGCAGTGTAAAACATAGCTCGCCACTCGCTTCATCCACAGTGACCAGCCGCTCCTTCAGGCCATCGGGTGTTTTGACATATTGCCGCACCGGCAACGCATCAAAAAATTCATTGGCGATAAACACCGTGCGCACGTCTGGTAATTGCTCAATATCCGGCAACCACGCCACACGTGAATGCTTGCCCAGCAGCAAAGCGCGCTGCATGCGTTTGAGTTGCGGACTGGTCTCAACTAGCAGCACCAGCAGTGAATCATGAAAGCCTGGAACGTGCGCGGTGGCGCGCAACAAATCACGCATCAATGTCCCGCGCCCTGGCCCCAGCTCAATCAGGGCGAGATCACCACCACCGGACATCTGCCAGTACGCCGCCGTCCAAGCGCCAAGTAGCTCACCAAATATCTGACTGATCTCTGGTGAGGTCGTGAAATCGCCCTCCTGCCCCAACGGATCACGGTGCATGTAATAGCCATATTCGGGATGGCCGAGCGCCATCTCCATATATTCCGCCACCGTGAGAGGGCCCTCTTGCGCGATACGTGCCTTGATGATGTTTAGCAACTCCGACATCGCTTAGGCCATCTCCTCGCGACGCACCAAGGCCCGCATCACCAGTGCGCCGCCGATAAGAATCATCGGCAGGCACAGCAACTGCCCCATACTGAAAATACCCGCGACAAAACCCAGATAGGCATCCGGTTCACGCACAAACTCGACCACAAAGCGCGCGATACCGTATCCCAGCAAAAACAAACCCGAACATAATCCGCGTTGCCTGAAATGCGTGCGGCGTGCCACGACAAACAATAGCAACCACAGCACGGCCCCCTCGAGCGCCGCCTCATAGAGCTGGCTGGGGTGACGTGGCAAATCGCCGCCACGCGGGAAAATCATCCCCCACGCATTATCAGTGATACGCCCATATAATTCACCATTCACAAAATTGGCCAATCGCCCAAAAAACAAGCCGATCGGCACGGCGCAACACAGGCGATCCATCAGCGGGACATAGGACAATCCCCGCCTACGTGCATAGATATAAAAGGCGATAATCACGCCCAGCGCGCCACCATGAAAGGACATGCCACCATGCCATAACTGCAAAATATCCTGCGGATTCGCCCAATAATGGGCTGGCTGATAAAACACGACATAGCCAAGTCGCCCGCCCAGAATTACTCCGGCAATCGCCCAGGTAATCAGATCATCATAATGGTGTGCTGTTAACAGTGTTGTCTGCGCGACGCGTTGATCCAGCCAGCGTACATACAACCAACCGAGCAGAATGCCGCCCATATAGGCCAGTGAATACCAGCGAATCGCCAGAGGGCCAAGCTGCAACGCAACGGGATCAATCGCAGGAAAAGCAAGGAGTTCAGCGATCAACACCATTGCCTAGCGACGCACAAGATCAGAATAGGCCTGCATCAACATTTTTGTCACTGGCCCGACCGTGAAGCGATGGCCATCAATGGAGCCAACCGGTGTAACTTCTGCCGCGGTACCGGTGAGAAACACCTCCTGCGCCTGCGCCAGTTCGTCTGGCATGATATGACGCTCCACCACGACAATTCCAGCCTCGCGCGCCAGCTGCATCACGGTGCGACGCGTAATGCCATCCAGGAAGCAATCGGCTTTCGGTGTATGCAGTTCTCCGTTGATAATGAGAAACAGATTGGCGCCGGTGGCTTCCGCCAGATAGCCACGATAATCATGCATGAGCGCGTCATCAAAACCAGCGCGCTCCGCCGCATGCTTGGACATGGTGCAGATCATGTAAAGTCCCGCTGCTTTGCTAGCCGAAGGCGCCATATCGGGCGCTGGACGGCGCCAGGATGAAATGGTTAATTTTAGGCCACGCTCCCGTGCTTCGGGTGAAAAGTAGGTTGGCATGCTCCAGCTGGCAATGGCCACATGCACACTGGTTTGTTGCGCCGCGATCGCCATCATCTCGCTGCCTCGCCATGCCACAGGCCGCAGATAGCCATCGGTCACGCCATTGGCTTTGATCGCTTCTTCACAGGCAGCATCCAGCTGCGCCACACTATAGGGGATCTTGAAATCGAGCAGCTCTGCTGAGCGATGGAAACGCTCAGAATGTTCTGATTTCTTGAAAATCTTTCCACCGTAAACACGCACGCCCTCAAACACAGAACTGGCATAATGTAGGCCGTGACTCAGCACATGCAGCTTGGCTTCCCGCCACGGCACCATCACGCCATCGAACCAGATGAAACCATCACGATCATCAAACGGGATTAGGGCCATGCAACACTCCAGAAACATCGATAAAAAGGAATGCTAATCAAGCATAAGGCCAAGCGCGGGGCAAGCGGATTTGCGCTTAATGCTGTGCTGCGAACCTATCCGCATCAACGCCAACCGCGAGGACACCCATAATATGGCCCTCTTCATCACGCACCGGTAGCGATACCTTAATCTGTTGCTTTTGCGTGGACTCGTCCAGCTCCTGCAGACCGACATGCGATTCTCCGGCAAATGCATGTTGAAAAAACGCTTCATCGCCCTGCCAGTAATCAGTGGTCACAGCAGACTGACCCACATTGAGGCCCTTGTCATCGATGACAAAAATCTCGCTATACAAACCACCGCTGCGCGCAGCATAGGCGGTGAGATAGCTCGAGAGATCATTGTCCATCACCGCATGAATTAACTCCGTATCGCCCTGACGCCAGCGCACATCAAGTTCACGCACCGTATCATTGGTCACATTTTTATGCATGGCGTTTTGGGCACGCAGTGTGGATATAACCTGTAAGGACTGGGATAAATCTCTCAGTGGGCCATCCACCAATGTTTGAAAATCACCCGCTGCCGGATCAGCCCTCAGCGACGCCGCAGGAAGCACCAGCGCGCACGCCACGACGATGACCCAAGACAACCGATGGTTTATGTAAGAAATCATTATCATCACGCGGCACTATAGCGTGATTTAACCGTTCGGTAAACATACGGCTGAGCCAACATGGCTACGAAAGCTTATTGTTAAATGGCTCTAATTCTGTTCATGTTAATATCATGCAATCAACATCATCTCTCAGTGTCCCGCCTGAACTCGCTGACAAAGCCCGCTATAATCTAGCGGATTACCAGCGACTCTACGCGCTCAGTGTGCATGACCCTGAGACATTCTGGGGCGAGGAAGCGCATCGCTTGCTTGACTGGATGCATCCCTGGCAGCGTGTGATGCAGGCCTCGTTTGAGACGCCCGAGATTCCGGTACGCTGGTTTGAAGGTGGCACACTCAACGTCTCGGTGAATTGCCTGGATCGCCACTTGAAGGAGCGCGCTGAGCAGACGGCACTTTTGTGGATTCCGGACGCACCGGATCAGCCAGCGCACGCCATCACCTATCGCCGTCTGCACCAGCGCGTATGCCGCGCCGCCAATATGTTACTTAAGCTCGGCGTCACCGCAGGCGATACAGTGACCATCTATCTGCCGATGATTCCTGAAGCGGTGATCGCTATGCTCGCCTGCGCGCGCATCGGTGCGATTCATTCCGTGGTGTTTGGTGGGTTCTCGCCGGAAGCACTGCGCGGCCGACTGCGTGATGCCGGCTCCCGCGTCATTATCACCGCGGATGCCGGTGTGCGCGGCGGCAAACAGATTGCGCTGAAAGCCAATGTCGATGAGGCACTGGAGGGCACCTCCGTGACCTGCGTGATTGTCGTTCAGCACACTGAGCACGAGATTAACTGGCAAGCTGAGCGCGATCAATGGTGGCATGCACTGGAGGCCGACTGCAGTGATCAATGCGAGGCGCCCGCTTTTTCATCTGAGCATCCCCTGTTCATTCTCTATACGTCTGGCTCGACCGGCAGCCCGAAAGGGCTCTTACATACCAGTGCTGGTTATCTGCTCTATGCTGCCGCCACCTTTCAGGCGGTGTTTGATACGCGGGCTGGCGATGTCTATTGGTGCACCGCTGATATTGGCTGGATTACCGGACATAGCTACCTTGTGTATGGGCCGTTAGCATCGGGTACGACAACGGTGATGTTTGAAGGCGTTCCCACTTATCCCACAGCGGCGCGCTGCTGGGAGATTATTGATCAACATCAGGTCACACAGTTCTACACCGCACCGACCGCATTACGCATGCTGATGCGCGAAGGAGATGCATGGTTAAAGCATAGTTCGCGGCGTTCACTGCGCGTTTTAGGGTCGGTTGGCGAGCCAATCAACCCTGAAGTCTGGCGATGGTATGACCAACAGGTGGGCGGGGGGCATTGCCGTGTGGTCGATACCTGGTGGCAGACCGAAACCGGTGGCCATATGATTACCCCACTCCCCGGGGCCACCCCCTTAAAACCAGGCTCCGCCACGCAGCCTTTTTTTGGTGTGGTCCCCGCTCTGCTTGATCCAGCCAGTGGCAGTGTATTCGGCGGCGAAGCGCAGGGTGCGCTGTGTATCGCGCAAAGCTGGCCAGCTCAGGCGCGTACCATCTGGGGCGACCATGCACGATATGTTGACACCTATTTTCGTCCCTATCCGGGCTATTACTTTTCCGGTGACGCGGCAGCGCGTGATGCCGAGGGCGACTACTGGCTGTTAGGCCGCATGGATGATGTAATCAACGTCTCCGGCCACCGCATTGGAACCGCTGAAGTTGAGTCAGCGCTGGTGGCGCATCCGGCTGTCAGTGAAGCGGCGGTGGTTGGCTTTGCGCATGACATTAAGGGGGAAGATATTCATGCCTATGTGGTGCTGATGCCGCATAAGGAAGGAATGAGTGAAGCGGCACTGAGCGCGCTGCAACAGGAATTACGCCTGTGGGTGCGCCACGAGATCGGGGCGCTGGCCATGCCGGCTCGCATTCAGATAACAGCTTCGTTACCCAAAACACGTTCCGGAAAAATCATGCGCCGCATTCTACGAAAAATTGCTGGGGGCGAAATACGCGATGTCCAAAGCATTGTCGCATTGGGCGATATATCCACTTTGCTGAATCCTGAATCTGTGGAAGCGTTAATGGCAGAGTATCAGCGACTATTTGGCTGAGAATCCATTGCCTTGTCATGCTGATTGCGTGTTGATAACTGTGGCCACTGAAGCATATCGCTTCCTGAGATGTCGCTGCTTAGTGTCACCTGTATGGCTGAATGACAGCCGAAACAATTAGGAGTTTTTATGCACGCACGTTATTTAGTGACCATTGTTGGCATCGCCATGTTGTCCGGCGCCGCATCGGCCAGCGATCGTTTGAATGGTGGTTTTGATCGCGCCGCCAACGACGCCAAAGTTCTCTCTACGCAGACGGCGGTTACTATGTCCAGCATCAAGGCATTGCCGAAGTCAGGGCGTGTTTCGCTTCGCGGAGTCGTGGATAAAATTGATGATGACAAAGAGTTTGTTCTCTCTGACAGCACCGGCAGCATTAACATTCAGACGGCTGATGTGGTGAACATCGAGAAAGGTCAAACAGTAACCATCATAGGGGATGTAGGAAGCTCATGGGGAAAACGAACCATTGAGCATGCTGAAATTACGAAATCCAGCTCGGTAAAGCCACAATAACTGCGGCGCCACTGGCGGCATCATAAAGGGTGGGCTAACCATGCCCACCCTTTTTTAACATGGTGCCAGAAAGTCTAAATCAGAAAATAATCGTCATTAGTGAGGTCTGCCGTCGTCAGTCCGGCAACACGCAGCACATCGCCATCACCAAAGTTAATCTCCAAGCGGCCATTGACGTCCGTTTGGATGGTTTGCGCCAGCAAGACTCCGACGCTGGTAAACCCGTAATTGGTAATGTCGATCACGTCCTCGCCCTTCATAAAATCCACAATCGTGTCACGGTCACTGCCACGCCCATAGACAAACACATCATTGCCGCTGCCTCCGATTAATTGATCAGAACCATCACCGCCGACCAACGTATCATTGCCGCTATCACCGCTCAACGTGTCCATACTGGTGCCACCATATAGAAGGTCATGACCCGCATCACCCGACAGATAATCAAGCCCCGATCCACCGTGCAGCGTATCATTGCCGTCATTGCCATTGATACGGTCCTTGCCGGAGCCACCGAAAATAACGTCCTGCCCGACACCCCCACTCACGGTATCATCCCCTGCCCGTGCATTGATCACATCATCCCCGCCCGTGCCTGCCAATGTGTTGTCACCATCCGTTCCCTGACGTGTCACATTGGTTGGCAGAAGATTACCAACACTCCATAAACCGGAATCTGGCGCATCATGTGAAACATATCCTTGTGTTGTTTTACTCCATCCGAGAAACGCCTCTGCTGACAATTGCGCTGGATTGAGCGTGGAGGTGACCACCTCCGCATTAACAACGCTGATTTCACCGTTTTTAGCGCCATAGGTGAGATTGCCAATGATGTCATTATTGCGCGAGGTCGCGTCTTCTTCACGAATCGAGTGATCCGCACGTTGTGCATCATTACTATAAATCACATTGGCACGAATCACATTATCGGTGGAATCAAAATAGCCTTTTGTTGCACCGAGTCGGTCATCATAACGGTCAATCTCTACCTGCGAATACTGACCATCGCCCGCCTGTGAATTATTATAGACCAGATTACCCTCCACCACACTACCGCGTGAGCCTTCAATGGTAATCCCCGTTTTCTGGTTATCATAGACTTCATTGTTACGAACAATTGTGTCTTCGCTTAGCTTTACCAGAATGCCGTGCTCGCCATTACCGTAGGCGGTGTTGCCTTCAAACACGATGTTTGCGTTTAATGGACGATCATCACTGCCGCGCTGTGTCACAAAGCCACTACCGCCATTATTATAGGCCACGTTATTGCGCAGCACATTATCATGCGAACTCGTCACTACATTGAATCCGTGGCGCGAGTTATTGTAGGAGACGTTATTTTCAAACACGCTATTGCTAATGTAATCAATAGTGAACCCGTCTTTGTTACCATGTGCCACGCTGTTGGTAATCGATAGGTTTTTGATCTGCTCATGTGGATCAAATCCGTAGCGTGAGGTGTTCATCACTTCCACGCGATCAATCGAAATATTGTAATCGTATTTAGGGCTAAGTGGCGTCACTCCGGCAAAGAAACCATCGACCTCCGCTTTAGGGTTTGTGTTGTTGGCTTTATTTCCGTCAATCGTCAGGTTACGGATCACAATATCATGCTCCTGATCGCCACCGGAAGGCGTGCGGATAATGCCCGTCACTTTCTGATTCCACTGATCGGCCAGCTTGATAATGGTCTGGCCCATGCCCTCGCCTTCAATCGTCACATTACTGCGCACTTTGAGCGCGCCATCCGCCGCCGTGGCACCGCCGGTGACCACATAGGTACCCTCAGGAATAATCACGGTACCGCCCCCCGCATGATAGGCGGCGTCCAAAGCTTTTTGGATAGCGCTGGTATCAATTGTTTTGCCATCACCCTTAGCGCCGAAATCCTTTACATTATAAATTGCGGTCTGCATGTTTATTTCCTTTTTTTGTTGTTTTACAGATTATTACTGTAAGTAAAATCGCCAATCCTGTATTGCGCTTACCACTTCAGACTGCGCGCAACTGGTTAACGAAACATAAAGAAATATTTAAACTAAATGGCAATTACCCCTTAATTTTATTAAGTATTTTCTTGGTTTCTTAGCCTTAATGATTGGGATGGCGCGTTTACTGATCTCCCGCGCCTGCATTAATAAATGCAAAAAGAGAGTCTTAAGGAGCGAGCAAATCGATTAATTTTATTTCTGCCGTTTGTGGCAAAAAAACAATAGGTGCGCGTTGCTTCTGATGCGGTTGTCGAATGTCGAGATCGTTCATTAGACGCAGGGATGGATAGTTTCCCGACCAAGCCATTCATGGCAGTGGGAATTGTTTCAGGCCATTCAGCGATGCCATGTGTTGCGTAACAGCCGTGAACCGATAAAGGTTTAAAGCGCGTAAGAGAATATGAGATAAACTTTGACAATCTTAGAGGATTGCCAATAAGTAACCTTCTATTAGCATATAAATTTTCAGTCTTTCTGAAAAAATCACCGGAAGCGAATCGTATGATGTTAGACGCATGGATGCCTGAACTCATCGCGCTGGGTCAGGTACTCTTCATTGACATTGTGCTGGCAGGAGACAATGCCATTGTCGTCGGCATGGCCGCGGCTGGGTTGCCCAAAGAACAACGCCGCAAAGCCATTTTCTGGGGTATCGCGGCCGCAACCGTGCTGCGTATTATATTTGCTACTATTACCACACAGCTCCTCAGCATTGTCGGTTTAGTGCTTGCCGGTGGTGTGCTACTGTTGTGGGTATGCTGGAAAATGTTTCGTGAGCTACAAAAAGGCTCGCACGCGGAGGAGGAGGCAGGACTTGCCGCCCTTGAAGAAACAAAAATAAGTGGCACACCAAAAAAGAGCCTCAAAGACGCGGTGATACAGATCCTTGTCGCCGATGTGTCGATGAGCCTTGATAATGTGCTGGCTGTTGCCGGAGCCGCACGCGAGCATCTGTGGGTCATGGTGGTCGGCCTGTCGATTTCCGTCGTATTAATGGGCGTGGCCGCCACACTGATTGCCCGCTTGCTGGGTAAGCATCGATGGATCGCCTGGCTGGGACTGGGCGTTATTTTCTATGTCGCCCTGCATATGATGTGGGAGGGCTGGCATCAGGTGGAGCCCGTCATGATGCCTTATCTGGAAAAGTAGCCTTTAAACTGCCACCGTTTGACTGATAAAAAATGCTGTTGGTTGCCGCTCAAACGTGCCAGGCAAGCCATAACGTGCTCAAGATTGCAATCTTTCATGTAGCATGCTAGTTTCGCGCCGCCTTTCAATATTCTCATTTACATAGTGCCTTAAGATGCAAAATACCGCCTTCACCATCGGCCTGATCCAGATGCAAATGCATAGCGGCAATCCAGCCGCCAATTTAGCGCATGCCTGCGATTTGCTGGAAGATGCCGGTCGTCAGGGTGTGCAGATTGCCTGCCTGCCGGAACTGTTTAAGAGCGAGTATTTTTGTCAGACCCACGATGCCGCGATTTTTGATCTGGCGGAGACCATCCCGGGCCCGTCAACGGAGGCGCTGTGCCCCATTGCGAAAAAGCATAATATGGTCATCGTCGCATCTGTGTTTGAGAAACGCGCGGCAGGCCTTTATCACAATACCGCTGTCATTATTGATGCGGATGGCAGCATTGCCGGAATTTACCGTAAAATGCATATTCCGCACGATCCGCTGTTTTATGAGAAATACTATTTTACGCCGGGTGATACCGGCTTTCGCGCCTTTGCCACGAAACACGCGCGCATTGGTGTGCTGGTGTGCTGGGATCAATGGTATCCTGAAGCCGCACGCCTCACCGCGCTGGACGGCGCGCAGGTGTTGTTTTATCCCACCGCCATTGGCTGGCATCCGGCGGAGAAAGCAGAATTCGGCGAAGCACAGCGCGACGCATGGCAAACCGCGCAACGTGCGCATGCCATTGCCAATGGAGTGTATGTCGCCTCGGTCAATCGTGTGGGCTTTGAACAGTTGCCCGGTACGGCTGGGCTGGAATTCTGGGGGCGCTCCTTCATCGCCGATCCGTTTGGACGCATGTTAGCCGAGGGTGATGAGCGAAATGAAGCATTGCTAAAGATCACCTGCGATCCAAAAATTACCGAAGATACACGTCGTAACTGGCCGTTCCTGCGTGATCGCCGCATTGATGCTTACGGTGGCATTACGCAGCGTTTCGGCAGTTAATCCGAGGCCATGTTCACGGGCGGATGCTAAACGCTAAATCCCGAACCACTCGGGGCTGACAGACATAAAAGGTTCACCATGCCCGACACCATCTATCGCATGCCCGCCGAATGGGAGAAACAATCGATGATCTGGCTGGGCTGGCCGCATAACCGTGCTGACTGGCCGGGGAAATTTGGGCCGGTGCCCTGGGCATTTGCCGAGATGATTCGCTATATCTCTTATTCACAACGCGTGGGTCTGCTCGTGAAGGACGAAGTTCGCCGTCGTGAGGCCGTGGATGCGCTGGAAGATGTCGGCATTGATCTCAGTCGTGTGGATATCGTCATGCAGCCCACCAATCGCGGCTGGCTTCGGGATTGCGGGCCGATCTTTGTCCATCGCGGTGACACGAAAGCACTGGTGGCGCTGGACTGGCGTTTCAATGCGTGGGCTAAATACAGCAACTGGCAAAAAGACAATGCCGTACCGGAAGGGCTTTGTGATTTACTGAATATCGAGCGCGTGCAACCACACTGGCCCCTGCATCAAAAAACCAAGCGTCTGGTGCTGGAGGGCGGAGCCATTGATGTGAATGGTGCGGGCACACTCATCACCACTGAGGAATGTTTGCTGTCACCCGACATACAGGTTCGTAATGCGGGCTTTACTCGGCAGGACTATGAGGCGTGTTTTGCCTACTGGCTCGGCGCGAAGCATGTGATCTGGTTAGAAAAAGGCATCATTGGCGATGATACGCATGGCCATGTCGATGATATTGCGCGCTTTGTGAATCCCACCACGGTGGTGTGTGCGGTGGAAAAAGATCCGGGTGATGCTAATTATGCTTTGTTGCAAGTGAATTTGGCGCGCCTCAAAAATGCCACCGATCAGGATGGCACACGCCTCACCGTCATTGAATTGCCCATGCCGCGCCCGTTATTTTTTGAAGGACACCGCCTGCCTGCCAGCTATGCCAACTTTCTCATTACCAACCAATATGTGCTGGTGCCTACCTTTAATGATCCAGCCGACCGTGTGGCACTGAGCATACTGGCCGAATGTTTCCCCGAGCGCGAGGTGGTCGGTATTCATGCCGTTGATTTGGTGTGGGGACTGGGTACGCTGCATTGCCTGACCCAACAAATGCCCCTCTAGTTGATGCGCAATCACCACCTTTATTCAAGGCAAGGGCTACGTTACGTCATTAACAGCTCGATATTGCCGCCAATTGCGGCAGTGTTGATGCTCAGCGTGCGCTCGGTGGCAAAGCGCAGCAGATAATGCGGGCCACCGGCTTTGGGCCCGCTTCCCGATAACCCCTCGCCGCCGAAAGGCTGCACACCGACGGTTGCCCCGATCATGCTGCGATTGATATAACAATTGCCCACCTTCACGCGCGCCGCCACCTCCTGATAGACCGCCGCAATGCGGCTATGCATGCCAAATGTGAGGCCGTAGCCGGTGGCCTCCAGAGCGCTCAGCATGGCGTCAAACTCAGCGGAGTCATAGCGATACACATGCAGGATCGGGCCAAATACCTCCTGCTTGACGACATCCAACGACGGAATCTCCCACGCTTGCGGCGCTAGGTAATGCCCTGTTAAATCCGCACAGAGCGGGGTGGATGCCAGCAAAGAGCCCACACCCTGCAGATAGGCGAGATGCGTTTGCACCGATGCCTTGGCTTGCGCGTCAATCAGCGGCCCTAAATCCGTGCTCATCTCCCACGGATCACCCACCACCAAGGTTTGCATCGCGTCAGCCAGAAGCGTCAGGAACGCATCCGCAATATCACGCTGCACACATAAAATTCGCAAGGCGGAACAGCGCTGCCCAGCACTGCCAAACGCCGAGGCCAGACAATCATCGACCGCCTGCTCAATGAGGGCGGAGGAATCAACAATCATCGCATTTTGCCCGCCGGTTTCCGCAATCAATGGCACGATCGCGCCCTCGCGTGCGGCGAGTGCACGCTGAATCTGTTTAGCCGTGGCGGTGCCGCCAGTAAATGCAACGCCGGCCACGCGCTCATCACGTGCCAGTGCCGCCCCCACCACTTCTCCAGCACCTGGCGCGAGAATCAGCGAATCCTGTGGAACGCCTGCCTCATGTAACAGGCGTACCATAAAATCCGCTACACGCGGTGTTTGCTCCGCGGGCTTGGCGATCACACTGTTGCCCGCGACAAGCGCCGCCACCACCTGACCGGTAAAAATGGCCAATGGAAAATTCCACGGACTGATACAAGCAAAGACGCCGCGCCCTGCGTATCGCAGGCTGTTATGTTCACCCGTCGGCCCACTTAAAACGGTGGGCGTGCCAAAAAATTCACGCGCACGTGCAGCGTAATAGCGGCAAAAATCCTCAGCTTCACGTACCTCTGAGAGCGCATCGCCCCAAGTGCGCTGCCCTTCGGTGATAATCAGGGCCATGGCTTCATAGCGCCGCTTTGCCAACAACTCAGCCGCACGCTCCAGAATCTCTGCCCGCGACGCGACCGTTGTGCGTGTCCATGCGCTGAAGGCCCGTTGCGATTGCTCGATGGCCCGCTGAATATCGCTCCCATCCATCGTATCGGGTGCAGGCGGATAATGCGGGCGCATCACCTGCAATCCTTCCTGCAACGCGTGCACCATGGCGGCATTTCCCAGATCAATGCCAGAACTATTGCGGCGATCCTCACCATACAAGGCCACCGGCGGCGCGATGGCAGCGGTGGGGTGGAGGGCGCTTTCCTGCACTGGATCATGCAACACCGTCTCGATGGGAAGTGACGTATCCAGCATCTGATGAATAAACGAGCTATTGGCTCCATTCTCGAGCAGGCGGCGGATCAGGTAAGCCAGTAAATCCTTATGCTCACCAATCGGCGCATAGATACGGCACGGTGTGCTGGTGATCACGTCGCGATAGAGCGCTTCCCCCATACCATGCAAGCGCTGGAATTCATACTCACGGCCCTGCGCGTATGCCTCAATCGCCGCGATGGTGAGGGCGTTATGCGTGGCAAACTGCGCAAAGAAATGCTGTGGTGCATCCAGCAAGGCTCGCGCACAGGCAAGGTAGGACAAATCAGAATGCGCTTTTCGGGTAAACACTGGATAATCCGGTAAGCCATGCGTTTGTGCGACCTTAATTTCACTATCCCAATAAGCACCCTTGACCAGACGCACCGGCAGACGCTTACCACTGCGCGCCGCAATATCCCCCAGCACACTCACGGCCGCATAGGCACGCTTGCCGTAAGCCTGCAACACATAGCCCACACCCGAATAATCCGCAATCTGCGGATGCGTCACTAATGCTTCATACAAAGCGAGTGCGAGATCAAAACGCGATTGTTCTTCGGCATCAATCGCCAGACATAATCCATGCGCCTGTGCGGCTTTCGCCAAGCCGACCAGTTTTGGCAATAAACGCTCAAATACTTGCGCCTTATGCCGCCACTCATAATGCGGATGCAAGGCGGTGAGTTTAATCGAGATGCTGGGCGCCGCATAAAGTGATGTTTTCTCATGCTTGGCCTGACCCACCGCTTCAATCGCCGCGTGATAGGCCGCGAGGTAGGCATCCGCCTGTGTGTGCGAGCGTGCACCCTCACCGAGCATATCATAAGAGAAACGATAGCCCTGCTTTGCATAGGATGCGGCATGAGCCAAACCCTCATCAATGGTTTGCCCAAGCACAAATTGTCCAGCCAGCCATTTCATCGCCGCTTTCAACGCCTGACGAATCACTGGTTCGCCCATTTTTCGTGCCAGATGGCCCATGACGCCGCTGACACCTCCACGCATATCGTCAGCGGCCAACTCCAGCGTTTTGCCAGTCAGCACCAGCCCCCAGCTCGAGGCATTCACAAAAAGCGAGCTGCTTTTGCCTAGATGCGTCTCCCAGGCACCGCCATGAAAGCTTGATTCAATCAAGCGATTGACGGTGGCCGTATCCGGAATACGCAGCAATGCCTCCGCCAGACACATCACGGCCACCCCTTCTTTGGTGGAAAGCCCGTACTCCTGCAAAAAGGCCTCAACAGAAATGCCTGGGCCTTCCGTCCGCAAACGCGCCACCATCTGCTGAGCGCGTGAGAGTATCTTCGGCTGCAGTGCAGCGTAAGGTTTTGCAGCACTCAGCAGCTCTTGAATGCAATCAGATTCGTCGGCGAAAGCCATGCGTGAGAGAAATATCGTCATGCACGCATTATAGCTATGTGCTCAGCGCAAGCCAGCAAAGCTTGATTTAGCGAACAACTGGTACTAAGTTGTGTCTGGTTAATTGTGGGCCGGACTTTGCATGCAATAACGACTGGTGATTTCGATCTCTAAGCGTAAAAAATAAGTGATTCTTATTCTTGGTTACCGACGTAGTTTATTCCTACTGGCTTCCCTAAGTAAGGCACGACCTGGGTCCCACTATTAACCTCTCATTTAGCCATTCGGCTGAAAGGGGGTTCTTTTTTTAAACACTGAGCTTTATTTTTTGCTCTGAATAAAAAAAGAGAAAAGGTCAACTGCCACGCGACAAAGGAGAATGCTATGGCTACTGGTACGGTAAAATGGTTCAATACTCAAAAAGGCTTCGGTTTCATTCAGCCAGATGATGGCGGCAAAGATATCTTTGTTCACATCACGGCAGTGCAACAAGCAGGCCTGAACGGTCTGAATGATGGTCAAAAGATCAATTATGATCTGGAAACCAGCCGCGATAAAACCTTCGCAACCAATCTGCGTCCGCTCTAAGCGCCCGCTAACACACGTAAAAAAGGCCTGCTTATCAGCGGGCCTTTTTTTATATTCAGCGGCATCATTTTTTCGTGTCCGCTGATTCTTCTAAGCGGCCATATCACGCGTCGTTTGGCTGTTTTCTCATTCAGCGCTATCGTGATGGGTATGCGGCGGTGACGCCGTGGGCGTCACGTCTTTGCCTTCTTCGATGCCGACCCAATCATTCGGTGTGACGCGGCCTTTGGTCACCTCATAGACTCGGCGTTGCATGTCACGGTGCGGAAAGCGTGTGCCATAAATGTATTTATAAACAGTTTGAGGCGAACAACCGACCTCACGCGCAAAAGACGTGACGCTCTGCCCCATGAGTGAAAGATACTTTTTAATGTCCATCTTTGAGTAATTTAGCCACAATAAGCACAAAACACAATAGGAAAAATATCCACTATGGACAATGATTCACTGGATTCATCCAAAATGGATATGGTAAATCTGATACAAATCGTATAGCGCTACCTCATGCAGAATAATGTTAAACGACTTCGAATAGAACGTGGCCTTAGTCTTTCTGATGTGGCGCGAGCTGCTTCTACGACGCCGGCACAGATTCAAAAACTGGAACGCGGCGAAAGGCGTCTAACCGACACATGGCTGTACCGACTCTCCAACGCGCTACAATGTCTTCCGGCGGAGATTCTACTGGATCATGGCTTTCATCCATTGCGCGATAGTGTAGCGCCGGTGGAATTCATCGCCTCCCCTGCCTGCACAACGCCAACGAATGCTGATCATTTCATTTTCATTCCACTCTATGATGATCCTGCCGACAAACACTCCGCCATGATGCTAAAAAATCCGGCGCACCGAAAGAGCGGTCTATTGTTTGATCCATTGCTACTGCGAGACATCACACACACACAACCCACGGAACTGGCGCTGATTCGTCATTATGGCGATGCAATGAATCCGACGATTTCCGAAAGCGATTTACTGATGATTGATCCCACACAGAGCCTCGTGCAGGAGGATGGGATTTATGCACTTAACATGAAAGGTCGGCTGGTGATTCGGCGACTGCAACAGCGACCACATGATACGCACACGGTGGTGATCTCAGATAATAAGGATTATCCACCCTACACTTTGGATACACATAACGGCCTTGAACTCATCGGCAAAATCATCTGGATCAGTAAGAAGCTCTAGGCATTCTGCCCGACCAGTGACCAGTTCGCGGTTAACCAACAGCTAGCGGCCGTTTTAGCCGGCCAGCTTATCAGCCGCCCGTGAGGCACGTTTGCGCTCGTTGGGATCCAACGTCACTTTGCGTAGCCGCAGGGATTTAGGGGTGACTTCCACTAACTCGTCATCGTTAATGTAGGACATCATTTCCTCAAGCGTCATGCGGCGAGGTGGAATAAGGCGGACGGCCTCATCGGTGCCTGAGGCACGGATATTGGTGAGCTGCTTGCCCTTCAACACGTTAATCTCAAGATCGTTATCACGGGTATGTTCACCGACAATCATGCCCTGATAGACTTTATCCTGCGGGTTGATAAACATGGCGCCACGATCCTGAAGGTTGAAAATCGCGTAGGCAACCGCCTCCCCCAGATCAGTGGAAATAAGCGCCCCATTGCGACGACCGGCAATATCACCTTTATATGGCCCGTAAGCATGGAACAGACGGTTAATGACACCAGTGCCGCGTGTATCCGAGAGAAACTCGGCCTGATAGCCGATCAAACCGCGGGAAGGCGCATGGAAGATGATGCGCAGCTTGCCGCCACCGGATGGGCGCATATCCTGCATTTCGGCTTTACGCTGTGATAGTTTCTCCACCACCACGCCGGAAAACTCTTCATCGACATCGACGACAACCTGCTCATACGGCTCCAGCTTTTCGCCTGCTTCACCGGTTTTGAACAAGACGCGGGGACGCGAGACGGACAGCTCAAAGCCCTCACGGCGCATATTTTCAATCAGCACGCCCAGCTGTAATTCGCCGCGGCCACCGACTTCAAACGCATCCTTACCATCGGTTTCCGATACACGAATCGCCACATTGGTTTCCGCTTCGGCAAATAGCCGCTCACGGATCATGTTGGAGGTGACTTTCGTACCCTCAAGACCAGCATAAGGTGACGAGTTAACGGACAGGGTGATCGCCATGGTGGGCGGATCAATCGGTGTCGCCTTGATTGGCTCCACCAGCTCTACCGCGCCAACGGTATCGGCCACTGAGGTTTTCTGCAATCCAGCAATCGCAATGATATCCCCCGCCTGCGCTTCTTCGATCGGGCGACGATCGACGCCAAAAAAGCCAAAAAGCTTGGTCAGGCGGCCTGATTCCATGACCTCACCGGTCAGGCTGATGGCCTTCACCGGCATGTTGACCTTGGCACGGCCCGTATGCACACGACCCACCAGCACGCGCCCCAGATACGGATCGGCGGTCAACATGGTCGCCAAAAAGCCAAACGGCGCTTCCAGATCCACTTTCGGGCCAGGCACATGGCGCACCACCAGATCGAGCAGCGGCGTCAAATCCTTGCGCTCGCCTTCCAGCGAGTCAGTGGACCAGCCATCACGCCCTGAGGCGTACATAATCGGGAAATCGAGCTGCTCCGGCGTCGCATCGAGCGCCACGAACAGATCAAAAATCTCGTCGAGCACTTCATCAGGACGCGCATCGGGGCGATCAATCTTGTTAATCAACACGATGGGACGCATGCCCTGCGCCAGCGCTTTGGTGAGCACGAATTTCGTTTGCGGGAGCGGGCCTTCTGCGGCATCCACCAGCAGAATCACGCCTTCCGCCATATTGAGAACACGTTCCACCTCGCCGCCAAAATCGGCGTGGCCTGGCGTGTCGATCACGTTAATCTTCAACTCGCCATACTGGATCGAGGTGCATTTGGCTAAAATCGTAATGCCACGCTCTTTCTCGATGTCATTGGAGTCCATCACGCGCTCAGCCACCTGCTGGTTTTCGCGGAATGTACCGGTTTGTCTGAGAATTTGATCAATCAGTGTGGTTTTGCCGTGATCGACGTGGGCGATAATAGCGATGTTACGAATATCCATGATGTGGCGCTTTTGCTTGGGTGAGCGCTCCTGCTACAGCCAATTGTGCGGCGCGTCAAGCGATGCGACCGCATCGTCACGAAAATGTCACTGGCGATTTTATTAATAGTTGTTAATGAACGCGCATGCGACGACCCTCCATCCCCAAACATCACCTTTACGACGCGCTGCAACAGCGCTGCCTGTTTCCGCGCGAATGCGTGTTTGTGGGTATTCGTAAGGAAGAACCGCGATCGCTGGAACTTATTGGCGGGAACGATATGCGCC
>JAIEPI010000108.1 GCA_019749855.1 Rickettsiales bacterium | reverse complement strand
CGCCGTGATTCAGCATGTCGCTATAGCCGGTGGCCTTTTCCAGTGCGTGGCCAAACGTATGCCCCAGATTCAGCAAGGCGCGCACGCCGCCCTCGCGTTCATCCTGCGAGACGATCTCCGCTTTCGCGCGACAGCAGCGCTCCACTGCGGTGCGAACTATGTCCGCATCTCCGGCAAGTAGCGCCGCACCATGGCGCTCCAGCCAAGCAAAAAAATCCGGCTGATTGATGAGGCCATATTTCACCACTTCCGCATAACCAGCGAGCTTTTCACGAGGCGGCAAGGTTTGCAGCGTGGCCGTATCAGCAATGACAAGGCGCGGCTGATGGAAGCTGCCAATCAGGTTTTTACCATGCCGACTATTAATCGCAGTTTTTCCACCCACCGAGCTATCCACTTGCGCCAGCAAGCTGGTGGGCACCTGAATGAACGGCACACCGCGCAGCACTATACTGGCGACAAAGCCCACCAGATCACCGATGACGCCGCCGCCCAACGCCAACAGCGCCGTGCCACGCTCCGGCTGCAACGCGAGCACCACCTCGAGTAAGGACTCCAGTTGGGCAAAAGACTTGGTCTGTTCACCAGCCGGTAGTGGCGTAAGGCAATCAACGTGCAGTCCCGCCGATTGCAGCGATTCCATCAGTGGCGCGGCATAAAGTGGCGCCACGTTCACATCGCTGATGACGATCAGGCGCTTAATGTCTCTCAATGCGGCTATCAAATCACCGGCCTGAGCGATAAGCCCCTCGCCAATATGAATCGTGTAGCTTCGATCACTCAGCGAGACCTTCACCTGACTGTGGCTGGAAGCACTCATGCGATGTATTGCTGCTGCACCAGCGCCTCCTGAACAATCTGCACCACATTTTCATGATGCTCGCGATTACTATCAATCACGATGCTTGCCTCAGCATACAGCGGATAGCGCTCCTTCATCAGACGGGTGAGAATCTCGCGTTTATCGCCATTGGCCAGCAAGGGGCGTGTATTGCGACGGGTCACGCGATCCAGCAGCACGTCAATATCGGCTCGCAGCCACACAGACACAGCCTGCTGGTGGATCAATTGACGAAGCTGTGTATTCATCCATGCGCCGCCACCGGTTGCCAGTACCAGCGGTGTCTCATCCCGTAGCAAGCGCTCAATCACGCGCTGCTCAAGATCACGAAACAAGGCTTCGCCGTAGGTACGGAAAATATCAGGGATGCTGCAACCAGCCGCCATAGCGATTTCATCATCAGAGTCGCGAAACTCCACACCGAGAGCTTTTGCCAAACGGCGTCCAACGGTTGATTTTCCAGCGCCCATGAGTCCAATCAACACCACTGTTTTTTTTAATTGTGGTACTGGCGGCGTTGCAGTCATTTGAATGTCTTGCCTAAGCATAGGTATTTGCATAGTAATAAAATTAGTGTGCACTAAAATAAGAAAATATTTGCTTTTTGGCAACGGCAAGTAAAAATAGAGCGCACTTTAACCCTAGCCCGTATCACCGTCATGAAACTCAAGCTACTGCTTTTTGTCATACTCCTCCTTATGGGAGGTTTCGTCTTTCTCGGCACTCAGGATGTTCAGGTAACGCCTCAACAAACGGAAATCGAACTAAAACGAGAATCCTTCCTCCCATGAGCGCCACATGAACCGGCATTGCGCGTTTGCAACTTTTTGGCTGGTAGCGTTAACCGCGCTGCCAGTCGTTGCTGTGGATGAATCCAGCGATGCGGTTCGCAGTGGGGAAATTAAAATACTGGAAAAAGAATCCAGCGTTGCGGCCAGTCAGGGCATCCTCTCCTCGCAGGGAAAACCCGATAGCTTTAGTTGGGCGGGTAGCGATCCGCAGGTGTTAAAAACGCTGCTAGCGGAGTTCACCCATCCATTGTCATGGCAGGCGCAGCGAGAAGTAGCGGTGGCAACGCTGAGTTCACCGGTTTTGCCGGATGCTGACGGCGATGTGCCAGAAAACTGGCTGTTGCTGCGCATGGAAGCTCTTTACCGTCTGAGTGAGTATGAAGGCGGGTGGACATTGTTTCGCTCGCTCAATCCTTCCTTTTTAACCGAGCCGGTGGCTCGTCTTGGCGCCACCATTGGCTGGGCCACAGGTCGCACACACCGCACCTGTGACTTAACCGGCGCCCTCATGAAAAACGAGTCCACCGAATTCGAGAGCGAAAGCAGTCGCCTCTACTGGCTGATACATTACATGTTGTGCCAACAGCTGGATGGTAAACAAGCTGAGGCGGAAATCTCCCTCGGTTTATTGCAGGAGTCCGTACCGAAGCAATTACCCCCTCTCCTCGCGCCATTATTTGAAGGTGGTGATGCTACTCTGCCGACATTAAGTGCCAAAGATGCTATCTTGTATTCTGCACTGGCAGCACTCATTGATAAAAACACAAACGGTATCAAACAACGTATTGGTAGTGACTTTGTAAGCATTCCCCTCGCACAAACATTACCGCCTGAACTGCAAGCGTCACTCAGTGGCGTGTCAAAGCTGCCGGTGCTTTTGCGTGCATATTTTGCAGAGCGCGCATTGCAGGCGCACCGACTTGATGCAAACCAACTCGCAGCCTTGTACCTCAAGGTGGCGCGTCTCTCAAAATCGCCCAAAGACACAACTTTACTGCCCACCTATACCCGTGCCCTCACCTATGTGGATACGAATACCTCACGTACAGCAGAGAATCAGGTGCAAACGGTGGAATCGGCGCTGCGAACGTTTCACAAAATCTTCTCCGCCAGGGATTCACGCGCTATCCTTGGAAAAACCTTACGTAAACTGGTGGCGGAGGATCACGGCCTGAGTATCACGTTGCTTTATGAGACGATCGGACTCTACCTTGATCGTGGCGACAATGCAGAGGCGGAGGATGTGGCGCGGGCACTCAATAACCATCAGGATAATGGATCAGAAATAGCTGCCAGTATCGCTGGCCGAATCCTGCAGATTGCCGCCAATCAATACCGCTTCACCAATGATGAAATTGTGTTGCCCGATTTTGCACAGGCGCCGGATGCATCCATTGTGTGGCTGGTGACACGCTATGGACGTATCATGGAAGCGCAAGGCTACCGCGTGCGCTGGCCGGAGCGTCCGCTTGATGGCTTAGCGCCACCGCCTGATCTTAATTATGCGGCTCCGGAACGTTTGAACGCGCTGCACATGTCGCTTTCTGATGGCAGTCATGCGGAACAGCTTCTGCGTTCGCTACAGGTGCTGGATGCAACACCGCCACAACGCACCAGCGATCAGGCGTTATTGCAGGTTCTTGCCGCCTGGAATAAGGTCGGTTTGCGTAGCTACAGTAACGCTCTCATGACGGAAGCTTTATTGGGCATTCCTGATCGACGCGTCCCGTAAGTGCCGCTTCCTTCTGATACCACGCTGATCGAAGATTTTCTGGACATGCTGCAAACGGAGCGTCAGGCCTCCGCCAACACCGTTGCGGCGTATCGTCGTGATTTGCTCGATTATGCTCAGATGATGCGCACACGCAAAACGTCCCTCGCGCAGGCGAGCCGCCTGGATATTGAAGCCTATCTGAGCCGTCTGACCAATGACGGACTGGCCGCCAGCAGCAGTGCTCGTAAAACCAGCGCCATTCGCCAGTTCTACCGTTTCATGGTGTCTGAGCGTTTTTGTAGCGAAAACCCGACTGCGTTGCTCATGGGCGCTAAACGCGCACGTCCATTGCCACATGTACTTGACCACAAGGAGGTGGAGGCGCTTTTGCAATCGGCAAGTGCGGATACATCACCGGAGGGCAAACGGCTGAGCGCCATGCTGGAAATACTTTATGCCTCCGGCTTGCGTGTGTCCGAATTGGTGAGTTTGAACATGTCACAGGTGCGCCAGACCCTACAGGAAGCCACCGCGGCCACCTCTTTTTTGCTCGTCACTGGCAAAGGCGGGCGCGAACGTATCGCCCCGCTGCATCGTGAAGCCATTGTGGCGCTACAGGCTTACCTCGAGATACGCGGCGTATTTACAGATGGCAGTGGTTATTCCAGCTTTTTGTTTCCCTCACGAGGGCTGGAGGGGCATCTGACCCGTCAACGATTAGGGCAGTTGCTTAAACAGCTGGCGATCAATACCGGCATCGACGAGGCGAAGGTGCATCCGCATGCGTTGCGCCATTCATTTGCCAGTCATTTGCTGGAAGGCGGGGCTGATTTGCGGGTGATTCAGGAATTGCTTGGGCATGCCGACATAACCACAACGCAAATCTATACACATGTCAGCCGCAAACATCTGAATAAACTTATTAAAAAATATCACCCGCTCGCCAAAATGAAAGGCTGAAAAAAGCCACTATTTTGCTTGGCAACAGGGGGCGTTCCACAGTATGTTTTCGCCTCTTTGAAGGGTTTTTATGTTACGCGCATTCGCTCGCCCCATCTGGCACCGCAGGCATCGCATTATTAGCGGCACAAAACGTGCCGGTGCATTGTTTTTGCGTGGGCTTCGCCGCTTGCCCATCCCTGAGCGGGTGCGTCTGGTAACGGCGGATTTGTTTTTTCTCTCCATTGAGCATTTGATTCTCAACACAAACCTGCATCATCAGTGGCGACGCCGTCGCATGGGCACCGAGCGTCTGCATTCGTTGTTTAAGCCTAAACGCACGGATGATGCCCCAGTGGCTGCCATGCCAACAGCGCCGAGTGACGCCGATTTTTCAGCCTTGCCTGATAGTGCGAAGCGTGCAGGCGCGATCGTCAATGATGCCACCGTCGATGTGGTGATGCCCATCTATCGTGATTATGATCAGACGCTGAATGCGATATGGCGTGCTCTGCAAACTACCGGTGAAACGCGCTTCGAGCTGATTGTCATTAATGATTACAGTCCCGACCCGCAATTAGGCGCGAAGCTACGGGAGCTGGCGCAGGCAAAATGGTTCACGCTCATTGAAAACCCACAGAATCTGGGCTTCGTTCAAACCGTGAATAAAGGCATGCAGATTCACGGTGACCGTGATGTGGTGCTGCTCAATTCCGATACGGAAGTGTTTGCAGACTGGCTGGATCGTCTGCATCGCCATGCCTATAGCAGCAATGCGGTGGGTACGGTGACGCCGCTGTCAAACAATGCGGAGATTTGCAGCTATCCCTTCATGGTGCATGACAATAACATGCCGCTTGAAGTTGATTATGCCACGCTGGATCAGTTAGCCGCTGCGATCAATAAGGGGCGAAACTGTGAGTTACCCACAGCGGTTGGCTTTTGCATGTTCATCAAGCGCCGTTGCCTGCGTGATGTCGGCGTGTTTGACGCTGAAACTTTTGGGCGTGGCTATGGTGAGGAAAATGATTTCTGCCTGCGCGCTGCCAAACATAGCTGGAAGCATCTGCTGGCGGGGGATGTGTTCGTGCGGCATATTGGCGGCACCTCCTTCTCGGCTGAGAAAAAAACGCTGGTGAAACAAGGGTTGAAGGTCTTAAACGCCCGCTACCCTCATTATGCCGCGCAAGTGCGTGACTTCATCAAGGCGGATCCAGTTCGCTCGATCCGTCAGCACCTTGATCTGGCGCGCCTTAAACATGCAGGCCGTGATTTCAACATGCTGATGGTCAACCACAGCCGTGGCGGCGGCACCGAGCGTCACGTGCGTGAACTCAGCGCGGCATTGGCCAAAGAGTCCATTGGAACCTATCTGCTGTATCCGTCTGATTTAGAATCCGGCGGCATGATGCTGTCGCATTACGGCGTTGCCCATACGCCCAATGCCTTTTTCTCGCTGGAATATGACCGTGAGGGATTTTTTGAGGCCATGCTGGAGTTGGGCATCTCGCATATTCATGTGCATCACCTCATAGGCTTCCCGCATCGCATGATTGATTTTCTCACCGAGCTGAGCAGTGCGCTGGATATTAAGTACGATGTCACCTTGCATGATTACTACACGATTTGCCCACGCATTAATCTCGTGGACGCTGATGATTTTTATAATGGTGAGCCAGATATTGAGACCTATGAGCGCATGATGGAATACACGCCCTCCAATGCGGAAGGAATGCCAGTGTGGCAGTGGCGTTTGCATTTTGCCCGCTTGCTGCGCAGTGCAAGGCGTGTGTTTGTCCCTGACCTTGATGTCAAAGAACGGATGCTTCGCTATGTGCCTGAGGCCGCCTATCACGTACGTCCGCATGAAGAGCAGTTTAGCCATGCACCGCTGCTGACTCGTCCAGCACCCAGCCAGAATGAAGAGCTGCAAGTGGCGGTGATTGGCGCACTCTCCACAGTGAAAGGTTCCTCTGTTCTGGCGGCTTTAGCCAAAGACGCCGCGGAGCGTGGTTTGCCGATCCATTACACGTTGATTGGCTACACCAATCATGCCGAGCTAAACAGTGCGGAGTTTAGCAATGTCACCGTCACCGGAGAATATCGGGAGGAGGAGATTGAATCCCTGCTGCAAAAACATAATCCGCATGTGGTGCTGATTCCGAGTGTATGGCCGGAGACCTATTGCTACACGCTCTCCATTGCCCTTCGTTATGGCATCTATCCCGTGGTGTTTGATCTGGGGGCGCAAGGCCGTCGCGTGCGTGAGTTAGGGTATGGCAGCGCCGTGCCACTCGCGCTGGCAAAAGATGCGCCCGCGCTCAATAATTTTCTGGTCACGTTGGAATTCTCAGACGCTGCCGTAAAACGACCAGACGATCTCGCCTATGCTCATTATGTTCGCAACTATTATGAACTGGAAACGCCATGGGCCGCCAGCGCTGAAAAGCCTGTGTCGGTGAAAGAGGCACTGGCACCAGCGGCGGATGCTTCTGTGTCTCCATCATCCAGTACCCAGCACTCCCATGCGTATGCAGCAGGCAAAACGCCGGTGATCTAGGTGAGGCTCGTCAGAGAGGGTGGGCCGGATTTTCCGGTAACTCTTGATAAGGCCGTCATATCAGGCGTTGCATCGCTCACAAGCATACCGCGCGCGCCAAATTCTTCACCACCCAGCAGAGAGGCAAAATCAGCACCACGATCACGCGTAGTGGCATCTGAACGGGTGGTTGGTGGCACTGGAGCAGGTGTATTTCCTGTCGTGGCCGCAGGTGGCGGTGTTGGAGATGTTGGCGCTACCGCAGAAGCTTCCCGACCTGTCTCACGTGGTGGCGTGGCAGGAGGCGATGTAGCTGGCGGCGTTGCAGCAGGTGGTGTTGCAGCTGGCGGCGATTCTGGAGTAGAACCCGCGCCCCTACCACCGCCCATAAGCGACTGTAACATCTCCGGAGGCAGGAAAATGGCCATGATCATCATGAGCAGCATGCCACCAAGGCCCATCTCACCCATGCGCGAGAACATGCCAGCAAACCCACTTTCTTCGCGACGCGCTTCTTCGTCCGTCATCGGTGTTCCGTCGGGGCGGCGGCGAACTCCGTCAGCGCCACGTGGCGCGTTACGAATGCCCTCACGCGCACGGGTCACGCGCTGATCATGCTCGCCGCTGCGAGCACGCGCCAGTAATCGCAAATCACCGACGGTTAATTCTGAAGGATCAAGCGGGGTATTGGAAGCCGCTGCTGTCGTGGAAGCCGCTGCTGTCGTGGGAGGCGTAGTGCCCGTCGTCGCAGGTGCCGCACCTGAAGCCGTCGTGCCCGTGGCGGGTGGTGTATTTCCAGTCGTGGCTGGCGAAGTTGTTGCTGCGGCTGGCGCGCCTTCAGGGGAAGCGGGAGTCGGTGCAGTCGGGGCGCCAGTAGCGGTTGCTGGTGCCGCGGCACCCGTCGCTGCTGGTGATGGCGTATCCGTCGCCACTGCCGGACGAGCCGCTGGACTGCGTCCTAAAATACGATTCAGACGCGCCCGCTCGTCTTCCGAGAGCTGCATGCGTGTCACGGACTCTTCAGTGAGAATGGTCGAGCTTTCGCTAATGTAGCTTTGCAAGGCAGTGCGTAGTGGGCCGCGACGCGCCTCATTGGACTCCAGACTCAGGATGGATTGTGACGCATCGGTGGAGCGATGAATGGCGGTGGCCATTTCGGCCCCAAATTTTTGTGCCAGATGAAAGGTCGCTTGCGGGATGGCACTCTCAGTGGCCGCGACACCGCCTTGCACCAGCAAGCGGCGGTTGAGCGCGCTTACTGCCTGCAAACCATCGATGCGTTGTGCTTCATTGCCACCCAACTGCTCACGAATACGCGCCACCGCATCACGGTTGGCACCATTCCCACTTTCTTCCAGTGCGCCCAGCACATGTCCTTCCAGCTCCGCCGGATTGTAATAGGGGCTGGTCATGAGATAGCGCTGCGAAGCCGAGGCCACATATTGCTGATGCACGCGCAGCAATGCCTGAGCATAATTTGGATCGGTAGCGTAACCAGCAGCGGCTACCGCGCGGGCTGCTTCCTCAATGGTGCGAGCCGAGGCCACGGCGGCATAGCGTGGCCGATCCATTAACCGTCCGTGTGCAGAAAAACTCTCATCGAATGAACTGTAACGCGCAAAGGGTTCATCCATCATCACGCTGCGACCACCAATCACCTCGCGGGTAGCCATGGTGATCGAGCCGCGATCACCACTGCCTTTCACACCAAACAGGTTATTGCCTTCCGTGGCCAGCCTTGATGGGTTGCCCGTCAGTCGTGATTCGAGAATTGCCTGCGCGATCGCCAGCTCTGCCAGAACTCGGTTATTGGGATGGGTGCGGTGCGCAGCGGCGGTCACCGCTTCTATCGAGAGTGGACTATATCCAGGACGATTCGTCATGCACGCAACTTTCCTTGTATACTACCCTCAGTATAATGAATTTAGCTAACTATTGTATGACAGTTTAATGAAGTTAGGTATTGATTGCCTGATTAATTATCACAATAAACTACTGTTATATAATAGATTACCTAGCAGGTGCCTGATTAGGCACCAGTAATTGTCCTTTGCGGAACTTGGCGATGATTTCATCCTTCGTATAGGTGAGTAAGATAGAGCGCTCGGGATTGGAGGGGTGCGTGCCAGTGAGAAACGCACCCTCAGGATCGGCGGCGGTCATCTGCCGCCACAGATTCGGCGCCTGCGTAATGTCATACTGCGCGAGCGCCATCACATACATGCCCACATAATCAGCCTCACGCTCAAAATCAGGCGAAAACGCCCGAATGCCGGAATCAACGCCAATCTCGCTCATCGCGCCCCCCGTGTCATACCCCTGCGAGGCCGCCGCGATATCCGCCAGCGCGCCAAAGACCATGCCGGCCACCGCATTGCGTTTTTTTGCTTCAATATGCCCCATGATGTTGTGCGCGTATTCATGCGACAGCACTGCGCCCAGCGCCTCGTCCTGCGTGGCAAAGCGCATCATGCTCGGCGTCACATAGATTTTCTCACCATCCGCATAGGCGTTCAGCGACTCAGCATCCTTTGTCGTCAATCGAATCATGTAAATGCAAGTGTTGGGGTCACGCCCCATCATCTCGCACAGTTTTTGTCCGGCACTCACCACACGGTCAGCATGAAGCGCCAGACGTTTGCGCATTTGCCGCAATTCCTGCGGGGTAAAACTCACCGCAGGCACCGGCGCAAGTGGCTTGGTTCTGCCTGCCACCGACGCACGCTGCGAGGATTCCTCCTGCACCACCTGCGCCGCATCAAACACCGGCATCTGCGTAGAAGGCTTCGCACAGCCTGCCAGCAACAGGCACACGCACAGAACGCTAAGGCGCTTATCGGGCTTGGGTATCATTTTCATCAGCGGCATCACCAGGGGAACTGTTCTTCACAATCGGCGAGCAGCCAAACACCACCACGTCATAATAGGGATGCTCCAGATGCGACAGCGAGGGGTCGCCCACCAACATCCAGCCGGAGAATAACAGGCTCGGCAGTTTTCCCGAAGCGCGGTCATAAATTTCCACGAGCAACGACTGGCTTGGCAACGGCTCGGCAGCCGAATCAATGACGCAGCGCTGCGGCATAATCTCCAGCGTTTTATAGGTTACAGCCCGCCCCATGGGCACTTGAAGGCGCTGTTTTCGACCGAGGTTTTTATCAATGATGGCCAGATCAACATTCATCGCCTTGCTGGCCAATTCACTGGTTAACTGGGGTGATGGCGCAGGTGGCTCCGGAGTGGCAGGAGCTCCAGCGATTGATTCTGGCGCTTGTTGAATCGGCGGCTGAATTGTAGGCTGAATGGGTGCAGAGGGCGTCTTGGCGAAGGGCGTTGATGCAGGCAGGATCGCATCCGCTGGCGACACTGGCGCGACGAAGGGTGGCTTAGGCGTGCTTGATGACGATATTGCTGACGAGAATGTTAGTGACGGCTCTGGCGATATTTCCAGTGTTTGTGCCTGCAACATGGCAGGGAGTGCCATCAGAACAAAAACAAGAAAACGCGTCATCACCTAGGGCAACGAGAGTTCGGGCTCTTTAGAATGAACTGCCGCATCGTCGGTTGAGATCGCGTCTTTTTCCGCCTTGCCCTCATCCACACCACCGCCGCTGAACACGAACTTGCCAATCAGCTCTTCAATGCTGACACCCGACTGGGTGAACTCAATACGCTCGCCGTCTTTCAGCATTTCATCCTCAGCGCCTGGCTGCAACGCCACGAATTTGCTGCCGAGCAATCCATCGCCAATAATCGCCGCTGCGGTATCCTTAGGGATGTTGATACCACGGTTAATGGTCAGGCCCACAATCGCCTGATAGGTTTTTGGTTCCAACGAGAGATTATCAACGACACCAATTTTCACGCCGCCGATTCGTATATCGCTGCCTTTAGCGACACCGCCCACATTGCCAAATTCAGCGGTAAGATGGTAGCCATCCGAGTCAGAACGCCCCAGATTACTGTTGCTGTAAGCAAAAAACACAAAGGCCGCGGCGATGACCAGAACCACCCCGCCCATAATTGTTTCAATCGCGTTACGCTGCATGAGTCTTCTTTCTGCTGTCAATTAATCGAGTGGAGTCCAAGCCTGATAATCAGCCACGGTGGCGGCACGATCCGCACCTTTGCGGATGTGCCCGGGCGGCAGATAAGCTCCGGCAGTGCCCGTAAGGTTGGGGATATATTCTTTTTGCCAACTATGCGTAGGGATATTCATTTCAGATGGCAGCACCGCAATCGTGTGATGCAGCCATGCATTCCACAGCGGCGGCACTTTAGATGGCTCAGGCGTGCCGCGATACATCACCCAGCGACGCGCACGCGCACCAGCTTTTGTCCGTTTTTGCGTAAAATAACGGTTGCCAAAGGCATCGATACCGACTTGTTTGCCGGTGAAAAAGGTGGAAATTTTGGTGCCAAGCGTCATAGGGGGTAGTTATAAGCATCCGCCTGCTGCTTGACAATCAAAAGATAGTGCGAGTGGCGATGCGTGTGTGTTTCAGGCAGGCAACGTGGCTTGGGGCACGCGCTTTCTGCGTAACGCTGGTTTTTCCACCCAGTGCCATGATGTCGCCGCAATCGGCAGCGTCACCACAAAGGTCAGCGCCGCTAACCCCCAGCCATTGAGGTGCGGCATAAAAAAGCTAATCAGCGTTTGCTGCACCGGAAAACAATAGAGATAAATGCCGTAAGACACATCGCCGATGCGCCGCATATCCAAACAGCGCAGCGGCCATACATACACCAGCACCAGCAGCGCATAACCAAACCAGGCGGCATACAGCACCTGCATCCAGAGTGTCTGGGTCTGCCAGAGCCACGCCATCGGCAAAGACATCAACAGCAACAGACGGGGTGAAACAAGAATTTTAGGTGCATAAATGCATGCCAGCATGCCCCAAAAGAAAAACACCCATAATCGTGGCTCACCGGTGGATGTTACAAACATATAGGACGCGCCGGTGATGCAGTAATACAAAGTGATAGCGGCAAAAAAAGATAAAAACACCAAACGCTGACGTAACACGCCGATCACGCCAAGAATCACGACCCACACATACATTTGCAGCTCTAGCGGTATGGTCCAGATGGAGCCATTCACCGCTGGTGCAAAGGGGATGGACTGAAACACCGCGGGCAGATGCACTTGCAGCGGCCAAAAAGGAATGTTTCGTAAAATATATTGCCAGGTTGTTCCATTCGCAAAGTAAGCTGTTGGCGCAAGGTCGCTCATGAGAGGCCCCAACACCAAGGCCACCAGCAATGTGTTCACCCAAAAGGCAGGGCCAATCCGCAACAGGCGTGCGCGGGCAAAACGCCACACATCCCCCTGCGCGTTCATAAAGGAACGTGTGACAAGCAGGCCGCTGATAAAGAAGAATATATGAACGCCAGTGCCTGGCAATCCCTGTCCAAATGGCAGGTAGGGGAAAATTGCTTTCGTCACCGGATCAGAGGGAAACTTGAACTGAGGCGTCGCTTCAAGCAGAGTAAAACTATGCCCAAACAACACGAGGCAGGCGGCGAAGAATCGTAGGAAATCAAAGTTATTGTGATGTCCCTTGGCGAAGTATTCCTGCAGCGTCAATGCACGCGCACCCACCATCATTTCCCACGCTCGCGCCGCACGCCCATGGTTCATTGCTTCACCATCTCAGAGAGGATGCGAAAGAAATCCGCGGAACCCCAATCGGGATTATCCGCACTGAGGCGAAAGCGCGCATGTTCATTATACTTCTTTTTTTGCTTTAGCATCACGAAGTACGGCCCCATAAAAACTGCGCCTTTACAATAATGATAGCGCATGGCTTTCTCGATGATTCCCGCCGCATTAGCCATTTGCGGATGCATCTCAGGAATGGCGTAGCCACGGGTGTTATCCATATAATTAAATACATGTGGATTGGCGACATTGCCCCCGTAGAGATTCACCCCGGGCGTGACCTCTTGCATTGAGAAGAAATCACGGCCAATGCCAAAGAGCTGTTCGTTCCATCCGCCAAACAGCCACGGGGTCAACTGATAGCTGAAAAGTCGTTTTGCAGGAAAGCCCTCCGCATGAAAAAATGTCGCCATTTTCTGTATATGCTGTTTGACTTGCTGTGCGCGGAAAGCCAGAAACTCTCGCACCAGCGGCTCGTAATGCACCTGACTTCCACTCAGTGGCTGATCTAGATACCCCTTAAAAGGGCCACTCAGCGATGCGGTCGTAATGGAGGAATCCGCGGCATGATTCGGTGTATCGCGCCCCACAGTAAATTCGCGCCGTCCGATTTCCATGCGTTTCCCCGCATAAGACACCACAGCCTGAACCACATGCCTACCGTGGGCGAGAGCACTTGCATCCAGCATGTAGGAGAAGCCGCTATTGGGCTCATGGACGCCGCTGTCAGGATTCTCAAAAACATCCAGCCGGTTAATGGGCTTCTCCGCGTTCGCTTTTTTTAGACCATCCACATAAATCTCAACATTCAATTGACCGGTGGGATCATCGAGCCAGCCTGATATAGGGAGATACCCTGCCTGATAATGATCAAGCGGAATATCGCGTATTTTTTCCGCCGGCAGCGTCACGCCGCGCTGTTGTAAAAACTCGGCAAATTCCTGCACCGCCTGATCACTGTAATCCATCCATTGTGGTGTTTGAACATTGGCGGTTCCGGTAAAAAAATCAGGAAACAAGTAGTGTGTTTCGCCATTCATCTCGATGCCAATCAGCAATCCCGGGTGCGCACGGTCAAATGCCGCGAGCTTCTGGGCAATCACCGCTAACGCTCTGTTTTTATAGTGATTCACCGGTATTGATGCGTCGGACGACATCGTAAACGGTAATAATTTTGTACGGAAATAATCCTCCTTGAACGCACTTGGCGTGCGCAGCGTCATCATGTTGCGTGCGTCATGTTTAAGCTCTTCGATCAGCGGCGTTCCCGTGTCCGCAAAATGGTTACTCAGCACATAGACCACAAATGGTCGCTTCTGCCGCGCTGCCCATGCCAGATCCTTCTCAAAATCCTCGGTCTGGATTTCCCAACTGCCCGTTTTTTTTGTGTAAAGCGTCAGCGGCAATACACCCATCGTATAACCAAGCTGTATTTTACCGTGCGCACCACCTGGCTCCATGCGCTCAAGCCACTCTCGCATTTCATAGAGCATCAATGCCCGCCCTTCTGCGTGCGGCACGATGTAGAGCGGGGTATTGCGGCGTGACAACCAGTTGGGATCATTCTCACACAACAACGCCCCACCTGCCGCCACCCGCGGCGGTTTGGGTAACAGACTCTTGAGCGCGACAAGCATGAAAATCACACTGAGCGCCAAAATAATGGCCATCAAAAATGTTGGGATGCGTCGCATTATTTATCGCGCCCCATCATGCGGCGGAGCATCACCACATCAACGATAAACAAAAATGCCGCCGTCGTCATGGACAGCCACAGGCGACCGCTGAACTGAAACACAATCATGCCGATCGAGATCGCCACCACTAACGCCAGAAACACGTAAGTTGGGAATCGTTGAGGATCCAAAGGAGATTGTGCCACTGTCTCAGGATTCATGTGAGGATGCAGAACTGTTAGGCCCAGCATCATCGAGCAGTCCCTGCTGTGTGAATCGCCGTTTAAAGTAATGATATCCAGCCATGCCGATCGCAAAGATGGCACTGGAAATACCCAGCGACACTGGCAGGTTTTTGGTGATTAACACGAGCAGCAGGCAGGTCAGCGGCGCGACATAGAGCGCCTCACGCCATAAAATACGCAGTAGCAAACGGGCATTGGCTTTTTGCACTCGTTGTTGTGTTTCCCGATCCATGAACCATCCCCTGCTCTCCAGCTTTATAGGCTGCTCATGCATGAATGCCAACGTAAAAACACAATGGATACAGCCGTATCCTAGATGCAAAAAAGGGCCTCATCAAAGACACGGCCCTTTTTATAATGATTCCGCTTAATGCTCGAGGAAGCTACGCATTTTGCGGCTGCGGCTGGGATGCTTCAGCTTGCGTAATGCTTTGGCTTCAATCTGGCGGATACGTTCCCGTGTGACCGAGAATTGCTGCCCCACTTCCTCCAGCGTATGGTCAGTATTCATGCCGATACCGAAGCGCATACGCAGCACGCGTTCTTCACGTGGCGTAAGGCTGGCCAGAATGCGCGTGGTGGTTTCACGCAAGTTGGATTGGATGGCAGCATCAATCGGCAGGATGGCATTTTTATCCTCGATGAAGTCACCCAGATGTGAGTCCTCCTCATCGCCAATCGGCGTTTCCAAGGACACCGGCTCTTTGGCAATTTTCATCACCTTGCGCACTTTATCCAGCGGCATCACCAGCTTTTCCGCCAGCTCTTCCGGTGTTGGCTCGCGGCCAATTTCATGCAGCATTTGGCGTGAAGTGCGCACGATTTTATTAATGGTTTCAATCATGTGCACCGGAATACGAATGGTGCGCGCCTGATCGGCGATGGAACGCGTAATCGCCTGTCGAATCCACCAGGTGGCGTAGGTTGAGAATTTGTAACCGCGACGGTATTCAAACTTATCCACCGCCTTCATCAGGCCGATATTGCCCTCCTGAATCAGATCAAGGAATTGCAGGCCGCGGTTCGTGTATTTTTTCGCAATCGAAATCACAAGGCGAAGATTCGCCTCAATCATCTCTTTTTTAGCTTGCGACGCGGTGCGTTCACCCTTTTGAACATCCATCACCATGCGTTTGAATTCGCCGATATCAACGCCCACTTCGCGTGCAACGGCCGCTACTTCCTCGCGCAGTTTTTCAACGGCCTCGCCATGTGATTCCGCGAAGTCTTTCCAGCCCTTGCCTTTTTTAGCGCCCACACGCTTCAGCCAGCCTTGCTCCAACTCATGGCCTTGCCATTCGGTGAGGAAATCACGGCGATCGACTTTCTTTTTGTCCGCGTAGCGCAGGATTTTTCCTTCAATTGCCATCAGGTTACGATTGATGTCATGTAGTTTTTCGGTCAGATCCTCGACGCATGCGTTGGAGAAACGCACATCGAGCATGAGTTCTGCCAATTCTTTGCGCAGCTTGATGTAATCTTTGTTGTCTTTATCGTTGCCAACATCTTCACCAAACGCCGCATCCAGTCGTTTTTGCTGGATTTTACGCATCTTGCCGCTGATGCCCGCAAATTGATCGAGCGTTGCCAGCACTTGCGGCAGTAGGGCATTTTCCATCGCCACCAGTGAAATCGGATTATCATCGTCCTCATCATCTTCGGCTTCGGCCTCGCCTTCAGCTTCGCCCTCCTCTTCCTCTTCATCTTCAAGGACAATATCATCCATATCGTCATCAAAATCATCGTCCTCGGCGGTTGATTTTTTGGATGATTTAAGTTTGGCGGCCGCTTTTTTGGCTTCTTCTTTTTTCTTCTTTTCCTCGGCAGCTTTGGCGGCTTTGGCTTCTTTTTCTTTTAAACGCGCTTCTTCTTTCAGGCGTTTTTCCTCGGCAGCTTTGGCGGCTTTATCGATTTCAGGCTCCACGACGGGGGCAGGAATCACCGGTGCCCCAGCCTGCATAGGGATGCCACCTTCGCCCATTTCCTCATTGGCCCCGTACGTCGCGTCCAGATCAATGATCTCACGCAGCAGCATTTTGCCCTCAGCGAGATCATCACGCCATTTCAGCAACTCGTGCATAATCACTGGATTCTCAAACAGCGCACTGATGAGCATCTCACGGCCTTTTTCGATGCGCTTGGCAATCTCGATTTCACCATCACGTGAGAGCAATTCAACATTGCCCATTTCACGCAGATACATACGCACCGGATCATCCGAGCGGCCAATGGGCTCTGCCACGGTTTCCTCTTTTGGCTCACCTGATTCTTCTTCATCAGCGACGATTGGCACATCGTCTTCTTCCTCTGCCTCTGCTTCGGCCTCCGCATCCTCAATCACTCGGATTTTCAGCTGGGTAAGCTGAGCTATCATGGAATCAATTTTCTCGGGTGAAAACTCATCCGCCGGAATATATTCATTCAGGTCATTGTAAGTGATCACGCCCTTGTTTTTGCGAGCCACTTCCAGCAGACGCTTCAGCAGCTTTGCCTCACTATTCGCAGCAGCCTGTTTGCTCACC
Source organism: Rickettsiales bacterium (assembly GCA_019749855.1). Classification (GTDB taxonomy): domain Bacteria; phylum Pseudomonadota; class Alphaproteobacteria; order Rickettsiales; family UBA998; genus UBA998. The sequence continues at coordinate 2,565 of JAIEPI010000108.1, read as the reverse complement.
ACTGGCGCTGCATTTTCAACAGCTGAGGCCGCGCTTTGCTTGGTCACCTTAGCCTCTTTGTGGGTGGCATCTTTAAGGGCAGTCTGTTCTTTTTTAATGGACATGGGGGCTTTTTTAACTTCTTTTTTTACAGGGGTTTTTACGGATGTTTTCGATGGCTGCGCGGCGACAGGCTTAAGATTTGGCTTTGTAATCGTTTGTCCGGCTTTTGCCGGTTTTTTTTGCGTTTGCTTAGCATTCTTCACTAAGCTCACGGGTGACTTACGAGCAGCAGGTGCTGGACGTTTCGCTGTTGGCGCGGCGTTGGCGGCCTTGGCTTTTAGCGCAGGTTTTGCTTGCGGGGAAGTGGGACGTGAACGCTGCGAAGATTTTGCCGCAGGTTTTGGCTTCGCTTTAGCAACTGGTGGCTTCGCTTTGGAAGCTGTTGGTCTTGCTTTCGCGGCTGGCGACGTCTTTGACTTCACCAAAACAGGGGTCAGAGGTGCTTTTTTAGCACTTGTTTTCTTTGCAGGAGCCTTTGCCGGAGCCTTTGAGGGCATTGGTTTCTTTACCGGCTTTGCTGTCTTAGCGACTGGCTTGGATGCTTGTTTTTTGGCGACTGGCTTCACTGGCGTGGTTTTTTTTACGGCTGGGCGGGAGGCTTTCACTGGCGCAGCTTTTGTTGAAGCCGTTTTGATGGGAGCCTTTTTTATTGGAGCTTTTGTTTTAGTGGACGCCTTTTTAGCAGGATTTGCCTGCTTTTTTGCTTGTTTCGCCGGAGCCATAGTTTTCCCTGCTTCAGTTTTAGGAGGTTTAGGTGGAAACAATAAGAACCACACTTAACAACCTCACTCGTGCTTAAAGGTGACGTTAGAAATGTTAAAGCTGTGCGGCATAGCACTCTTTTTGCTGGTTTACCACCATATATGTAGTGGTTTGTGCAGTTTCAACTGTTAGCACCCCGAATGTTTACTATGCAAGATGAAAAAGACACAGTGTCGTGCAATAGAGACATATCAAGGACTAATCCTCAGGAAAAAAACTCTGCGTATGCTTTACTTCACTGATGCGTTGGCGCAAATGCTCCATTCGTTGCCATTCACGGTCCTGCATGGTCTGCGCAAATCGCATATGGGCTTCACTATAGGCATCTTCCAGCGCCATCAACTCCAAGCGCTGACTCAGATATTGCAGCTGAATCTGTGCGGCTTGCATGCCCACATCCTCTGTCGCGCTCAGCACCGATTTTGGCAAATGGCGTGAGGTTTCGCGCAGAAACGCTTTCCATGCTTTCATGCCGTTCGCCTGCATGATGGCGGCAATCACCGTCTCCCGATTCACCCCCTCCTGCGGGGATAATATCTCAAGCAACAGGTCACGCATCTGCTGATGCACGGGTTGCGTCAAGTGAGCCTCCGCGAGCGCCTCTTCCCATGCCCCATCCCACAGAGCCGGATAATGGGCAAACAATAACAGCATCGCCAGATACGTGTCAGTGCGACCGCCCGCATGCTCTTGCATGGGTGTTAGCAATGCCGCCTTGGAGCGCCGCAACACCTGCAATGAGCCGTCCGGCATGCCTGAGGCGGCATCTTTTTTATGTGACACGTTCTTTTTGCTGTTTTTGCTGAAATTCTGGCGGCGGGCATTCCACAGACGCTCTTTCACCGCTTGCTGATAATACATACGCACCGATGCGTTTTGTATTTGCTCAATCATACGCTTGAGTGTTTCCTCAACACCGGCTTGTTGCTCAGGTGTCTCATGGGGCTGCGTTGTATAAAATTTTTCCCAGAACACCTCGATCAGCGGCTGGCGCTGTATCAACAGACGCTCCATCGCCTCGGCGCCCTGTTTTTGCACCAGTGAATCGGGATCCTCTCCGGCTGGCAGCCGCACGAAAGCCAGACTCTTCGCCGGAGCCAGCAACGGCAACGCCAGTTCCAGCGCCCTCTCCATCGCCCGCCAGCCTGCCGCGTCCCCATCGAGGCAGAGTATCGGCTCATCCACCACTTGCCACAGCAGGGCTAGCTGATCCTTGGTGATCGCTGTACCGAGCGGCGCCACAGCATGATCAAACCCCGCCTGTGCCAGCGCAATGACGTCCATGTAGCCCTCAACCACCAGCATGGCGCGTGTTTTCGAAGCAGCACGGCGTGCGACATCGAGGTGATAGAGTTGATGACTTTTCCTAAACAGCGGCGTTTCAGGCGAGTTTAAATATTTGGGGCCTTTCGCCTCTGGATCAATCAGCCGGCCACCAAAGGCAATCACGCGACCGGAGCCATCATAAATAGGGAACATCAAACGTCCGCGAAATTTATCGTACGTCGCGCCGCCTTCTTCGGATTGCGCCAGCAGCCCCGCCTCTTTCATCTCCGATTCAGTGAACCCGCGCTGCATGAGCGCTTCCTTCATGGCACTGCGCTTAGGCGGCCCATAGCCCAGCCGAAATTCCTGAATGGTCTGTTCCTGAATGCCGCGTTTTTGCAAATAGTCACGCGCCTCGCTGCCGCCCGTTTGACGAAGTTGCTGCGTGAGCCAATGGGAAGCAGCGTCCATCACTGCATATAATCGCTCTACGCG
>JAIEPI010000112.1 GCA_019749855.1 Rickettsiales bacterium | reverse complement strand
CTTACGCAGCAGGAGCTTGAAGAAAGAGCAAAGGAGTCTGGTGTAGAGCGCACTCTTTCTGAGAACAGATCGCTCCAGATTAAGTTGGACTGGGGCATTGAACGCACCAGAAATCGCTTAAATGAAGCTCTCGGCGGAGGAACCGCTGTTGGCAATGAACTGGATGCTACATCGCTTAAAACACTGGCGCAGCAGAAATTGGAGAAGGTTCTCAAGTTGCCTGTTAATGGGACAAGTATCGACCTCTCCAAACTTCGCAAGGATCGTGATTCCACAAAGGATGAAGTAAGCCGCCTGAGCAATCAGATAGCAAGTAACGCGGCTCTAGTTGAAGAAAAAGAGAAAGCGATACTTTATTTGCAAGCGGAACTACCTGAAGCCTATGCTCGCTCAATATCAGAACAGAACCCAGTATGCCCTATTTGCAGGGTTTCTATTGATAAAACTTTGGCTGAAGGCTGCGGAATATCGACGGTAAAATGTGATCTTGAGGCATTACAAGCCAGCATCCAAAAGAAGCGCGACGAAATCACCAAAATTCAAGGTGAAGTTCAGTCACTTAAAGCAGCGGAGCCTCAGCTCAAGTATGATTTGGCAGCCGCGCAGCAAAAATTGAAGCCTTTAGAAGAAAGGATTGCTGCGATTGAGAATGCAATTCTGGAACGCTCTGACTCCGTGCGGAAAGCAGAAAGGCTTCTTGATGATGCCGAACGCTATTCTGAAATGATGACGGAACGCAACGGTGCTGTGACCATTATTTCGCGTAAGGAAGTGGAGCTTGAAGAAATCAAAGGAGTTCTCACCGCACACAGAGAAAATTATTCCAGTGTGATTGCCAGTCTGTCTGAGAGATTCGACACCATCATGCGCGAGCTTATTCCAAGCAACATCAAGGGTGAAATCAAGCTGGATGGTAAAGGAATGAACCTTAAAGTGATGCTTGGAGGAGAACGCTCTACTGCGGCGATTGATTCGCTGAAAGTTGTAGCGTTTGATATTGCAACACTCACGCTGACTATAGAAGGCAAGACGTACTTGCCAGGTTTTCTTTTGCACGACAGCCCTCGTGAAGCCGATCTCGGTGGCTCCATCTACCAGCGCCTTTTTGCTTTAATGAAAAAGATGGAGGGTGTCGGAGAATCTCCTTTATTTCAGTATATAGTTACGACAACAACCGAGCCGCCAACCGATTGTCAGTCTGAGCCTTGGTTGAGGCTTCAAATTAATGGTTCGCCAGCAAGTGAACGACTCATGAAGGTGGATTTATGAGCATAGAAAACCCACCAGGCATTATCATCAGAACAGAGGCTCAGAAAGCTGCCTTCGATAATGGTTTTCGTATCGATGAGGGTATGATTGATGGGTGGCTGCGATATTCTTCTGCATCTGCTGATGGTGATATCTGGATAGCAGCTACTTCACCAGAAGGTGCGTGGTATTTGTCTATATCACATGCGGGAGCAGCTTCAGAAATTGGTAAGAGTGATCTTGGAATCATTCCTTCACGCTTCACCTATGAATGCAACTCTCTCTTCGATTTGTATGCCTTGATTTCCAAGGTGTATAGGCTTGGCGTTAGTTTGCCAGACGTTCCGCTGAAGTTGTTTCATGCCGAAACGAGCAGATTGCCACAGAATACTGAAGTAGAGAGATTGGTTGTACAGAGAATTGGGCAAAATCTTTTTAGGTCAGCTCTGTTGGAATACTGGAATAGTAGATGCCCCATCACTGGCTTAAGTGATCCTGAATTATTGAGAGCTTCACACATAGTGCCTTGGGCAGAATGCGAAACAGATGAAAAACGCTTGGATGTCTACAATGGGCTATTGCTTTCCGCCTTATGGGACGCCGCCTTTGATAAGGGGCTGTTGAGTTTTAGCGATAACGGAAGCGTAATTTTCTCATCAAGGCTTAGTGACGAAGCAAAGCACGCTCTTGGGGGAGAGTATTGCAAAATTGATGGCCTCACAACGCAGCACAAGTCGAACCTTGAATACCATAGAAAAAAATTCGGCTTCTAAAAACTCAGTTTGTCAGTCAGCTGATTCTAATTCTGGTCTCAGGTAATTTTATTTCCAATTCTACATACGACATATTCGGACAGGTCTAATTTGCACGCTGCATTTAACCGTATGGTGCTTAATTTTATGCGTGTATCATCGGGGCTATGAAAATTGGAAAACCAAAATATGTGCGTGCCGTTATAGCAGTTGCTATGATGATTCCGGCTGTTTGCTATGCGGCGGATTCTCAGAAAGTATCGGTTCCAGTAGAAGTGTGGCGCGATGTTTCAACCAAGGAGCTGACCATTGCCGGCATAGGTAAAGCAAAGGATGGGGACACACTTTCTATCGATGGTGTGTTTGATGTCCGTTTGATTGGAATTGATGCGGTAGAAAAACGGCAAACCTGCAACGTTAATGAAGAAGTATGGCGGTGTGGTGAAGATGCAAAGGCATATCTTGCCAGCTTGGTTGATGGTCAAAAGGTTTCTTGTGAGAATAAGAAAAAAGAAAAATACGGGCGGTTTCTATCGGTATGCAAGGTTGGTGACATCGAGCTGAACAGAGAGATGATCGTGCGCGGATTTGCGGTTTCGTACCTTGCACCTGATTACGTAGATGATGAAGAAATAGCACGAGAGAATCACGTTGGTATATGGGCGGGAACTTTCAAACAGCCAGATAAATGGCGGAAAAAGCGTAAGTAAAATGGTAGCAATATGAGCGTAAGCATAAATCAGAAAGACTTTATTAAGGCACTGCAACCGCCAAAAATGAAGCGTGGAAACATTCCAAAAACGACGGAAATACGTGGAACAAAAGCTGGAACATTATTTGTTACTGCCCCAGCACATGAAACAAAGCTCAAAGGCGAAGGCTCGTTTCCCTATCATGTTGTTGTGGATGCACGGCTGTTACACGCAATGATGCTAAAACTTCCAAAATCAGAAATGATGGAAATTGATAGATTGGACAACAAACTCATATTCAGAATCGGCGGTTTCTCTTTGCAATATACTGCCTTGGAAATTCGCAGTGCCTGATTTTAGGCAATAAAAAAAGCCCCGAACCTTTCGGAACGGGGCTTGTTAGGGAGGGATGATAGTATCATTCCGCACTTGATGATTGGGGCTTTGAAAAACCCTGATGTGTTTGCCTTTTCGCATTTGAACCTCCTTTAGGTATGAAAACTTCGCACAACCAGATTGACGCTTGTTTCAGCAGTGCCACCGATAACCTGTCCTTTCATCCAGCAATTCGATAGGTGCAGATTTTTTGGCTTAGATGTCTGCACCAGCGTGTAACCCTCTAGGTCGAACCATACCGAACCGTTGGGGCTCACAAGCAGCTTGATAGTCGCGCCTGCAAAATTACCCCAGCAATAGACAGTAGCCATGCCGCCAGCATATTGATGCGATTCTCCGTTGGCATTTGCCGCTGCGTCTTTGAGTAATTCCATTGTGAGTCCTTATGATACGAAAAGCATCGCCTCGGCCGCGCGACGACGGATTAATCCCTTTACCGGCTTTTTGCCCATGCGATGCCAGCGCAGGATTTGTTCGGGCGCATCATCAAAACGAAGCGCATTGAGAACATCAACCAGCGTGGTGTTGGCAAATGCTTTGGGAATGTTGAAAGCCAGTGCAGCGAGTGCTGAAAACTGATTGCCGTTCAGAGCAATCCGCACGGACTTTGTGACTATAGCCTCTGCTTCGGCAAGGTCTTTGAGGAAGATGGTTTCTGCCTGCGCCGATGTGATGGTGGTGAATTTCTCACCAGGCTTAATGAGGTGACCCCAGCCGATTGTTAGCTTGCCGCCAAGATCAGCGTATGGCTTGAGTTTTAGCCCTTCAAATTCTTTGATAAGGGTGATTGCTTGTGCGTTTGTTTTCATATGATTAACCTGCTTTTCTGTGATGTTCATTGCGAATTTCCCTATGAATTTCGCGTGTTTCGCGGATGACTGCGTCCATCTCGTTCCTGCTGTCTTTGAGAATCAGCACCATCTCACGCAGCAGCTGCGTTTGGATGTCGAGATTACTGGTGAGCTTTTCTATGGCGTTTTCCAGCGAGCGGCGCAGATACCAGATTTTCACGCCGTCCTCGTCGGTGACTGCGTGCCACTCGTGCAGCTCTTGGATTTGCTTTGCCATGTTGTCGATTACGAGGTTGCTCTGCGCCCGCACTTTTTCTTTCAAAAAGCCGAACACTTCACGCAAAACCAGCAAGGCAAATAGCCCGCCAGCTCCTACTTGTAGGAATTGGTCATCCATATAGTTTCCTTTGGTTTGAGTTATGCAAAGTCAGCATCAAAGCCGAGAATGTTATCGGTAGTAACAATCACGTGGTCTTTGGCTGTGCCGCCAGTAAAGCCATTCACCCGCACATACGCGCCATTGGCTGAATAGGATGTGCCGCCACCGACGATGGCAGATGCAGCACCAGTTTTTGCGCCAACGGCAATTTGCTGAATGGCGGGAGTGGTGGTTTGCAGCGCACCTGTAGGAGCCACCCGCATTTCGACTGGAAAAATAACAGCTAGGTCAATTTCAGTGGCAGAGTTAAACCCGCCTTGCAGCCCTTTGCCCAGCTTTTGCCAGAAGCGTTTGCATTTACTGCGAGTGATTGGCACAGGCTCTTGCTCAAATTGCGTAGCGAACGCGCCCAGCTCAAACTGGAGCTGGCGGATAAGGAAATCCTTGGTGGTGATTGCACCGCAAGCCATTTGCAGTTCGATTTCAATGCCGTTGCTTGGGTCGCCCATCGAGATATTCTCAAATCTGACAGGCGATTCGCTATTGTTTGGAACGCTGATAGCACTGGAAGTTGCAATGACAGTGGTTGCCGTAAAGTTATCAACGGCATTGGCTTTGCGCACGATAACCGTGCAGTTCATAGCCGAGCCGATTGCATGAAACAGCGAGCAGGAAAATGAGGCGATTTGGTTGACGAATATTTCAGCATCTTTCGCTTCAATGCGGTGGCGTAGTTTTAAGACACCTGCGCCAGTCATAGTGACAGTTTCAAACTTCACATATTCCTTGCCGGAAAATGCGCTCTGCGTGAGTTTGCCTGCACTTACAGCCGTGCCGCTGGCTTGCCCTTGGAAACGGTCAGTCTTGCCGTATGCCCAAGTGTTATTGACCAGCGTAAAATCATTGCGCTCGGCAACCACGCAGTTGCCGTTAGTGATATAATTTTTGTGGTTGATGGGGGAAATATCGGAAATCAGCGGTTCTTTCATAAAGTTGGTCACGCCGCTGTTGCGGATTTTCCAAGCGATATAAAAGTTCGTGCCGTCCGATGTTTTAAGCGTCAGCTCATTATCGCCCAGCAAACCCAGCTCTGCGTATGTCACAAAGCCTTGCTGGAATATGAACTCAAGGTTCTGCGCGGCATTCGCCTTGTTCATCTGCAGGAAGAAGCCAGTACTACCATTGATTAATGCTGATGGCCCAAACAGATTGATGATGTGAGTGGCGTGCGGTGCAGTGCCAAGCCCGATCCGTGCAAACTGTGGTGTGGACAATGCCTCAATCGTGCTCACCCAGGCAGTGCCTGAATATGAATAGAGTTTGTCTTCGTCCTTAACCCATAGGGTCAGCCCTTCCTTTGGCACAAGGAACCGCCAAGAAGCATCATACCATGCGATTTGGTTGTCCTTGCCCGCCCATGCACCTGTCGCGCCTGTAGCAGGGATATAAACGTCCCCTGTGGCAGGCGAACCCGGCGGAGCGGTCAGGTCTTTATCAATAACGCCTGTGTTAAGAATCGCATCAATCAGTTTTACGGCATCATTAACCGTAACCTCTTTTTGCGATTGGCTTTGTTCGACAAGCGTAATGCCGAGATTGTTGGTTGCGGTCATAATTTCTTCCGATTAGGTGCAAAAAGTGTGTTGCAAAAATGTCGATTTGCCGGATTTTTTAGTTTTGGTGTCACCTAGCACAGTTAGGCATCAACGACGTTTGCCCCTCGTGTTTCTGCTTGAGGCCGTATTTGCTGTCGGTATGCTCAGAGAAACAAAAGGGAGGCACTTATGAATAATCAGAAACACCTATTTGGCCTTGGTAAGGATGCTGACGGCGATTTAGTCCTTTACGGCGATTTCCCGCAGGAAACGGAAGCCGAACGCGCCGAAAGAAAAAGTATCGGCGCACGGTGCGGTCATGTAAAACGCCGCATCCTCGCTAAAGAACCTCTGACGGGCAAAGTACTAGAGTTTGCCCTTGATGTTCTCGGTGACGAGAGCTTTGCGAGTAAGGGTGAAATCAGCACAGCCGAAAAACTGAAAGCTGGTCAGCCACTTAACGATTATGAATCGCACATCATGGTGGACGTACTTTTGCTGCATACCAAGCTGGGTGCTGGGCAGAAAATCCCCCAGCTTTAAGAGATTGTTGCCTGACCAGAAACACCGCGCCCGATGATGGCCGATATTTGGTAAACCTTAACCACGAAGCTGCTTTGCACCGCGCCAAAGTCTGCCACTTGCTGCGCGGCGGTATAGACCAGCGAAGGTGTGGTGATGCCTTCCACCGTGCGCACGACGGTCAAGCCGTTCATAATTTGCACATGGTAAAGCTCGCTTTGTTCTGAAAGCGGCACATCCACGCCATCGCGCCAATCGCCACCAAGCCGTGTGCGCCGCACCCAAGTTATCGTCCAGTCATTCGTGGCTGGAAGGTTACGTGTGCCTTTGATATTCACGGGTGAATATGGGCGAAGGGTTTTGCCCGTATAGGTGAATACCTGCTCGACAGTGGTTGCTAGGCTTCCGCCAACGGAAACAGGCTTGTAATGCCTTGCCAGCCCTATGATGCTGTTTTGAACTGCCACACGCACCAGATTGGACGAAAGCAGCACAAATCGCTCTGCAAGGGCATGAGTGCCTACCTCATGTTCAGTACCAAGCCTGCCGCGAAGCAGTTTTGACAGGCGGTATTTTTTATCCGCCAGAAGCTGCGCGTTTTGGAACTGGATAACCTCGTTTCCAAGAAGGGCAACGTTGCCGCCATTGAGAACGCCCAGCTCACTTATGCTTGAAAGTGTGCCAAACTGGAGCAACACATCAACGGTGTTGGCATAATCCCAGCTATTTGAGGAATATGGAGCAAGAAGCGTTAACGCACCGCCAACCGTATGCTCTGTATCGGTGGAGGACATAACGGCAAAAGTATTGCCGCCAGCTTGCCCGCCATCATCGGAGCGGTAGATAACCGAGCCTTCCCAGTTTTCACCTTGTGAAACAGTAGCTGCACGTAAAATGCCTACGCCTTCTGTATCGTTCGGCAAGGCTGGCAAATCCAGCAGTTCAAGGCGCGTATTGGGAATGATTGTTCCAGGCTGCGCGATTGGCGGAGTTTCACCAGGCGGAGTGTAGAAGTCATAGGTGGATACGTCTTCCGCAACCGCAGTCACTTCCATTAAGCCTGTGCGCTCAATTTTCGTGGTACTGACGCGCATAACATAATTCACGCCGTCGATCGCTAGGGTGAGAATGTCAGTTGGTTCAATCAGGCAATACTTGGCGGGTAACGTGAATTTGAAGCCCACCCTAGACACCCACGCATTATAAAGCGTGATGTCTGCTACCGTTTTTGCATATTGGTCAGTGGATACTACCGGCACGTTGATGCCAACAGAATCAACGGCATTAACCGTTTGCCGCTGTGACATCTGCGTACCAGGGTCATAGTTTGCCGTGCGGCTGATATAGGTGATGTTCACCTGTTGCGGTAAATCCAGCTCCTGCTTGCGGGTGATTTCAACTTCCTCACGGATGCTGCCACCGCTGCTATTGGTCACCAGTTCGTCTTGCGTGATATTGGCAATGGACTGACCACCGCGCGGCACAAACTTAATGATGCCGTCCGTTTCCACCGCATCGAAATTGAACATGGATTGCAGCTGCTCGATGCGTTCGCGACAACTCAGCACCTGCAAAATCACATAGCCATCAAGCTGCTGCGTGAGGCGGGTAACGTCAAAATCAGTATCTTCAAGCCCAGCTTTTTTCAGCAACACGGCGATAACTGCGCCTAAAGTGGACGTGCCTAGCTTGCCATTGACCCAGTGGCCTGTTTTCCAGAGCTGCCAATCTGCCCAGAAATTTGACAAATCAGGCCAGAATGGAAACGGTCTTGCGTCCCACGTCCAGATAAAGCGACGTTGCACCAGATCCGTGTTGCCAGATAGCAGCCTGCGAGTTTCAAGAAAATCCAGCGAAGCATTGAGCGCGGTACGTTGCGCCATAAAATCCACTCTGCCTTTGGAAGCGCGAGGGAAAAAGGATTCGCTCGATGATGGGTCATAAAACACATTGGGCTGATTGGTGCAGCCGTCCACGCTTGGAAAGCCCATCTCGGTAAACCAGATAGGCTTCATTTTTACCGTCCAAGCGGTTGTTACTGCATTGGGGTTGGTGTGGGTGTTCTTCCACCAGTATTCAACGTTTTTCCAAGCATAGACTTGGTTTGCGTAATTGGTTTGTCCTGTGCGGTTGACGGAATCGGTGAAATAATAATCCCAGCCTTCGCCACTTTCCCAGTATTGCTTCACCACATCTTCGGTGATTTGGGTTTGCGGCAAGTCAGGGGTGAGCGGGAAATAACAATCAATGCCGACAAAATCGATGTTGGGTGATGCCCAAAGCGGGTCGAGATTAAACCAGCCACCTTGTGAGTGATATTCACTCCAATCCGCAGCATAGCTGACTTTTACGCCAGCACCGACAGCAGTTTTTACGGATGCAGCAAGGCTGACAAGCTGCGATACCGCTGGATAGCTTCCAGCCGAAGGGGTGAAGCTCGTCATGCCGATCAGCTCCGAGCCAATCAAAAAAGCGTCGATGTTATTTTTGAGGTAAACACCGCCGATATTGAGGTTGGCGTACCAGTTGACGAAAGCATTATAGCCATTGGTTTTGGTGAACCAGTTGTTGCAATCGGTCGCATTGGCTGGAGCGATTCGCCCACGCCAAGGTTTTGGAGTTGGGGTAATCTGGTCAACAAAGACCATCGGATAAAACAGGACTTTGATGCCGAGAGCTTTCAGCTTCACGCATAAATCCAATACGGATTTGTCCGAAGGTGTCCCGCCGTATGTTGGCGAACCGTCGCCAAATTGCAGAACCTGTTGCGCCGTGGCGCGGGTTAAACCAGCAACCGCCCAGTCAACGGGTGTGAAAGTGGTGGTGCTGGCTGGGTTTTCAACTTTTGGAATGATAGTGCAAGTGCCTGCATCCGTAGATGTTGCAAACCAGCTGACAACCAGAGCAACCCATTCAAGATTTGGGAAGGTCTTAAGCAACTGGTCAACCGCCACATTGACGTTAGCAGTTGCCTCAAAATTGTGCATATTGAGTGGAACTTGCGGCCCACTCGCCACCACTTGCGCACCAGCAATTTCAGTATTTTGCTTATAGACGATGGACGGTGAATAGACGAACTCACCCGCCCCAGGAATCATGACCACGTCTTTGATTTTGTCTTCAACGGCTGGATAGAACCGCACGTTGCGCTTCACTTCAAAAGTGAAATTGGGAATGCGATTGCCAAAGGCTGCCAGCGGAAAATCTTGGATAACAATATAAGCCGTGCCACGATAAGCAGGCACATTGCCGGCACCTTCAAACCCTTCCATGATGGGGTCAGGCAGCTGTGATTCAGTGCCAAGATATACGTTGTATTTGCCTTGGCTTGCCTGCAACAGGCTATCATCTAAAATCTTGGCATCGGCATAAACGCGCACAACTTCGTCAATCGGCCCTTCGCTAATTGAAATCGCAAGGGTGGCAAAGTATTCGTAGGAAACTTGTGATTGTGAAGTTTTTCCGCCACCACCACCGCCACCTTTGCCGCCGCGCTGCGAGGTCGTGGTTGTGGTTTCAACGCGCACTTCTTTTATCGGCCGCGCCCAGATGACATTGCCAGCCAGCCGAGCTTGCCCGTAAACCTCTGGAATCACTTTTCCGTAGTTGGAGGTTTGAACACGCAGATCAGATAAACGCGGCCCTTCAACGGTTGGCAGGCGCACAGTTTGCCCGCCGCCGAACATCCCGCCAATAGCAGAACCGAGGCTAAATCCAATAGCCGCGCCTTGCGGCCCGCCAACGATGAATCCACCGACAGCGCCAATAACAGGTAATACGCCGCTCATTGTGCTTCGTAGGTGATTAGTTGTTCAGGTTTGAAGCGGTATGCCTGCACCAGCATGGACATCCAGCCTTCATTCAGGCGATGCTCAATGACAAATTCAGAATTGGAATAGCAGTGCAGGATGCCGAGTGTACCGTCAGCGCGGTCAGTGATAAAACCAACGTGTTGAGGTTGTTGCTGAAATCGGAAAAGCGCAATGTCTCCAGGCGCAATCTCACTGAGCATGATGCTTTGCAAGTGCTCATCAAGCATGGCTTTAAGCCTAACGCCATCAGGTAATGGCGAATAATTGGTGTCATCATGTGCGCTTAAACGCCCGCCGTTTCCGTCGGAAAGATTCAGCTCATCAATCACGCCGACAATCAGCCCGATGCAATCCACGCCCGCGCCTTTGACACGCCCTTGATGGTGAAAGGGTGTACGAAGCCAGCTCCGCGCGGTGCGGATTATATCTTGTATGGTGATCTGCATGGTTACATCGTTCCTGAGGTTTTCATTATCGCGTCGGTTCCCGGAACATGGGGCTCGCCACGAAAATTATTCACGTTGTTAAATTTGGTTTTGCAGGTGGAGAAAATCTTGTCGCAGCCTGCCACCGCTTTGAAGGTATCGCCCACTTGCAGCGCATAAGGCATTGGAAGTGCGAGTACGATTTGCTTGTTTGAGAATTCTTTGATTTCTCGTTTCAATCCAGCATTGGCGCCAGTGAGCCACTGAATTTCTCCGCCCGTGAAATATCCAGCCGCTTGAGTTAGAGCGTTTGCAGTAAAAATGCTGCCACTGGTCACCACGTTGATAGTTGCATTGAATGAGAAGCTGGTAAGATTAACGTTGCAGCGGGAATCGCCCAGAATGGCACGGCATGATGGGCTACAAAGCTGCCCTTGATGCTGCTGCAAGGCTTCTGATATTCCCCTTAGCTCGGCAACAAAGGTGTCTTTCTGCAGGCGAACTTCGCCAAGTTTCCCGCGCTTCAACCACATCCGCCCTTGTGAAATATCCTGATAATTTACAAGGAAGATTTCAACTTCGGCATAGTCATAAACTCCCGCCATAAGGTCAGGTGCAGTGATATAGCCAGTTTGCAGCACCCCTTGCACATCAAGGTTATCGACGGAAAAATCGTCTTTTGATTCAATGCTGGAAGGCGTAAATCCGACAATGCTGAGATAGGTGTTACCACCAAAAACAATATCCTTGTCGCAGTCGGTGTAGGTTTTTATCACACCATCGGTGCGAATGATTTTCCAGCACGTCGCAAGCGTGGTGACATCGCCCTGCAAATGCAGGTTAAAACTGGGGCTGACGCTGCGCATTATTTCAATTCGATAAGAGTTATGCTTTCCCAGCTGCGAGTGCCAAAATCATCAATGCTGGGGTCGAGATAATCAGTGTCAAAACGCACTGGAACATCAAATTCAAAATCCGCCGTGACAATGACGGTATTGGCTACTGGAGCGGTAAAAGTGATGATGCCAGTGGTGTAATCCAGCGTGAACCCGCTGCTTTGGAGAACGCCGTTGAGATACACTTTGAACGTGCCGTTATTCACTGGCTTGGTGATGGTGCGAACTTCCGTCACTGCACCGCTGGTGTATTTTTTTACCAGTTGGAATTGCGTAAGAACGCCGTTGCCTGTGCCGAGATTTTGCCCCGCAGCTTGATAATCCGTCCAATCTTTGAAGCGGAAGCCGTGCGCCTTGCCCCGCCGCGCGCGGAAAAATGCTATGAGGTCATCAAGCTGCGCAGGTGTTTTCACGCCATGAGCAACACTGTAACGAGCGCGGGCTTGGCTCCAGTTGCTATTGCGCTGCTCTTTGCCGCTGACTAGCTCGGTAACATCGGTGGAATATTCTGGCCCACCGCGTGAACCGTAAGAAATATCACTGGGAAATTGAACTTCAATAAAACTCATGGGGATTCCTATTTAACGATGATTTCAATATCGATGCTCTGATCGACGGTTTCACCGGCCGAGGTGGTGATGCGGTTTGTGATGCGGTTTTACCTTGCTTGGATCTGTGCCATCAGGCTTAAAACTAACAAAGGGGTGTCTTACAGGCATGATTAAGCAGTTCCATATTTACAGGTTTCTCTTGGCGCGGTTGATGGCGCGCGCGGCATCAGCCGCAATCTGACCTTGGCTACGGCGGAATGAGCCAGCGTCTTGTGTGGTGATGTTCATCTGCACGGTAATGTTGTCGCCTTGTTGGGCGTTATTATCATTACTTGATGAACCGCCGCTGTTTTTCGGAATAAACAACTCACGCCCACGCTCGCCGCCTGCATAGCTCATGCCGGCAACGACAGAGCCGCCATCAGCACGGAAGCCACCAAACCTGCCAGCAAGCATGAGCGTTACAATGTCTTTCGACATATCCCGCGGCAGATTGTCGTTGGCTGCTTTTGACGCTTTGCTGAACACATCATTGGAGATGATTTCACCGTTCACTGGCGGGATGAATAATTCCGGCCCACGCTCACCAACAATGATTGGCGTGCGTGCGCTGACAGATCCGCCATCAGCAAAGAAGCCGCCAAATAAACTAAGTCCCGTGCTGATAAGCGACATAATGCCGCCACCGCCACCAAACCCGCCACCGCCGAACAACCCAGAAACTAAGCCGCCAATGCCGCTAAACGCACCAGAAAGCCCAGAGGTCAGCGAAGAAAACAAACCGCCAAGGCTGCTTAAAAAGCCGCCACCTGCACCGGATGCAGAAAACAGATTGCCCAGCATTCCTAGAAAACCACTACTGCCAGCGCTTTGTTCGCTGAATGTGTCAGCAAGAGCCGCGCCTTGATTCTGGCCGAATTTGCTTTTATCGGGGTCAAGCCACGGCAGGGCTTGTTGCTGTTTTTGCTGCCCACCGCCGAATAAGCCGCTCACCATATTAAGGATGCCGCCAAATCCGCCACCTGAGCCGCCGCCCAAAATGCCAGAAAAGATACTGCCGATATTGCTGAAAATTCCAGACAGCCCCGAAGTCAGTGAAGAGAATAGCCCGCCCAGCCTGCTCATGAATCCACCGCCGGCAGTGCCAGAAGGTGAAAACAGATTACCGAGCATTCCGAGGAAACCACTGCTGCCAGCACTTTGCTGACCGAAAGCATCTGCGAATGCGCCGCCTTGGTCTTGCCCAAAATTATCGTTGGCAGGCGTATTCAGCCAAGGCAATTGCGATTGTTGCTGTTGCTGCTGGTTGCCGCCAAGCAATCCACCGCCACCGCCGAATAATTGAGAGGTAATACCGCTGAGTAATCCGCCGCTGCGTCCTCCGTAAATAGTTGATTTTTGACCAAGCAGCGCATCCATAATCGGGCGTGAGGCAATCTCGGTTACGGTATCAAGCCAGAGGTTTTTGAAGCCAGAAAGCATATCTTTCCAGCCGTCTTTACCTTTGGTCAGGACGGATTTGAAGCCGTCCTTGAAGGTGCTTTCAAAATTGCCGTTGAATTGTTCGATCAGCCGTTGGTTCTCGCGTAGCACAGGGTCTTGATATTCAAGCTCCGCACGCAAATCTGCCGCCTTGCGCCTAATAGCTTCATAGCCTTCAGCCGTTGTTGGTTGGAGGCGGTTCAGCTCTGCAATGGCGAGATTGTAATTTTCCTGCGGGGTGCGGGTTTGTTCAATAAGCTGCGCCAGCTTGTTCTGGTCATCCATGCGCTGCTTATTTGACTGCTCCAGCTCAAAGTTGTGGGTGATCTGCGCTTTGGTATCATCCACGTTTTTGCGCTGTGCCGCCGAAAGTTTATCGTAGCTTCCGACAGATTCCTTAACGGCTTTGTCCACATCGGCAAGACGTTTGCCCAGCTCATCCAAGCCAGATTCCTGTGCATTCTGCGCGGAATTTTGCGACAGGCCGCGCAGTTCATCGGATAGGCTTTTGGTAGAAGAACCGCCACGGCCTGATTTATTGGTTTGCGTTTGCAGCCCAGGCAAATCCACTTTGAAGCCAGTGGATTTTGGAAGTTGTGGCCCAAAAGCAGTGTCTGATACTTTCACGCCCTTGCCAGCGGCATCTGCTGCTTTACCAGAAGAGCTTCCGCTTTTAGCAGCGTCAGTTTCTTTCTGCAGGCGGTTTGCTTCGCCGACAATATCATCAACCAGCCCGCCGAAATACTCAATGACACCGCTGAAAACATCGGCAACGTAAGATTTTAGGCCGCTGAACATTCCAGTCACGGAGTCATACATAGATTGGAAAATGCCAGTGATGGACTGCACCGCCGAATCAATGTATTCTCCAACGGATTGCATGGCGCTTTTCACGGAATCGTAAATGCCAGAAAAGACCGATGCCACCGGTTCAAGCAAATTGCCAAAATATGCTGCGGCATCATTAAGTGCCGTGCCGATTGCCTCTTTAATCGAAGAGAAGGTATCGCTTACCGCTTGGCGGATTGAATCCCAAACCGCACTTGCGCGTTCGGAGAGTGCTGCAAATGCTTGGCTGGCAATATCGGTAGCTTGGCTGAAACCTGTGCCAATCCACTCACCCAAAGCACGGACGCTATCGCCCACACGCTGCGTGACCACGTTCCAAGTTGCCTGAATGACATTGGCGACAGAGGCATGAAGTGGCCCTATATCCACGATTTTGTCTTTCAGGAGCTGGTAAGTAGCAATCAAAGCGGTAACCGCCAGAATCACCCAGCCGACAGGTCCAAGGAGGATTTCAAACGCCACGCCTAAGCCGCCAACGGCTACCGTCAGGCCGCGCATGGCAACACCTGCAATCATTCCGACTGATTGCAAACTTGCAAAGCGGGTTAGCAAACCGCCGATAGTTGTGGCAATGCGCGTGAAGCCAGAAGCTACCGCTGGCCCATTGATGCCCAGCAAGCCAAGTGCGGTATTGAGCAAATAAGTGCCTACGGCGCCAGCACGAGCAGCAAGGGAAAGACTGCCAGTTGCCGCCACTGCACGTCCTGCTGTGCCGACGTAAAGATTCGCCGCTGCTTGCGATGCCACCATTGCACGAGCCGCCTGTGTGTTGGCGGCTGCATTGGCGATAGCTTCTATCGTGCCGATCCGCAGGACACGGACAACGTCCATGCCCACTTTGCCTAGAGTAACGAATAAACCGATGGTGCGATTGATTGCCAGGCCAGCCAGCGCAATCGCCAGCAAGTCGGCATTATCGGCAATGAATTGCAATACCGCGCCGAGAGCTTTGCCGAAAACAATGGCGGCATCACTGCTGGAAAATGCAATCAGTTTATCCAGCAAATTGTTAAAAGCAGGCGCAGCTTCTGCGCCAACTTTGCGGAGTAATTCGTCAAAGGCATTTTTCAGGAGTTGGATTTTCCCCGCCGTGGTCTCAAAGGCTTTTTGCGATACTTTGTTGAGGTCAGCATTTTCCTGATAGGCTTTGTTGGCCTGCTGAACGCGCTCGGTCACGCGGTCATAATTTACTGCCAGAAGCGGCAGAACAGCGTTGATTTCCGTACCGTTTAAGCCAAGGCTTGCAAGCACTTGTTCCGCATTGCCGCCTTGTTCAATGACGCTTTTCAGCCCACCGATAAATGCCATGAATGCGCTAAAAGCATCTTGCTGAAAGGTTTTTTTGAACTGCTCACCTGTCATGCCGGTCAGCATGGCAAGGGTTTTTAGGCTCTCGCCGCCAGTGTCAGTTGCGCTTTTCAGCTCAAGAAATGTGCGCAGAATACTAGAACGAGCAAGCTCTGGCTGCTGTCCTAATTCACGCATTGCTGTGCCCAAACCAACGAGATTTGCACTGGTTACCTTGAATTGCGCCGTGCCTTTAGACAGCTCGATAACCATTTTGGCGATTTCAAATTCCGAAGCCGCAGAAGTTCGTCCGAGATAGACGATGCTCGATGCCAGCTTATCCACCGTATCAATGGATTCGCCCGCCACGTTTATAACGCGGGCAAGGATAGTTGCCGCTTCATCACCAGAAAGATTACTGGCAAAGCCAAGCCGAGCAATGGTTTCCGTGAATTTGAGGATATTGGCACTACCCTCGACACCAAGCTGACCAGCAGAAGCTGCGATATTGAGCAACTCACTGCGAGCAACGGGAATGCGCTTGCTCATATCAATGATTTGCTTGCCGAGGTCTTGCAGTTGTTTTCCTGCAATGTCCGTGGTTTTGCCCACGTTTGCCAGCCCACGTTCAAATTCTACGAAGGACTGAATAGAACGGCGCACGAAGTCACCAATACCAATACCGGCAATAGCACCCTGCACGGAAAACAGGCTCTGCTTTAAGCGACCGAAGCTGCTATCAAGCTGCTGCGTCATATCCCGCGCATTACGGCGCACGGAATCTATCGCAGTGTTTACGTCGCGCGCGCCAGTTTGTGCGCCACGCCCGTCAATGGTGACAACAAGCCTGCTTTCCACGGGGTTTATGCCTTATTTTTACGCTCGTTGCGTTGGTTGATTTTTTCGACATAGGCTGTATCCATCGCGCGGATTAGGCGCAGGAAACGGTCAATGTCTTCGACTTCGTAAAGCCGTACAAAGGATTCGATTTCTGACAACGGTATGCAGCCCACACCAAAGCCAAACGGTCTGCTGGGAGAAAGGACAACGAACGCATCCCGCACGTCGATAAGATCAGTGAACACCTCCGGCTCTTTTGCGAGAGCCGAAGGCGTTACACCGTCTTTTTCTTCTATGAATCGGAGGAATTTGAGGTGTTCTCCCCACTCAACGTTCCATTCGACCCAGTCGATGAGTTTTTTTCCGCGTCCTCAAGATGCTCTTGGCGGAACAATTCAGCATCGCTTGCCAAATCCACCACAAGGTCACGGAAATCTGTCAGGGTAATATCAGACAGCACTTTCAGCGCGTTGGCTTCGCTGTATTCCAACGTTTCGCCGTCCAGCACGAAATTTTCCCAGCCGAGTAAAACTGTCTTTGCCAAGCACTGTGCAAGGATGGAATTTTCCGTAGTATCATCCAGCGTTTTATTGCGGATTTGCCGCTCAAACGGTTTGGTAAGTTTCTGGTAGAGCTTGCGGAAATGTGGATTTTTCAGACGCGCAATTTTGAGGCGCATACCGCCGCCAAGGTCTTGCGACCAGACGCCTTCATTTTCCTTGGTAGTATCAGTGGCATAGAGTTTACGAATATCGGTCATGGTTTTCTCCGTTGTTGGTTAAGTTATTGGTCGCGCTTGATTAGAAGCCACGGTCAATTTGGATGGTGAAGTCGTAGGTAGGATGACGCAGCGCTTGGAAATCCAGCTCTGCCATTACATCTTGGTCAGCAGCGCCTGCGGTCAGCTCGCCTTTGGTGAGCTTCACACGTGGCATGGTGATGATGTAAGCGTTGTTCGCAGCATCCGTGATGCGGAATGACAGCGAAGTTTCAGTGCCTGCCAGATATTTTGTGTAGAGGTCGTTTGCCGCCCCTTCAAAATAGGCTTGCAGTTTGCCAGTTACGACAGCACGGCCAGTGCCGATACCGACGTTTCCGAGTGTGCCGACAGCTTTTTGTTGGCGCAGGTTGTTGTTGAGGTTCAGCGAGAATTCCTTGAGCTTGCCTGCAAACAAGGCTTGTCCTTCGCCGATATAGGCTACGTTGCTGACCGCATTGAGCACGTCATTGGTCGGTGCTGCCGTTGGTCCACCAGTGCCGATGGTTGCAGAACCGAGAACTGCGCCTTTACCAAGGAAGCCAAGCACGCCAGTGAGGATTTCTCCGACAGAAAGGTTCAATGCCAGTGTGTTGACACGCATCCCAGTGAAGGACTTGAACTTCGTCACATCGGCAAATGCCAATTCCAGCGAATAGCTCTTTGAAGTTGTGCCATTACGCAGGGTTTGACCTTTGAAAGTACGGCCTGCTGCTGCGGATTCGTTTACGAGCGCAGTTTCACCTTTGACGGTGATTGTGCCGGCAGCAACAGTCAGAACTTGGAAAAAGCCATTGTTGGCAGGATTGGTGAAGCCAGATGATTTAATCCACTGACCCGCCTTAATGCCTGCGGTGATGAAGCCGTTTCCAGAATCCGTGAAGCTATCTGGTGCTCCGCTGACAGCCGCAAAAGTTGCGCCTGTCATGTTCACCGCAGTGAGCCAAGCATTGAACAGCGCACCTTGAAGCAAATCATCCGGCGCACCGTATGAAAGCTCAAAATTCACGTTACCGCTTGGTTCAACGTCTGTGCGAATCAGATCCGTGATTTGGCGGTCAGCACGAATCTCTTTCGACTGTGTCGTATCGATGCTGTAATTTAAGGTTTCACCAGTATAGCGCATAGCTTTGAGGGCAATGGCTGGTGTTACGCCCCAGGTTACTTCTTCGGCATAGTAAAGCTGGGAACGAGCGGTATCTGCAATAGGCATAGGGTTTCTCCGTTAGGTTAAGGGTTAGGCAACAAAAAAGCCGCGCCCCTTGCAGGATGCGGCTTTGGTACTGTTGGTTGGTTTCGGCTAATGCAGTTCGTCGCGCGTGAATGGAAAAGAAACATTCACTCGCCAAAAATTATCCTGCTTGCCTAAATCCCGCCGATCGACGGAACGGCAAAGGATGCCGTTAAAACTTTGCGCTCTAAATATGCCTTCAATCGCGTCAGCATATTGGTCGAGAAGTTTTGTGCCTTTTTCAGCGGGGACAAAAACATCCACGCTGATGACACCGGGATAGCGGAATAGACGCTGCGCACCCATGCCACGAAGGGCAGATGCGCCGTTTAAGATGCTGAGAGCTACATAGCCATCTGGTGCTTTTTCAGCACGAAGGTTATCATACACGATAGGAATCGTTGGATATGATGCCTGCCACAGCGTCTTAAATCTGGTCTGGATAGCGTTGCGTTGTGTGTCGTAACTCATTTGAAAGCGGCTTCAATTTCAGCAAGGGTTGTGCGCACCATGCCTTCAGGTGCTTGGTTGCTACCGCCATATTCCAGCACGCCGATATACGGCAGGTTGTTGGCGATACTGATAGAAGAGAACGGCTTTGCCTCATCAATGACGCTTACGCCGCGATTGATGGATTCAGCAGCCGCCTGCTCACGTGAAAGGTTGGCGCTTAATTCGATGGTATCGGATGGCACGGTGTTTACTGCGGTCATCCAGTTGCTGCGAGCGCGTCCAGTATCGACAGGCGTTTTATTCACCACGCCGCTCAATGCCTGCATCGCCACTTTCTTAACCATATTGCTATGGTCATCAGGCACTTTGACCTGCGCGAAGATACTCAAGTTTTTATCAAAATCGTTTATGTTGCTAGGCAT
>JAIEPI010000165.1 GCA_019749855.1 Rickettsiales bacterium | reverse complement strand
CATCACCATAAATACGAATCGTAGGAGAGTGTGCTGACTCATCGGGTTGCCCCCCCCGTGCGACCGGCAACCAGACTGCTCAGTCGTTGTGTGACGCTGCCAGTCGCCGAGGAGCCAAGCGACAGCGCGTTCTGTGCCAGACCACCCGTGTTAATCCCTTCACGTACCCCGCTGGTGAGATCCTGAGCCAGTGTTGGCACCTGTTTCATCACCTGAATCAACAAAAACACCGTAATAATCGACATCAGAAGTGAGTTGCCCACCGCTTGCTTCATGGCCTCCTCTCGGCTGCCCGCACCCAATGCTGGGCCGCCCGTGCGAAGATTAGCGAGTTTTTCCCAGTCGATCTGTCTGTATTCTATGCCCACCAGCAGTTCCGTTAAGCTTCCATTGGTGCGTGGTCGTGGTGCATCCGGCGTATTGGAGCCATTACGCGAGGCTTGCTCAGCAGTAGGTGGCTGGTTGGGTGGCGGCACATTGTCCTGAGTGTAGGGGCCGATCTGGCGGGTGCGATAGAGTTCATTATCTTCCATGTATTCACTAAGCCTAAATTCAGCCTCATCAGAGCGATCGCCCGCGACGGTGCGGTAGAAAGAGTTTTTTCCGCTGAACATCGTCACATCAAGCGCAGTGAGTAAAACGCTGAGAAAGGCAAAAACAATCACCGGCTGCATAATGGTGGAAATAAGCTGTCGTACCCACCGCCTAAAATACTCCATGGCGGTTTGTTTAAATAATAATAACGGGATGAAGACGAGCGAAATCATCACAATGAGGGCAAGGATCATTAGTGACACGATGTATTGTGCAATCGCCTGAAACAAGCCCATCACCAGATTGAAAAGCATAAACAGGCCGGCCAGAAAAATCATCAGGCCCATGGCGCCTGAGAAAGCATTGTCCCATAGAAAAGACAATATACCTTTCGATATTTCATCTCCCGTATTCGATTGAATGCCGATGATACGATCCAGTACGCAATCGATACGCTCCCATAGGGTCTCAGAGAGCGGGCATCGCAGTGGATTGCCACCAAACCCACTGAATGAAAAGCGCGTCACCGCATCAATCAAGCCATCCATGAATGCAATTGAACTATCAAAAATCCATTGCAGATTCGTTGTGAAATACACCACACAGGCAATTTTGATTATGAGCGTAAATGTTTCAGTGGACGCTTTGGGTGTGGGAATCCATTGTGTAATTAACATCACGCCAAAAAACGCAACGGCGAGCACCATCGTGGTCGTAATTACAGTTTCAAAGAGTGGATAGACCTCAGTAAAAAATGTATGCGCTGATTTCATTACCAGATTTTTAATACAGGGGACAAAGCGCGCTGCTACACCTTCACCGGAGCAGCGGGAAATCCCCTCACTGCCCAGTACTTCGGAGCCGGTATACGCAGGCGAACCAGACGCATGCGCGGGTACGGGCTGAATGCTGAGCGAAGCCAAAGCCAGCATCAGCAAGATTAGACCTCGATAAAGCATACAAAGCATCGTGTGGCTATGAGTTGCGTTTTTGCTCATGTTTTTCGCCTTTTGAGGCGCTCCTGAAAAATGGGCAACCATATGTCCGGATCATCGCCAATCTCACGGCGAATTTCATCAAGGACACTAACAGTCTCCGCACGTCCAGAGAGCACATTGACGACTTCCTCCATACCGGCGAGGTCAATACGCGCCACAACCACATCCTTACCCTGCTTCACCAGAAAGAAGCGAGAGCCAGGATCAGTGGTTTTCAGCAGATTAAACTCGCGATCACTGACCATGAAGGCCTTTTTGTACATCTCGGTGGCTTTGGGATTGGGCAGGAATATCTGCGTCGAGGTTTGTTGAATGAGCGTGTCGCTTATGTCGCTGTTGGTGGCATCCTCCACCGATTGCGTGGCAAAAACGACCATGCCATTGAGCTTACGCAAAGTTTTTAGCCAGTCCTTGATTTTAGCACGGAAATGCTTGTTATCGATCAAGGCCCATGCTTCATCAAGGATGATAATGGTCGGCGTGCCATCCAGCGATAAATGGACGCGGTGAAAGAGATACATGAGTGAGGGGATCAAGCTGGTTTTATCGCTTAATACTTCGCCCATTTCAAAGCCAAACACAGTATCATTACTGAAATTAATGACATCCATCTCATTATCGAACAAACCCGCATACTGGCCATCACCATGCCACATTTTCAGGCGACCGGCGATCGTACCCGGACCTTCAAGCCCCAGAAAAGGTGCAATGTTTCGTAGCAGACGATCTTTTTTATCGAGCTTGTAATTCCCTGCGACCGCTTCTTGAATCCGCGCCGTATCTTCTGCCGTCACCGGTTCATCATGCACCGAGATCAGAGACTTGATCCATTCAGTGAGGAAATTGCGATTCTCCATTGTGTCAGGCAAATGTAATGGATTGAACATGCAGCGCTTGCCCGGATCGACGATCGTGTACTTGCCCGCTAAACCTCGCACGAAAATTTCACAGCCGCGATCCTTGTCAAAGATGAAGGTACGGCATTTAAACTTCTGTGCCTGCGCGGTGAGAAAATTCATTAACACGGTTTTACCAGCACCGGTGGGGCCAATGATTGTGGTATGACCCACGTCATGCAGGTGAAAATTGAAAAAATACGGAGTGCCCGACGCGGTATCAAACACCGTTACCGCATCTCCCCAGTGATTACCGGAAATACGTCCGATCGGGTAATTGTGATTTGAGGCAAAACCCGAGAGATTGAGCGTGTTAATGTCGGCTTTTCGGCCAATATATTGTGTATTGCCAGGGAGCTGTGCCCAGTAGCATTGCTCCATGATCATTTTTTCGCGCACGGGGTTAATCCCCAGATTAACCAACTCTGCAATCGCTGCTGACACAGAATTTTCCAGTGTTTTGGGATTATCCTCGATACATAAAACCGTCAGGTGATGCGTACCAAACGCAACATGGCCTGACATCGCCATATCCAGCGCTTCGGAAATTTCTGCCACCTGTGAAATCGCCTTATCCTCAGCGGCCATCATACGGCGTTGGCGCGTCTGCATTTTATTCAGGTTGGATTGACGATTATGGAAGGTAAAGGATTGGCTGATGATAAATTCCATGGGCAATTGCAGAAACGCATCCATCATGCCGGCAGCTGTTGCCGGTGCATATTCCCGTATGCTCACAATGCCTGCAAAACGTGAGCCGTCTATTCCGCGTGATTCAATGGCGCGCGTGCCAAAATATAAACGATGCGTTGGCAGGTATTGATCGATGCTCATGGTGGGCACCACCATCGGCTGATGCTCACCGCAATTCACCAAGCGTCCCAGAAACTCAAGCGGCTCAGAAATTGCACCGTATTCTGTTTCTTTCACGGTCAGTACGCGCGCGCCATAATCTTTCAGTGTTGCCACCACACGGTACACGGTTTCGACCAGCTCTTTGTGGTGTTCGCGCTGCGCCTGATCAGAGAGGCCCTTATCAGCGGCTCCTTCCAGCTTGCGATACACATGCTCAATGATTCCAAGCCCTTCTTTATCCTCACGACGCAAAATAGTGAGATAAAGTTCGTTAATGTAGGAGTCTTTGGAATGATGTTTTTGTTTCCATTTTTCATCAATGACGCTGGCATAGTTGCTGGGTTGTTTGCCAGAAGGATAGGCCGATTGACGACGACGAATCGTATGAAACCACACTGCGTAGTTGCCCTCTCCCATGCTTTTCAGCAGAGAGTTTCGCACCATCTTCTTCATATCCACGTCTTCGTCGTCAGCTGTTTCAAATGAAAAGCCGTCCAGCTTGATGACCTGCATCATCTCGTCATGTTTTGTGTAGATGGTTTCTTTATCCCAATGGTGGGTGTAGGGAATAAATTCAGTCACCGAAAGCTCTTGCCGTGACTGTTTGGCTTTGGAAACTTCGCGGCGTTTCAGCTTAAGCATGGCTTAAAAAATATCATAAGAGTTGGCATGAAAATGAAAGCCAGAAATATTATTCTTGGATAGATAGCCTGTTTTCCCTCGCAGAATCATCATCTCTACAGCGCGTGGTTCTTTTCGACATATCAGATAGCCTACACCATGAATCGCTGGCGCGACAATCAGCAGAATAATGAAGTTTTTGGTGTTAATGAATGCAATCAGCGACAAGATGGCATTAATTACGAAGAACAAATAACTCACACCTGCAATCATGGTCGGGCGTGCCAAGCCCTGAAAAAGCGGGTCAGCGGATAATCTTCCTTTGCTCATGTGCCCTCTCGAAGTAACAATTAGTTATCATAGAATTTAAAGCTAAATATTTTATGAATTTTATGCACCTCGTTGGAATAAGTAGCTTACCAGTCTAATGTGACAGTTTTGTTACAATTTTAATTAATTTGAGTCTTTTGAAGTAAAATCATCAATAAAAAAGACCTGAAATCAATGATACATCACGCGATGTTGCCACCATCATACGATGGCAGCATCTGGCGTGTCGGGCCAATTTATGCCAGACAATGGGCTTGAAAGGTGAATCTAGACAATGTCCAGATTTTTGGCTTTACGATAGAGCGTACTGCGACCAAGCCCTGTTTTGAGGGCAATTTTGCTTTTATGCCCATCATAATGTTGAAAAGCATGGCGGAGGTAATCCGCTTCGATCTCTTCCCAGTTGCGCAATTCACCCTTTTGGCACAGAACTTCAATGGCCGGCCCTGAGTCTTCATCACGCGGTGTCTGTTGCACGATGCTCGGTGCCGCTAGCTTATCATTTTGCAGAAGTGGGCGCAGCATGTCCGCCGTCACGTTGAGGCTTTCCATGGTCATGTAAAGCTGGAAGATAATGTAATGCAGCTCTCGTGAGTTGCCTGGCCAGTCATACTCGAGCATTAAAAGACGTGCTTCGTCGGTGAAATGCAGCAGCGGACGGTTGAACATGCTGGAGCTTCGCCTGCTGAACACGCTGAGCTGCGCGCTGATATCTTCGGGCCGCACGCGCAAAGGAGGGTGGTTGAGCGTGACGAGGCGCAGAGGGCATATGTCGGGCAATGAAGCCTTGCGCCCACGCCTGCCGACTCTTTGACAAAAGATGAGCCGAACATCATACAGGGATGCCGCATCACAGAGATTCCGCAATTCATGCTGCCTGGTTGAAATGAGTAATGGTCGATCTGGCAGATCAATGATAACGGCGCTCCCTGCTGCCTGTTGTTCGATAATGGGGAGTATTGTACTCGCGCTTTTGTAGCTATGGATATGCGGTGGGTTACTCACCATATTTTGATGCAGCACATAGGCGAGGTGCGTTTTGCCGACACCACGTTCACCGCGCAACAATATGTGATGCCCGCCATGCGAGTAGGCGCGGGCGCGCAAAAGTAGCTGCGTTAGTTGTGCGCTGCTGCCGATAATGCTCTCAAAGTCAGAGCGAGGGCGATTTAATGACAGTGCGGGTTCAGGGTTCGCGGCTTTGAGGCGCTGAATGGCGACTTCCATTTGTGCCGAGGTTATGGGGGTGAAGAGGTAGTCATCCCCGCCACACTGTAATGCTTCTAGTGCCAGCTCACGTTGCGCCAAACTGACAAGAAGCAGTATTCGGCTATTGGGGGTTAATTTCCGTAAGCTACGCACAAGGGCGAGGGCACCCATATCTCCGCGTGAGGCGTCGATGATTATAACTTCTGGGGTATGTTGGGGATTCCAGATGAAATGCTCAACAGCACGCTCGCCTGTATTAAATGACATAGGATGGATATTGATGGACCTCAGCAATGAGTGAAGCCGCGAGGACTCCTGAAAGGTCGGATCAATGAGCAAGAAAGGTGACATACACACGCACGTTAAGTTGCATGTGATTGTATCGACTGTTTATGAAAAAGCAACTAAAAGTGGAACATGTCTTGGGCGCACATATCGTATGAGTTTATGTTGTTACCTTATTTGTTCTAAAATTATCAGCATAAGACTTTGGAGGAATCATGTGTTTTTTGTGATGTTTTACCACGTAATCATAGCCTTTGCGCCGCGCATATTCTTCTGCTTCCTGCAGGGTTGCAAACTGGAGATCCACCTGAGCGCGGGTGTCTTTGCTGCCAACCCAACCCATAAGCGGCTCAATGAACGACGAATCATCGGATTCCATACGCATGCGCCACTGACGTGTGCTTTTCATGCCAGATTGCATAGAATTTTTAGCTGCCTGATAGATAGTTACCTGCATGTAGCCTCCATTTTATGCCTCAATATAACCGCAAGTGACGCTCGCTTCAAGCGATTGACTAACGCTTGCCACGATGCCGCTTGCGCTGGCTGGGCGCGCGTGGCGTGGCGGGCCTTTGCTCTCCCCCTGCAATAATAAATCGCAAGGAGCCGGTCAGGATATCGGCCATGTCCAAAATTACACGCAATGGTTGTCCAAGGCGATATTCCTTTTTGCTGCGCCTGCCGACAAGTCGAATACGTTTGGCATCAAAACTGTAGAAATCATCACCCAGTGCTCCCCGAGGAATAAACCCTTGAGCGCCATTTTCGCTCAGCTCAACAAATAGCCCATATTGATTCATGCCACTAATATGGGCGCCGAATTCTGCGCCAGTATGCGCCGCCATGTAACACACTACGTAACGCTCCATCGCCTCGCGCTCCGCCTGCATGGCGCGGCGCTCTGTCGTCGAGATGTGTTCGCCGATGGCATCCAGTCTGGCGACATCATTGGGTCCCATGCCGTCCTCACCCCATTGGTAGAGCGAGACCAGTGCCCGATGCACAATGAGATCCGAATAGCGACGAATCGGCGAGGTGAAATGGCAGTAAGACTCCAGAGACAATCCAAAATGACCACTATTCTGCGGGGCGTAATAGGCCTGCATTTGCGAGCGCAGGACGGTAGTATGGATCGAGGCTGCTTCATCTTTCGCTTCGGCCTGCCGCAGCAGGCTATTGAACATCGCCGCTTCAATACGGCCGGTGATGGAGAAATGATAGTGGCTTCCCTTTAACATCTCTTTGAGTGTGGTGAGCTTGGCAAGCCCGGGCGCTTCATGCACACGGAAAATGGCGCCTGTGCGGTGCTTAGTGAGCGTATTCGCTGCGGCAACATTGGCCGCAATCATGTAGGCTTCAATCAGGCGATGCGCATCGAGGCGCTGCACTTTATAAATATCGCTTACGCGTCCGGTCTCATCAAAGCGGACTTTATGCTCAGGCAAATTCAGATCCAACGGCGCGCGATTCTCAATGTGGCGTTGCAGGGATGCATAGGCCCCATACAAATGGGCGATCAGGGATTCCTCAGCGCTTAACTGAGTGTTTAGTGGCTTTTTGCTTTTATGTGACAGCGCATTACGAGCTTCTTGCACCTGTGTGTACGTCCAGCGCCCATGACTCCGCATCAAGCCGCGTACAAATTCATATCGGCGTGTTTCGCCTTCTGCATCAATCCACAAATGTACAGCCAGACAATAACGATCCTCATTCGGCTTCAGCGAGCATAGTCCGTTAGAGAGCGCCTCGGGAAGCATGGGGACGACAAAATCTGGAAAATAGACGGAATTGCCGCGCTCAAATGCCTCACGATCAAGAGGGGAGCCCGTTTTCACGTAATGAGCGACATCAGCGATGGCAACAATCAAATGCCAGCCACCTGGATTGGAAGGGTCCGTGTCTGGCTCGGCAAATACCGCATCATCAAAATCGCGCGCATCTTCCCCGTCAATCGTGATCAGCGGTATCGCTCGTAAATCCTTGCGCAGAGGGGTCAGGAGCGGCAGAGGGGCGCTGGCGGCTTCCTGCAAAGTTTCCGCTGAAAATTCGGTTGGAATTTCATGGCGATGCACCGCAATGCGGCTCGCCGCGTTGGGATCTTCAATCCGCCCAATCCGCGCCACCACTTTAGCGGGCTTATCGCCCATGGCGTGCGTTGTAGGAAGTAAGGTCAGTTCAACCAGCTCATCATCCTGCGCGTCCATCAAATCATCACTGGCGCAGAAGTAGCTGTCACGATCCTTACGGCTGACGGGAGCAATGAGCGCACCGCCACTGACGCGTGTCACCATGCCTAAAATACGTTGCGCCTGAGGGGTGGGCAATAGACGAATAATCTGCGCGTGATAGCTGTGCGCGCTGTCTCGATTCAGTCTGGCAAGCACGCGATCCCCCACGCTAGCGGCCTGCCCATCGTTTGCTCGCGTTACATAAATGGTGGGAGGTATACGGCGTTCATCCTTCCATCCCGCGGGGGTGGCGATCAGTTCGCCATCATCAGTAATACCGATAATATCAATCACACTCATGGTTGGCAGATTGCGGCCTTCACCTCTGCGGTTGGTGCGCTGTGATGGAGATGGTTTCCCGGGAACCGCGTCGCGCAGAAGTTTGCGCAATTCGGGTAAGCGATCCCCGCGTACATGAAAAGCCCTGGCGATTTCTTTCAACGGCGGCGGCGTTTCATATTGTGAGAGGAAGGTTCGCAGTTCCCCTTTGGAAGGAAAATGCACCGATCCCGACTTAGGCGTTGATCCAGACTTAGGTGATGATGGAGGAGGGGGAGCAATTTTTCTGGCCATTACCCGCAGTATAGCAGTTTTTAATGCGAGCGTTAGGCAAAAAGTCCTGCCCCACGCATGGTGAGGCAGGAACAGGTATCGTCTCTCAGGGCAGCTTATGCGGCTGCTTTATATTCAACGCCTTCATCAGCCGTTGTTTTCATAAAGGCCGGTCTGGCGGCAACGGCACGCAGCAGGGCTTTGGTTTTAGGTCCGAAGGTGAATTGCTTAGGCAGGAATCCGCCCCAGTTGGCAATCACGGTCAGCAAGATATCTCCTGCGGTGACTGAGGCACCTGCAAGGAACGGTTGTGCTTGCAGATGTTGCTCAATTTGATCCCACATCGTTTGCACGTTGCTCATGGCAATCGCCATCAATTCTGTCTTGGTTTTTTCATCTGCTACATTGCGATTCAGCCAGAAAATGCGTGCATAGGCGGGGTGAAGGCTTGAATTACCATACATCAGCCATTGTAATGCAACCGCGCGTTCCCAGCCGGATTTTGGCAACAATGTGCCATCACCGTGCTCGTCCAGCAGGTAGGTGATCATGGCACCACCTTCCAGCAACACCTTGCCGTCTTTGACCAGCAAGGGCACTTGACCGCGTGGATTGAGCTTAAGATATTCCGGTTTTTGTGTGTCGCCATTTTGTATCGAGACCATGGTTGTCTCAAAAGGGACATTCATCTCGTTCAGAATGGCGTGAATCGCCATTGAGCAAGCACCTGCGGCTGTGTAGAGCTGGTACATCATAAACTCCTGTAAATGTTTGCGACGCGAGTGCGTCGTATGACACATAGGGCAAATGATCATTTTTTCAATAGCATTCTTGACCGTTCGGACAAGAAAAAAGCAAGTCATTAAAAGACAGCCTTTTTTATGCTTTTTTCTTAGCTTTTGTTGCTGGCGCTGCTTTTTTGGCTAGTGGCTTTTTGGCGACGACCGTCTTCTTGCTGGGGGCCTTACCGGAGGCTGATTTACCTCTGGATGCCGATTTTCCCTTTGACTTGCCTCCACTTCCAGCGCGTGCTGCTAATAGCTCCACCGCCTGATCGAGTGTCACTTCTTCTGGTGACAACTCTTTCGGCAATGTGGCATTGATTTTTCCGTGCTTCACATAGGGGCCGTATTTGCCCCCAAAAACGGCGACATCTCCTTTGCCATCGGGATGGGCACCCAGTGTGCGTAACGCTTCGGCGCCGCCTTTTTTGGGAGCCTCGGCAAGCAATGCAACCGCACGGTTCATGCCAATAGTCAGCACGTCATCATCGCCTTTCAACGAGACAAATCGGCCATCATGCTTGATGTAAGGGCCAAAGCGCCCCAGCCCCGCCGAGATCATTTTGGCACTCTCAGGATGGATGCCAATGTCGCGAGGCAGCGCCAGCAATGAAATGGCGCGCTCAAGCGTCATCTGATCTGGGGTCACGCCTTTGGGCAGGCTGGCGCGTTTGGGTTTTTCGCCGCCGTCATTCATTTCAACATAGATGCCGTAAGGGCCTTTTTTCATCCATATTTCTGCGCCAGCTTCGGGATGATGGCCCAGTGATTTAGGTAACTCACCTGCCGCCGCCGCCGATTCTGCACTCTCAGTCTCACCATCGCCGCCGGTACCAAGCTGACGGGTATACTTACATTCTGGATAGTTGTCACAGCCTAGGAATGCACCGAACTTGCCGGTTTTTAAGTGTAATTTTCCAGTGTTACAGGTGGGGCAGGTGCGGTGGCTGTCAGTGACATCACGCGTTTCAAACAAAAAGGGTGCGAGCAATGCATCAATCGTCGTCAAAACCTGACTCACGGTGAGCTCTTTGGTTTCGCCGATTTTTGCGGTGAATTGCGTCCAGAACTCGCGCAGCACTTCTTTCCATGCACGCTCACCGGCGGAGACGTCATCGAGCTGGCTCTCCAGATTGGCCGTGAAATCATATTCCACGTAACGCTTGAAATAGCTGATGAGAAAGGCATTCACCAGCCGCCCACGCGCTTCAGCGATAAAGCGCTTCTTATCAAGCCGCACATAGCTGCGGTCCTGCAGCACGGAGATGATGCTGGCGTAGGTCGAAGGGCGTCCGATACCCAGCTCCTCGAGCCGCTTCACCAGACTGGCTTCGGTAAAGCGGGGAGGTGGTTCAGTGAAATGCTGCTCCGGCTTCACGGTGGTGATGTCACACACTTCGCCCTGGATGAGGGGTGGCAGACGGCGGCTATTTTCGTCCTCATCGGTATCATCATCGTCGCGGCCTTCACGGTACAACGTTAGAAAGCCTTCGAACTTCAGCACCGAGCCATTGGCGCGCAGGGTGGCGCCTTCTTTGGCATAGGTGAAGTCGGCGACCACCTGATCATAGACAGCGGCTTCCATCTGGCTTGCCACCATGCGTTTCCAGATGAGATCATACAAACGCAGCTGGTCATTATCCAAAAAGCGCTTCACCTGCTCGGGCGCGCGCGTCACATCCGTGGGACGGATCGCCTCATGCGCTTCCTGCGCGTTTTTCGCCTTCGCCTGATAACGACGGGGACTATCAGGCAAATACTCACGCCCGTAATCACTCTGAATCATTTTTCGTGTCGCGTTCAGTGCTTCGTCCGATACGCTCACTCCATCGGTTCGCATGTAGGTGATAAGCCCCACGGTTTCACCGTCGAGCGTAATGCCCTCATAGAGTTTTTGCGCGATTTGCATTGTTTTTTTAGCACCAAAGCCCAGCTTGCGCGAGGCGTCCATCTGTAGTGTGGAAGTGGTGAAGGGCGGGAAGGGATTGCGACGCTGCTGCTTCGGCGTAACTTCAGAAATTTTGACCTGAGCGCCTTCAAGTTTTTTGGCGATTTCAAGCGTTTCCTGTTCGCGGGTGAGCGAGAATTTTTCGAGCTTTTCGCCACTCCAGAAGGTGAGTCGTGCGGGGAAGCTATCGCCTTTGGGTGAGCGTAGGGTTGTCGTGATGTCCCAGTATTCGCGTGATTCAAATAGTTCGATCTCTTCGTCGCGTTCGCAAATCAGGCGCAGTGCCACCGATTGCACACGTCCGGCAGAGCGCGAGCCAGGCAATTTACGCCACAAAACCGGCGACAGATTGAAGCCCACCAGATAGTCGAGCGCGCGGCGTGCCTGCTGCGCGTTCACCAGATCCATATCAATATCGCGCGGATGCTGGATCGCCTCGGTCACTGCCCGTTTGGTGATTTCGTGAAACACAATCCGCTTCACGGCGACGTCTTTCTTGAGGGCCTTGCAATCCTTTAGCGCTACGACAATATGCCAGGAGATGGCTTCGCCTTCGCGGTCAGGGTCAGTCGCCAGATACAGCGTGTGCGAGCCTTTGAGGGCGTCAACAATCCCTTTAATGTGGCGCTTGGAGTCGGCTTCGACCTCGTAATCCATCGCAAAATCTTCATCGGGGCGCACCGAGCCATCCTTCGAGGGAAGGTCACGCACATGGCCAAAGCTCGCCACAACTTTATAATCGCTGCCCAGATATTTATTGATGGTTTTTGCCTTGGACGGCGACTCAACAACGACAGTGTACATGAATGAACCCGTAAGGTGTGAATCAACGAACCTGCAATAAACCAGCTCTAAATGAGGCGGCAATTACACAAAATCGTATCATCGATAAATCAAACTAACCTTATTCCCTGAATGGCGCTGTATCACGCCTGCGAGTTCTTTTTCCACTAAAATCGTTAACAAAAGATGAGCAGGTATCTGGCTCTGATCAATCAGCAGGTCAATGGAGACAGGGCTAACCCCAAGCATTTCATCAATAATTCTGCGGGCTTTTTGCATCTCATTTTCATCGGGTTCACTTGCCGGTGTGGCATCAAACAGGTGCATTTGCTGCGAGTCCTGCATGTGAGTGGTGCGTAATGTGCTCAAAATATCCTCGACGGACTCAGTTAAAATTGCCCCTTCTTTGATGAGCGCGTTGCATCCATGCGAGCGAGGATCAAGGGGGGAGCCTGGCACAGCAAACACGTCACGGTTATGCTCCAGTGCACAGCGCCCCGTGATGAGTGAGCCGGATTTGATGGATGCTTCGACCACTAACACGCCACGGCTCATGCCGGAGATAATGCGGTTGCGCGCCGGAAAGCTGCGGCTATGCGGTGCTGCCCCGTAAGGTTGCTCGGAGAGAATGCAGCCCTGCTCGCGTAATTGTTGAAACAGGGGCGCATTTTCGGGGGGATACACATTATCAATGCCGCCGCCAATGACACCGATCGTGCCGGTGGCTAGGGCTCCCTGATGGGCGTAACTGTCAATACCGCGCGCCAGACCGGATACCACAATCACGCCGGCCTCGCCCAGCTCGCGGGCCAGTTTTTTGGCAAAATGGCAGCCATTGGCTGATGCATTGCGCGCCCCCACCATACCGATACAAGGCTTGGAATTCCATAAATGCGTATGCCCATGTGCCGTGAGGACGGGTGGAGGATCGGGGATGTGCAACAATGCGGCGGGGTATTCGGGTGAGTCGTAGGGTATCAGCTTGGCTCCCAGTGCATCAATACGTGATAACTCGCGCTCTGCTGCCGCCTTATCACAGACGGTGATGGGTTTTTTAGCACCGCCACGCGCCGCAAGCTCTGGTAATCGCTCAAGGGCTTTCGTGGGTGATCCGTAACGTTGCACCAAGGTAAAGAAGGTGATGGGGCCCACATTCTGCGAGCGAATCAAGCGGAGCGTATCAAGCGCAGCAGAATGAGAGGTCATCGTTTGGCTCAAGGCACAGAAATGAGGTGAATTGAATCGATCTATTTATTAGCACCTGTATCACATAGTGCTTCATTGAATTCAACCCTCAGCCGTGCTTAGGGGCTAGGCTGATTTTTTTTAAATGCCATTTCCTCCCCGCGCAACAGACGACGGATGTTGTCATGGTGACGATAAAATACCAGCAAGGTCACGACGCTGTAGAGCGGCACACATCGGTCAAATGTCCAAGCGGTGGCAGGGAAAAACAAGGTAAGCGCGAGAAAAAAGCATGGCATGACCAACGTTGCGCTCAGTCCGGCGAGGGAGGATGTTTTGGTGATCGCATAGATGCTGAGCCACACCACAAGGAACACCGCGACCGGTACATAGCCAGCCACAGGGAGCAGGGTGGTCATGGGCAGGGCGAGCAAACTGCCAATCACAATGGAAATGCCTTTTCCACCGCGAAACTTTAGCCATATCGTAAACATATGCCCGACAAAAACACCGAGAATTGCGAGCAGCCATAATGCCCCCAGCAACCATTCTACGTATGGCTTATCAATGCGCACGTGCATGACATCGTGGCGGTCTAAGAGTGGCATATGATACGCCACATTTACAAGAATGCTCCAGTAAAATCCGGCGGCGCCTTTAGCAATATCCAGCAGCAAGACCACGGCGCCCAGTTTTTTGCCGCCGGCGCGCACCATGTTGGTGGCACCGATATTGCCAGAGCCGGTCTGACGAATGTCACCGATGCCCGCCAGCTTGCCCACCAGAAAGCCGGTGGGGATGGAGCCTAAAAGATAGGCAGGCACAAAAGCGAGCAGCAATCCGATTATATGAACGATCATGTGGGTTTTGAGTCCAAAAATCCCTGCAAAATATAGGCAGCTGCCAACTTATCTACGCGCTCTTTTCGCTTGGCGCGTGATAAATCACCTTCGAGCATCGCTTTGTTGACGGCTTGTGTGGACATGCGTTCATCCCACAACAGTAGCGGCATGTCCAACACGCGATCGAGATTACGGGCAAACTGCTTCACGGACTGCGCGCGTGGCCCGAGCGAGCCATCCATATTCAGAGGATAGCCAATCACCAGCCCGCCAATATGGTGCTGCTCAATCACCTCCAGCAATATGGTCACATCATCAAGCAGCTTGCCCTTTTTCAGCGTCTCCAGCGGGGAAGCCACACTCCAGCCGCCGTCACACATGGCCAGTCCGATGGTGCGCTCGCCCACATCCAGCCCGAGAAGGCGTTTGTGCGGTGCGAGTGCGCGGCGAAAATCATCGGCGGTAAAAGCGAGCATGGCAGTCCTGATTTTTGATCAGCACTAGCGGATTGCGCAGGCAAAGTCACGATACACGTGCATCAGTTAAGGTGTGCGCTTACGTATGCGAGATAAAGTCGATATCAGGGTTGGGGAAGGGATGCACACGCCCGACAAATTGGGCGTGGGTCACTTTGCCCTGCGCGACCTCACGCTGTTTCTCCACATCAAACACGTTGTGCAGTTGGTCGCCGTCGGTGAGATACACGCCGGATTTTTCGGTGCCTACCTTACGCATGGCCAACGTTAAGTTTCTGAGTGCATCTGTGTGATTTTCATCGAGAAAAACATCCTCACATGCGGCCTTTTCATCCGCCGCCAGCTTGCGTAATGGCTGCATGGAGCCACACATGATAATGGTGCGTGTCGTGCCTGCATCCGCATGTTGCATCAGTTCGTGAAGGGTGCGCCCATTGCGTGGCATGGTGTCCGTACCATGCGTGATGATCACCTTATCATAGTCACGATGCTCGCTTAAATAATGCGCGATCGCCTGCATGTGGCTCTGGTGCAGGTGGTTACTGTCTTTGTGATAAAAGCGTTTGAAATCGTAATCAATGCCTTGCCTCCAGCCCAGTTGAGACAGCGCTTTGGGAATCGCCGAAGTTTGCGGGGTGGGCACATATTCGGGCGTGCCCAGCGCCGGATCGTAGGCGGAGTCGATGGTGCCACCGGTGGCGATGACCAATGTGCGGGATGCCATATCTGACCTGTCTTTGGTATATTTTAGCATAGGATTAAACAATCATTGCGTCATTTCGATGACGATACCTTGTTTTTTGTCGAGTCCATGATAAAACCACCCTTCAAGGGATCGCGAATGACCATAACGGAAAAAGACATTACCAAAATTGCCAAACTGGCGCGTATTCAGGTGTCAGAGCCTGAAAAACAGGCGCTTGTCAGTCAGTTAGGCGGCATTATTTCCTTCGTTGCTCAGCTCGATGAAGTCGATACGCAACACACAGCCATTGTGGCCAGTGTTGTCGGACAGGCGCTGCCATGGCGTGAGGATAAGGTGACGGATGGTGGGCAGGCGGCGGCGATTGTTCAGAATGCACCGATCAGTGAATATGAGTGCTTTGTCGTGCCAAAAGTGATTGGGGAGTCGTAAGCCTGTGACGGATGCGCACGATAATCCACAGCGCTATGTGCTCAATCTGGCGGAGGCGCATGTCGTTTCCCGCCTGAACGAGCTGGTGACGCGTTTCGGGATTCATCCGGCAGAATCGCAGATAACGCTGCGGATTGGCAGCGCAAATGATGCTTTGCCGGTATTCATTGGATTTCATCATACCGATGATGATGCGAATGCAAAAAAATTGGACAGTCTTTCCAAGTTTCTCGCGGAGGCCATGCGCGAAAAGGGCTTGTCCACTCCTGATGAAAATGAAATGGATGAGCTTGGCTTCCGTAGTTACCGTGATGTCTCCGATGTGATCGACATGGCACTGAAGCGTGCCCCCAAAAA
This sequence comes from Rickettsiales bacterium, assembly GCA_019749855.1. GTDB lineage: Bacteria > Pseudomonadota > Alphaproteobacteria > Rickettsiales > UBA998 > UBA998. The sequence goes on along the minus strand of JAIEPI010000165.1, from coordinate 3,152 downwards.
AGCCCCCCTGAGCAGAGCATAATGATGACTGATCTGACCCGCCTGACCCTGTCCAAAACCATAGACGGACTTAAGAAAAAGCAGTTTTCCTCCGCTGAAGTCACCAATGCGTACCTGGCCGCAATTGACGCGGTGAATCCCGAGATGAACGCCTATATCACGGTGACGCATGAGGTGGCGCGGGCACAGGCGAAGCAGGCGGATGCGCGTTTGGCTTCCGGCGAGGCGCGGCCACTGGAGGGTGTGCCTATTGCGGTGAAGGACCTGTTTTGTACGCAGGGGGTGCTCACCACCGCCGCTTCACACATCCTTGAGGGGTTTGTGCCACCGTATGAATCTACCGTTACCAAGAACCTGTTTGACGCTGGTGTGGTGATGCTGGGCAAAACCAATCTGGACGAATTCGCGATGGGTTCTGCCAACATCACCAGTTACTATGGCAGTGTGATGAATCCGTGGTCGCCGTCATTGCGAGGCGGCGAAGCCGACGCGGCTATCCAGTCTGGATTGCTTCGCTCTGCTCGCAATGACAAGAACTTCCTCGTGCCTGGTGGCTCCTCAGGTGGCTCCGCGGCGGCCGTAGCGGCGAATCTATGTGCCGCGTCGCTCGGGACTGATACCGGCGGCTCCATCCGTCAGCCAGCATCCTTCTGCGGAATTGTAGGCTTTAAGCCCAGCTATGGCCGGTGTTCCCGCTATGGCGTGATCGCCTTTGCCTCCTCACTTGATCAGGCAGGGCCGATCACGAAAACGGTGAAAGATTCTGCATTGCTATTCGAGCACATGGCCGGACATGATGCGAAGGACTCCACCTCCTCCAGCCTTAGCGTTCCACGTGTCAGCGATGTGCCAGCGGACGTGAAGGGCCTGCGAATTGGCATCCCTCGGGAATATCGCCCTGATGGCTTGAATGCCGAAGTGGCGGCGCTGTGGGATCACGGTATTGCCTTGCTCAAAGCGCAGGGCGCGCAGATCGTGGACATCTCGCTGCCGCACACCAAATACGCACTGGCTACGTATTATATCGTCGCGCCGGCGGAGTGCTCGTCCAATCTCGCCCGTTATGACGGGGTGCGTTTTGGTCTCAGAGTCGCCGAGCCAGGTGACTCCATCGACCAGCTCTATGAAAAAACCCGCGCCGCCGGTTTTGGCGCCGAGGTGAAGCGCCGCATCATGATCGGCACCTACGTGCTATCCTCCGGCTATTATGATGCCTATTATAAAAAAGCGCAGCGCGTGCGTGGCCGCATCATTGAAGATTTTCAAAATGCATTCGCACAATGTGATGTGATCTTGACGCCCACTGCGCCCTCCGCCGCTTTCGGCATTGGTGAGAGCGATATGGATCCGGTGACTATGTATCTCAATGATGTGTTTACTGTGCCGGCTTCTCTGGCCGGATTGCCCGGATTGTCACTGCCTGCAGGGCTGACGAAGGACGGTTTGCCGCTTGGCCTACAGCTACTGGCGAATAATTTTCAGGAAGAAACTCTGTTCAAGGCGAGCTTTGCGCTTGAGGCCGCGTTAAACTTCGAGGCACTGGCAAGCAACCGTCTGGCGGCATGAAGCTTGTACTCATCACGCTGATGAGCCTGTGGCTGCAAAGTTGTAGCAACGAGCAGATCGGTCATAGCCTGCGATCTTATTGTCAAAACGCTGAGCATTGTCGTTGCGAGGATTGCTCAGGGGGGCAGGGCGCTGGTCGTTAGCGGCATGGCGTTGGTTTTGTGCCACATTGGGCCAAAAATCCCACCGCCCTATGTAAAAAAATGCACGCAGACATGCATTCTTTGCATCATTGTCATCAAACTGTCATATTTCTCCAGCATAGTGCAAGGCGTGAAAGGGCAACGCCCGTTTTTATGGAGAAAATGACCATGCGTCGATTGTTAATGCTGTCTGTGTTGCTTGCGTTAAGTGCCTGTTCTGGCAATGATACCGGGTGGAACCAGACCATCAATCAATGGTGCGGCAGCGTCATGACTTGCGGTGGCGGCGGCGCTTAGTTTTTCTCACATTTTTCTACCAAATCTCTTGATTTACCTGCCTTGGTCGCTAAAGCTTTAAGCTCACTAAGGAGCTAAGCATGAACGGCATCATTAAAGGCAATACGGGCGATTGGGAAATGGTGATCGGCCTGGAGGTGCATGCGCAGATTGCCTCTGAATCCAAGTTGTTTTCCGGTGCGCCCAATGATTTTGGCGCCGAGCCGAATCAGAATGTCTCATTTGTAGACGCCGGATTTCCTGGAATGCTGCCGGTGATCAACGCAAAATGCGTCGAGCAGGCGGTACGCACAGGACTTGGGCTGCAGGCGCAGATCAACCAACATTCGGTGTTTGACCGCAAAAACTATTTTTATCCCGATTTACCCTCCGGCTACCAGATTTCGCAATTCCTTGATCCGGTGGTGGGCAAGGGTGTGCTGCATGTGGAACTGGAGGATGGCAGCATCAAGGATGTGGGCATTACCCGCCTGCATCTGGAGCAGGATGCCGGAAAATCACTGCATGAGCATTCACCGACCATGAGCTTCATTGATCTCAATCGCGCAGGGATCGCGCTGATGGAGATTGTCTCGGAGCCGGATTTGCGCACACCGGAGGAGGCTGGGGCGTATCTGAAAAAACTGCGCGCCATTCTGCGCTATCTCGGCACCTGTGGCGGTGACATGGACAAAGGCGAGATGCGCTGCGATGCCAACGTCTCCGTGCGTCCGGTGGGCAGCACCACACTTGGCACACGCTGTGAAATCAAGAACGTCAATTCCGTTCGCTTCCTGATGCGTGCTATTCAGTTTGAGGCGGAACGCCAAGTGCAGATTCTGGAATCGGGCGGAAAAATTGATCAGGAGACGCGGCTTTATGACTCCGTGGCGCATGAAACGCGCACCATGCGTACCAAAGAAGACGCGCATGATTACCGCTATTTCCCTGACCCCGATCTGTTGCCACTGGTGCTGAGTGATGCGTTTGTTGCCAACATTAAGGCCAGCCTGCCTGAACTACCGGACGAGAAAAAAGCGCGCTATATGCGTGATTTCGGGCTGACTCCCTATGATGCGTCGGTCATTGTCTCCGACAAGGCGGCCGCAGAGTATTACGAGACAGTGCTCGCAGCATTAACCTCCCCCTCGAGGGGGGAGGTCGGCC
>JAIEPI010000146.1 GCA_019749855.1 Rickettsiales bacterium | reverse complement strand
GCTGTTTAAAGCTGCGAGCCGTGTCTTCCAGCACTGCCTCATAGGTTGCCTCTTGCAGCGAGAGGGTACCCGCAAAACGCATATGCCCTTGCGGCGGCGATATCGTCCCCTCAGGAACATAATCGAGAATGGGGGCCACCAAGGTTTTATCGAGTGACTTCGCAATGGCTTGCGCCGCTTCATGCACCACAAAATGATGCTTTCCCAATGGCAGATATGGCCCATTTTGCTCTGTTCCAGCGGTGGGAATGAGGATAGTGCGTGTTCCCTGCGCAATCGCTTCCTGAAGTTCTGGCGAGGTCCAGTCATTCAACCACACACTGGTGGCATGGGCCGAGTGACAGAGCATCAACACGCTCAAAAAAAGCCAGTGTTTCATGATTTTTTCTTCGTCAGATCAAACTGAGTTTCAACGTAACCCAGTAGTTGCTCCAGACAATCATCAATCGAATACTGCATGGTATCAATCACCAGCTCAGGATTTTCCGGCTCCTCGTAAGGCGCTGAAATTCCTGTAAAGTCCGGCAATTTACCGGCGCGCGCTTTCTTATACAAACCCTTGGTATCGCGCTGCTCGCACGTGGCGACATCCGCTTTGATGTACACCGTATGAAACTGCTCAGGTGCCGCCGCATGCGCGCGACGCCGATCATCACGGTACGGTGAAATAAATGCCGAGATGACAATCATGCCCGCATTTGCAAATAAGGCGGCCACTTCCCCGACACGCCGGATATTTTCTGAACGCTCTGCGTGCGAAAAGCCTAAATCGGAGTTCAGCCCTTGGCGGATAGTATCACCATCCAGCACGTAAACCTGATAGCCCCTCTCGAATAATCACTTTTGCAATTCCAGCGCCAGCGTTGATTTTCCTGCCCCTGAGAGTCCGGTAAACCATAACACTCCCCCGCTATGTCCGTTGCGCGCTGCCCGTTGCTGTGGGCTGATTTTCTGCTCCACTGTATAGATATTCTCCGACTTCACTGCTTTGTGTGACACACGCAAATCACTGACGCCTTTTGTTGAGAGAATACCGCCGCCGACAATCTCGCCTGCTTCGAGCAATACAAACCGGCCTGTCTCAGCGAGCTGCGAAAAATCATCCATGGCCGCCAGACCGCGAATTTTCAGATCAATATCACCAATTTGATGACGTGAAATCTGAAGCGCTTCGCTGGTAGTGAGCATTTGTGTATCAAGCACATTATGGACCGCGGACAACTCCGCCGAATACTCAGCCGTGACCAGACGCAGCACATAGCGTTTGCCCATGACTAACGGCGCAGCTCCCAGCCAGAAAATACGCGCTGAGAGGTGATTGACCAGCCAAGGCGCCTGATCGCGGTGCGACAACATGAAGCCGCGCTCAATAAAAAGCTGCTCCTCCAGCGTGATCCCCACCGACTGGCCCGCTTCCGCCATGGTTTGCTGACTGGCGGGGTAGGTTTCAATGGTCTTTATTTTTGCCGTCATATTACTCGGCGAGAGAAGCAACGTGTCGCCCACCCGCAACGTGCCACTGAGGATACGTCCAACAATAATCCGCTGATCCTCCTGCTTGTACACATCCTGCACAGGTAACCGCAAAGGCAGGCGTGTTTGCTCTGGCTTTGCCGCGAATGCTGCGAGCGCCTCCATCACCGTGACACCCCCATACCATTTCATCGTGTCATGCCGCTTCGCGATCATGCTCCCCTCGCGCGCGCTGATCGGGATAATGGCCGCAGGCGTGATACCTAAGGCGAGCAGGTAATCAGTGATTTCCGTGTGCAATTGATCGTAGCGTGCTGATTCATAGCCCACCTTATCCATTTTATTGATGAGCACCGCCACCTGACGAACACCCAGCAAATGCAGTAAATAGGCGTGTCGGCGCGATTGCTCCTTCATGCCTTCTTCCGCATCAATCAATAACAACGCTGCGTCCGCACCGGCTGCACCGGTGATCATGTTTTTTAGAAACTCCTGATGCCCGGGCGCATCAATAATCACGTAATCACGTTGAGGCGTTCGCAACCAGATGCGCGTAGTGTCAATGGTCACATTCTGATCGCGCTCCGACTGCAGGGCATCCATCAGAAACGACCACTCAAACGGCATGCCGCGCCTGGCGCACATCTGTGTGATCTGCTCGAGACGGCCTTCCGGTAGCGAACCTGTGTCATGGAAAAGCCTGCCAATCAGCGTCGATTTGCCATGATCCACATGCCCAACAATGACGATATGCAGAGGCACCGGATGCGGCACCTCCGCCGTTGAAGAGACAGAAACCTCAGGCGCCGGCATCATCATTGCAGTTTCTTCTTGGTCATCGCTTTTTGAGGCGCCAATTCGCCCATGGTCCCCACCCCGTCGATCCCCAAACGTAGCACTTGCTGCAACAGCGCTTCGCCGTAACGCTCCATAAACTCCGCCGGATCGCGACGCGCCAGATCAATAAACTCCTCAGGACGCAACGATGCATCAATTTCACTACGCAGGGCACGTGTGACACGCGGCTCCTGCTGATTATGCAGCGCCTCAACCATCTGCGCCAGAGCGATGGTGCGGCGATACAACGTGTTGATGGCCTGTGCGTTGTTTTCGGCAAGGCGCAGTATGCGGGAGAGTTTCTTCTCCATGGCTTCAAGGCGTTTGTCTAATGGGGTGCTCATGGCGCGAATCTAGCGAACATTTAGGGAAAGTCACCGAAGAAATAGTAAATTTATACAGATCAGCGTTTTATACAAATACATTTACAGGAGATTCCAATGCAAACCATTATGGCAACCTTTACACCGCACGCCGCCGCTTATACTCAACTCATTGCGTCTCTGCGCGATGCGTTGCCAAAACTATGCGCAGACACTCCGGAAATCCTTGGCTATCGCCTGCTAAGCTTAGCCAATGAACAGCTGGTTGCTATGATCATCTATGATTCACCCGCCAGCTTCATGCGCGAGGAGCCCAAACTTTTGAAACATCTTGAGCGCTTACATCACCTCTATGAAAGCATCAAATATGAGCGCGCGGTAACCCTGCTTTCTTCTCCTGATTATGCGACCCTGAAACAGGATATGGATAACCAGAAAAAAGCCGATATGGAAACCCCGCACAACGCGGCTGCCTAACTACATGTAACCGGCTGCTCGCAAGCGCTCAAAACTGGATTCATCCTCTTCGGCTCCCATCGGGCGTCCGGCACGCTCAGAGACGTTGGTTGTCTCCAACTCGCTGATGATTGTGGCGACAGTGGTCGCGGTGCTGGCCAGTGGCCAGGTGATGCCACGCTCACCGAGTGAGCGGAAGCGCATCATGGCGCCGCCAAAATCACGGCCCTCGAACTCGCCGTATGGACGGGCAAAATACAGAGGCACAACGGGGATGTTTTCACGCTGGATATAGCGCCACACATCCAGCTCTGTCCAATGCAGTAATGGATGAATCCTTATGCTGCCATCAGGTGGAATATCTGTTGTGAACTGTCCCCAGAATTCCGGCGGCTGGTCCTTCACCTCCCAGGTCCCATCACGCAAACGCGGACTAAATACCCGTTCCTTGGCGCGGGTGCCCTCTTCATCGCGGCGGATACCGGTGATAATGCCTCGAAGTCCATAGGTTGCCAGTGCCTCATTCAGGCCTAGCGTTTTTCGTGCTGCGACGCGTGCGGCCGGTGGCAAGCTGGCATCGGTTTTCTCCAGCGGTGGGCAAGGGTGTGAGATAAAATCAATGTCCCATTCTTTTACATAACGGTCACGGAAGTCATAGACCTCTGGCATCTCAAGTGCCGTGTCACAATGCAGCAGCGGAAAAGGCACGCGTCCGTAAAACGCTTTGCGAGCCAACCATATCATGAGATTGGAGTCTTTGCCAAATGACCACAACATGCCAAGGGAGCGCACACGACTAAACGCTTCACGAAAAATGAAGATGCTTTCGGCTTCCAGTCTATCGAGATGGTTCATTGTTCCCCCGTGCCCTCCTACCCCTTCTTGGTACTGACAATCAAGTAAAAGCATGAGCCTGCTGTTGCCTTTCATTAAAGAGTCCATTAAAGAGTCGTGATGGATTTATTCTTGCAACCCATGACCTCCCTGCAAAGCGCTGACATCGTTGTCGAGTTCTTTTTTCTGATCATGGCCATGATTTTTGTGGCCTGCCTGCTCTTCATCTGGCGTGATCGTCACCCTGAAATACAATAACCAAAGCGCAATGACTGAAATCCGTTACGAACATCCTTTACGCCTACCGGCAAGCTGGCTTAAAACGCATGCTGGTCAGCGTTCCTTTGACAGTCAGTTCAGTCGAAATATAACGGTGCGTGAAGCTCTCGACTATCTCGAAGAAGAAATCCGTCTGCTGGTACCGCATGGCATCGTGACGATCTTTAGCGGCTATGAACATCTGCCGAATGATCGGATGCGCAAGGCACGCACGAGTGATTGTGGCGTAAGTGTCGAGATTATGGAGGGCACATTAAAATCAATGTTTGCCTGCGATAAATGGGCCTTACTTGAGCATAACATCTATGCGCTTTCTCTGGCATTGCGGGCAATACGCAATTTAGAAACATGGGGGGTGTCCACAACCAAACATCTGTTTCAGAGTTTCTCTGTCTATCATCGTGAGCGTCGAAAGAGTCACTCAGCTATGCATGCTCAGCCGCTAGATGATTGGATGCACGCTCTAGGGCTTGGCCCTACCGCAACGATCGAGGATGCTAATGCCGTGTATCGCCGGCGCGCGAAAGAAATCGCGCATGACGAGCACGCACTCATGGAATTAAATGTTGCCATGGAAGCGGCACGACAGGCACTGCGTTAAACGTCGTGTGGTATTATTTCGCACCAGGCTTTGTTTTTCTAGTTCTGACATCGCTACTGCTTTTTTTTCTCACCCCAACCACAGATTCTGCGCAGAATCCCTCGTCACTCATAGGCCAAAAAGCACCCGCCATTCTGGCTGAGCCGCTGCGGGCTGAGCAGCCCATGCCCAACCCTGTGCTGCTGGCCGCGAATCTGGGGCACCCCGTGTTGATCAATTTTTTTGCCAGCTGGTGCACCCCCTGTGAAGCCGAGCTACCCATGTTGGCCACGCTGCACGATGGCTACCACATCACTATCATTGGCATTGCCTGGAATGACCAGCCGGACGCATTGAGCACATGGTTGCAACGAACGAAAGCGCCGTTTGATTTCATTGGAAGGGATGATGGCCAGACCGCGCAGAAATACCGTGTGCGCGGCGTGCCGGAAACGCTGCTTCTGGATGCCGCAGGCACAATCATCGCTCAAATTGCTGGACCCATCACGCCGGAGATTATGGCGCGTGATTTGATTCCGCATCTAAAGAAAAAAGCGGCAAAGTAATTTTAAGTAAAGAAGGAGAAATGGGGCGAGTGACCGGAATTGAACCGGCGACATCCAGAATCACAATCTGGCGCTCTAACCAACTGAGCTACACCCGCCACACGAAGTAAGAGTGGCAGAAATACTGTGCAGTGACGCATTGGTCAAGAAAACTAATACAGCGAATGCCTAACGATGACACCGAAGCAGAGAATTTTATGGGTTTTCCTGATATCATTACGTCATCTATCTGAGAATCATACCATAACATACAGGCAGTTATCATGAAAAAAATTGAAGCGATTATCAAACCGTTCAAACTGGATGAGGTGAAAGAAGCGCTGCAGGAGGTGGGCTTGCCCGGCATAACAGTGACGGAAGTACGCGGATTTGGTCGCCAGAAAGGCCATACCGAGCTATTTCGTGGCGCTGAGTACACGGTAGATTTTCTGCCTAAAATCAAAATTGAACTGGTCGTTGAGGATGCCATGGTGGAGCGCGTGGTTGAGGCGATTTGCCAGGCGGCGCAAACAGGGCGCATCGGCGATGGCAAAATTTTTATTACCCCCGTGGAGGACGTCATCCGCATCCGTACGGGCGAACGTGGCGATCTGGCCGTGTAGCGCTTGCGCGGCTGAGGTGCGACTGCCCTGACCACACAACATTGCTGCCATTTCCATATTGCATGTCGCCGCGGCTTTGCTATAAGCATGGCATTATTATTCTTTCAGCTGGAAGGTCCCCATGACGGTCGCATCGATATTTGCAACGATCAAAGAGCACGGCGTGCAATTCGTTGATTTCCGTTTCACCGATCCCCGCGGCAAGTGGCAACACACCACCTATTTCGCTGAATATCTCACCGAAGAGCATTTTGAAGACGGCATCATGTTTGATGGCTCCTCGATTGCGGGCTGGAAGTCGATCAACGAATCCGACATGATTTTGATGCCCGACACCACCAGCGCTTTCCTTGATCCCTTTACGTCGCAGCCCACCCTCATCATGTTCTGCGACATCATCGAGCCATCCTCCGGTCAGCCTTACGGTCGTGACCCGCGCTCCACCGCCAAACGCGCCGAGGCGTATCTTGGCTTCAGCGGCATTGGTGATAAAGCATTTTTTGGCCCTGAGCTGGAGTTTTTCATCTTTGATGATGTGCGCTTTGATACCGGCATGATGTCCGCCTTCTATCAATTGGACTCACTGGAATCACCGCACAATACCGGCACTATGTATGAAGTGGGCAATATGGGGCATCGCCCTCCCGTCAAAGGTGGCTATTTCCCCGTGCAGCCGGTGGATTCAGGCAATGACATTCGCGGCGAAATGATCACCATGCTGAAGTCGGTGGGCCTGATTCCTCAGCTGCACCATCACGAGGTGGCACCGGCGCAGCATGAAATGGGTTTTGAATTCTCGACCCTCACGCAAACCGCCGATAACGTTCAGAAATATAAATATGTGGTGCATAACGTTGCCCATTCTTATGGTAAAACGGCGACCTTCATGCCGAAACCCGTCTCCGGTGACAATGGCTCCGGCATGCATGTGCATCAGTCCATATGGCGCGATGGCAAGCCGCTTTTCGCTGGCAATGGTTACGCTGATCTCTCCGACACCTGCCTGTATTACATTGGCGGCATCATTAAACATGCCAAAGTGCTCAACGCCTTCACCAACCCAAGCACCAACAGCTACAAGCGCTTGATTCCGGGCTTTGAAGCGCCGGTACTATTGGCCTACTCGTCACGCAACCGTTCGGCCTCAATCCGTATCCCTTACGTCTCCAGCCCCAAAGCCAAGCGCATCGAGACGCGCTTCCCTGACCCCTCCGCCAATCCGTATTACGCCTTTGCTGCGCTGCTGATGGCCGGTCTGGACGGCATTGAGAATAAAATTCACCCGGGCGACGCCATGGATAAAAACCTCTATGACTTGCCGCCCGAAGAATTGAAAGATGTGCCAACCGTCAACGGGTCATTGCGAGCGTCGCTCGAATCACTCGATGCAGGACGCGCCTTCTTGAAAAAAGGCGACGTTTTCTCCGATGACCAAATTGATGCCTACATTGATCTGAAAATGGAAGAAGTACATCGCTACGAACACACGCCGCATCCTGTTGAGTTCAAAATGTACTACTCGGTGTGATACGCTGCTGTTGTAGCGAAAGCCGATATTGAAACAAAAAAAGCCGTCAGACTCAACTCTGGCGGCTTTTTTTATCACTTAGAAATCTATCGTTTGGTGACTTTTGGGGAGGCGGCTATATGATCCTGATTGATTTTAAAGGCGGCCACTAACGAATACTGATCATCCCATAGCTGATTAAGCAGGTTCTGCTGCACATACACGGCCGGTTTGCCTTCATAATCACCCACCAGTTTCACCGCAAATCGTAGATCATCCTCACCTTTGGAAAAATCCTCGGGCAAGCCTGTAGACTGGAGTTTTTCCAAAACAAATTTCTTAAACGCCATCGCCTGTGCAGCATCCGACGCAATGAATAATGCACCCGTGGACTGCAATGTATCACCAATGAGCATTGGCTCTTCAATGGGTAGCTTCTCTATAACGTTAGGATTTTTTCTCACTGGTTTTGCGGCCGGCGTTTGCACCTGAGCCTCAGGGTGTAGAGGTGCCAGATAAATAGAACGCAACCGAATGCCATTAAGGGCTAGTGTTTGTGCGATGTGCGCTACATTGACTGGCCCCAGCCCCTTGATCACTAATAGTTCTGTGTAGGTTTTACTTTTGAGATCCGCAACTTCTAAAACACCTTTTCTCTTGAGGGCAGCGCTTATTCCTTTAGTAAAAACAGAAGAAATGACGCGCTGCAAAAACGCTGTATTCTCAGGTATTTCCTTGCGAGACTGTAACTGCTTAGCCAATGGCTGGCCCAGAACCAACCCATGCTCATAGAGATGCGCTTCCAGCACGCCAATCAGTGGTTCAAGGGGTGCCCTTGATTTAAAAATAGTTTTTTGCAGTGCTGAGCGGTCATAATCCACCAGTGCTGCCACTGAAATAAGACCGTGCTTTGCAAGTTTTTCTGTCAGATGGATTGGAAGCCCTAACTCAGAAACGAGAGAGTCAATCCCAATCGTGTTATTCACGCCGGATCCAGTCCACGCTCCTGACTGAGCGCATGCAGCATGATGGCGATTTTTTCCTGCCGCTTTTTCAGTTCATCGATGTGCGTTTTTTGCATAATCCGGTCGAGCGTGAGATCAACATAATCGACAAAAATCGCGACAATGACTTCCACCTGCCGCTTGATTTTCTCCACGATGGGATCAGCGATATTCATCAGCGCCTGCTTTGATTTCGCCGTTTGTTGTTTGTACGCGTCAATGGCGACATAAATCTTACGCAACGCGCCTTCGATTTTACTGCGACGCACCGCATTATTTGCCTTGGTCTGCGAAGCAACCGTCAGAAACTCCTCCGTCAGCACATCGGCTGCATCACCCACCGCTTCCACCAGCGGCTCCACGAGCGCCAGCTGCTCATCAGGATTCGTGATGAACTCACTCTCCGCTGTATCAACGAGTGCATCCGCCAGCTCAAACAGCTCGGTGATGTCGTGATATTTCAGTTCTAAATCAGCCATATTCTGGGGACTCATGTCATACCTCTTTGTTGCACCCTGCAGTGCCACAGATTCGTGACAGGATGATGACATAATCTTTACAATATTGTGATGAATGTTGCATGCGCTTATGTCTGGCTTAAGGTGGGCGTTTGAGTGGCAGCCGCTGCCTGCTGCTGCACCACGGCCTGCGTAAAGCCCTGCGCATTGCGCGGCTCCACCGCCAGTGTACGTGTTTGCTGGGCCAGTGGGCTATGTCCTTGCGTTGCGGCCAATGCTGTCCATTGCCCTGCCGGAGCTGGGGAAGTTGGCGGAGACATCACCGGCGCCGCCATCACAGGTGCCGCAACAGGCGGCATCATGGTAGGCTGTGGCATCATGACAGGCTGAGCCATCATGGTGGGGGCCATCGCCGTTGGCGTAAAAATCTGCTGCTGCATCGGCATGGCATAGTTCATCATCGGCGCTGGCATGGCCATACTGATAGAGGCGGGCGAAGCGGTCAAAGGCAGTGCGGCCGCGCGCGCCGGACGGTCCAGCCCCAGTAAATGATCCGTTGTGCTCTGAGCCAGATCACCGGCATTGGTGCTGAGAAATTTACCCGTGGTCACCAGCGATGCGATTTCCCCGAGTCCCATGGTTAAGCCATTAATCATGACGACACCGGCTTCCGTAGCCCCGCGAATGGTGTAACTGAGTGCCCGTTTGCCTTCCCCATGCGCCACCGCATCCAGCGCCTTAATGCCCGATCCTGCCGCCGTGATGCCAGCCAACCCGCCAGCGCCAATCTCAAAGCTGGTGAGCAGGCCTGAGGAGTTTCCACCCATGCCGACAATAGAAGCAAACCAGTTTCCGACTGAAGAAAACAGCGAGAGTGTCCCATTCAGCGGGATCGCAACAATGCTAACAACACCGTCGGTGAAACGCCCGATGCGCGCCAACGCTCCGCCAATACGCTCAGCGACACGCGGTTTGCGGAAACTTGGATCGTTAAAGTATGAGTCGGCCATGGCACATGCCTGATGCTAGTTCTCTAGCTTAGAGTATAGCGCATTTGCCCGCATAATGGATGACATTTTTGTGACAATTGCGACATGTCTTTTAATGAATAACAATCACTTAGATTGCGCAGGTTGGTGATTCTTCGGTAAATGGCCGCGAGAGCAAGCCGTCGATTCCCTCATCAATACTGAGGCGACCTTTCAGTATGTGATGCACGGTGGAGCATAAGGGCATGGCGACGCCCAGCTTCATTGAGAGCTCATAGAGCGAATCGGCGGTCACCACGCCTTCGGTCAATCCGTGGGCTTTTCCTGGCAATACTTCATGCAGCTCACGCCCCTGCCCCAGCGCATAACCCAGCGACAAATTGCGTGACTGCATGCTGGAACAGGTGAGCACCAGATCGCCGATACCGGCCAGACCCATGAGTGTTTCCGCGCGCCCACCCTTGACAATGGCCAGCCGCGTCATCTCCGCCAAGCCGCGCGTGATGAGAGCGGCACGCGCATTTTCGCCATATTTACGGCCTGCCGCAATGCCACATGCCAGTGCAATCACGTTTTTCACGGCACCGCCAATCTCGGTGCCAATCAGGTCATTGGATAAATAAGGGCGAAACCATTTGCCGCCGATGGCAAAGCGTAAATGCTCGCCCAGCGCCTTATCATGACAGGCAATGGCGGTGGCGGTGGGCAAGGCGAGCGCTGCCTCACGCGCAAAATTCGGGCCGGAGAGAACCGCCAGTGGATTGGCCGGCAGAATCGAGTTCACCACCTCGTGCATCAACAGCAGACTGCCGCGCTCAATGCCTTTGGTCGTAATCATGATGGGCAGTTCAGGAACCGTAAGATCCGACAGATTGATACACAATGTGCGTAACGATTGCGAGGGGACGGAGACAATGATCAGATCATTATCACACACTTGCGGCAGGTGCGTGGTGATTCGAATGGCCGGATCAATGAATATATCCGGCAGATAAATCTCATTGATGCGCTTGTCGCGGATCACCTCCACCACCTGTTCATTGCGTGACCACAGCGTCACATCGCTGCCAGCGCGATTGGCGATCACGGCCAGCGCCGTGCCCCATGAGCCCGCGCCAATCACCCCCACACGCGTGCGGCTGGATGACTGGAACGTGGTGTCGTTCGCCAGAAATTGGTCGTCTGATTCGCTCATAGGAGGGCACTCTGCGCGATGTCAAAACTCCGTGCAATGATTGCCGCCCTGCATCTGCCGCGTTGTTGCACAATCATGAGGCGCGTGGCCACCACACTACGCCGCATGAGAGACAGCACGGGAGAGTGACAATACGACACGCTCACCATCCAGTTCATGCTCAGACGTGAAATCCGCCTGCTGGCTAACGCCCAATACGACCGCATTGGCAAGCGTCTGCTCTGATATATAGGCTTGATGCGAGGCAATCGCTGTCGCCACCCCCGCCCCTGCCTGAATGGTGAGCGTGATGCGGTCGGTGATGTCAAACTGCGCATTCTTGCGGGCTTCCTGAATCATCCGCACCACATCACGCGCGATGCCCTCGGCTTCAAGCTTGGGGGTGAGAGTGAGGTCGAGGCGCACCAGCCCGTCCTGCGCTGAAAGAGGTTGTGAACCCTTGGCGTCTTTGGCTTCCAGATGCAAGTCGTACTCGCCCGCCTCCAACGCCTCGCCGCCGACCACAATCACGCCGGATGCATCACGGCTCCACTGACCGGATTTCGCCGCCGCGCCCACGTCCTTCATTTTCGCACCTAAGCGCTTGCCGGCGACGGGGAAATGAATCTTCAGCTTGAAGCTGGCGACTGCTTCCAGTTCCTCTGAAAACACGACTTCTTTCACATTCACCTCGTCGGCAATCAGGCTGCGATAATAATCATGGTTGGCCTTCAAGCGCGGCTGATACACCGTCAGCGTGGCGAGCGGCTGGCGCGTGCGGATATTCTCTGCGTTGCGGATGCCATGCGCGGCATTGCAGATATCGCGCACGCGGTCCATGTCGTGCAACACGCCATCAGCACGCAGGTCAGCGGCCTCCAGTTCCTGCGGGAAATTCTGCAGATGAACGCTGCGTAAAGCCCTCTGCCTCTGGGAGAGGGTTGGGTGAGGGCTACTGTCAGTATGAGGGAAGCCCTCACCCGAAACGCGTGGCGTTTCGACCTCTCCCAAAGGGAGAGGTTGTCCCACCAGCCCCGCGAACATCGCTTCCATCGTGAATGGCAGCAGCGGGGCCGCCGCGCGGGCGACGCAATGCAGCACGGTGTAGAGCGTGTGGTAGGCGGACATCTTGTCGGCATCCACCTCGCCCTTCCAGAAGCGGGCGCGGTTACGGCGGATGTACCAGTTATTCAGCACCTCCGAGAATTGTGCGATGGCGCTGCACGCGGTGGGCGTGTCATACGCATCCAAGGCGTCACGTACTGTCTTCAGCATCTCACGGCATTTCGCCAGAATATAGCGATCCATTGCGTTATCGCTGAGGGTAGCGAACTCGGCCTTTACCTTGTCGGCATTCGCGTACAAACAGAAGAAGTGATAGGCGTTCCAGATCGGTTTGATGTAGAGGCGCACCACGTCGCGGATGAATTTGCCGTCGGGATCGACGCCCAAATCCTGCCCACGCATCACGGGTGAGGCCACCATCAGCCAGCGTAGCGCGTCAGCGCCAAACTGCTCGATCACCTCCATCGGGTCTTTGTAATTCTTGAGGCGTTTGGAATATTTCAGCCCCGTTTCCTCGTCGATGACGACGCCGTGGCAGATCACGTTCTCAAACGGCTCGCGGTCGAAAATGGCCGTGCTCAGCATGATGAGCGTGTTGAACCAGCCGCGCGTCTGCGCGATGTATTCGGTGATGAAATCAGCGGGGAAATTCGCCTCGAACTTCTCGCGGTTCTCGAACGGGTAATGCAGCTGCGCGTAGGGCATGGAGCCGGACTCAAACCAGCAATCGAGCACGTCTTCGACGCGACGCAGCGTATAGTTACTATCCGTCGGATCCGGCGCGGTGAGCTCGTCGATATAGGGGCGGTGCAAATCCTTCACGTCGCATTTAAAGAAGTCCTGCAGCTCGGCAATGGAGCCGAACACATACAGCTGTTTGTTGTTCGGATTGTCGCTTTTCCAGATGGGAATCGGGCAGCCCCAAAAACGGTTGCGCGAGATCGACCAATCGGGCGCGGTTTCCAGCATGTGGCCCATCGCGCCGTCACGCACATGGCCCGGCACCCAGTTGATCTTGCGGTTCAGCTCCACGGCGCGGTGCTTGAACTCGGTCACCTTCACGTACCAGCTCGGCATGGCGCGGTAGATCAGCGGCGTGTCGGTACGCCAGCAATGCGGGTAATTGTGGGCGTAGTCATCCTGCTTGATCAGCTGACCCCTCTCCTTCAACCACTGCGTGATGCGCAAATTGGCGAGGCCGTATTTCTGTAGCTGCGCGTCAGTGTAGGGTTCGCCCTCGTCCTTACGCACATCGGCGATGACGTTGAGACCACGCAAGCGGAGTGTCCGCATGGATTGCTTCGCTGCGCTCGCAATGACATCATTGCGAGGAGCGCCAGCGACGCGGCAATCCAGCGAATTTCGGTGCGCACACCATTCCTTCACCGTTTGCGTATGATGCAAAACCTGTTGGTTCTTGTATGTCACGTTGTGATGCGAGGTGAAGCCGAGTTTCTTGAGCAATTTCACCGCGTCGGGATAAGTCGGGTTGCAGCAGGCGATGAACAGGCGCTCCGGCAGGTTAAGGGTCGCCCAATCGAGCAGCGCGATCGAGATTTCCGTGGCGTATCCCTGCCCCCAGAACTCACTGAGTAACGCGTAGCGTAGCTCCACGGCGGGTTGGCTGCTCTCGTTAAATTGCAAATAATCCCGCGCATCGAATCCGGCGCGGCCAATAAAGGCGTTATCTTCCGTGCGGAACAGCGCCCAGTTGGTGAAGCCCTGCCGCGCTTGATCGGCGAGGAAACGTTCGAACTCGGCGCGGATTTTCTCCTCCGGCAACAATCCGTCAGACGTGGTAGCGGCGACTTTTGGATCGGATTGCAGGGATTGGTAGAGCGGATAGTCTGCTTCCGTAAACGGGCGCAAATAGAGGCGCTCGGTAGCCAGAAGGATGCCCTCACCCGAAACGCGTACAAGCGTTTCGCCTCTCCCAGAGGGAGAGGGCTTTTCCCGTTCACCCGCCAGTGGCTGAGCCTCGCCGCGTATCCCCTCTCCCTCTGGGAGAGGGTTAGGGTGAGGGCTTGCTGACGCCGGAAACGGAATATCGAAAATCTCGTCCGTATATTTCCCCGCGCCATCCACCGGCACGACGAGCTTGATAGGCCTTTCATCGCTCTCACAGCATTTCTGATCCACCTCACCAAACCCCGGGGCCATATGCACGATACCCGTACCGGAGCCTTCCTCGATGAACTCGGAGCCATCGAGAATGCGGAACGCGTTGGGGTGATCGGCGAAGTAGGGGAATAGCGGTTTGTAGGTGAGGTCTATTAGTTTTTCGCCTTTGAAGATATGCCCATTCTTTATATCTCTGATGGCAGAGGCAATGATCTGCTCATAGGATTCTTTGTCTGCATTGAGCAAATCTTGAAAATCCGAGATAGACTCCGCTCCAAATTCCTTCTGATATTTTTCAACTGCTCCCAACTGAAGAATAAAGCAAACTTTGCTCCCCCCCTGCGGGGGAGCCAAAACCGCATCGCGGTTTTGGAGGGGGGAAAGGGCGGCTAATGTTTCAGTGACTTTCGCCATCACCCCTTCGATGTTTTCAAGCACCTCATTATTCCAAAAGCGTAGAACATGCAGACCCTGCGATTCCAGCCACGCTGTACGTTCCTGATCCTTTGAATTATCTAAATGCTGCCCGCCGTCTGCCTCAATCACCAAGCGCGTCTCAGGCTGATAGAAATCCACTACGTATTTGCCAATGGGTTGCTGGCGGCGGAATTTATACCCAAGCTCTTCTTTGCGAAGTTTATTCCAAAGGGCTTTTTCTGCTTCCGTTGGTTCTTTGCGCATTGCCTGCGCTTTTTCCGTCGCGAAGACTGATTTCCCCCCACCGACTCGCGCTGGCGCGCTTGTCGGCTCCCCCGCTAGGGGGGAGCGGTGTTCATGCACCCCCGCTAATGACTCCTGAATAACGCACGAATAGACCATCCCCCGATGCACAGCCAACGCGAGGTTGCTCGGCAGTGTCCACGGAGTGGTTGTCCATGCCAGCACGAAATACTTCTCCGCTTCCGGTGCGCCTTCGGGCCGCTCATTCAACTCAAACGCCACCGTGACCGCCTTATCCACCCGCTCGCGTGTCGCGTTATCCAAGCGCGTTTCAAAATTGGAGAGCGGCGTCTCCGCACCCCACGAATAGGGCAGCACGCGGTAGGCTTCGTAGATGTAGCCCTTCTCATAAAGCTGCTTGAAGGCCCAAAGGACAGACTCCATGTAGTCCTTGTCCATCGTCTTATAGTCGTTCTCAAAGTCCACCCAGCGACCTTGGCGATCGACATATTGCTGCCATTCCTGCGTGTAACGCATCACCGAGGTGCGGCAGTACTCGTTGAACTTGCCGATGCCGTATTCCATGATCTTCTGACGGCCGGAGATGCCCAGTTCCTTCTCCGCCTGCATCTCGGCGGGCAGG
This sequence comes from Rickettsiales bacterium, assembly GCA_019749855.1. Classification (GTDB taxonomy): domain Bacteria; phylum Pseudomonadota; class Alphaproteobacteria; order Rickettsiales; family UBA998; genus UBA998. The sequence goes on along the minus strand of JAIEPI010000146.1, from coordinate 3,207 downwards.
CCGTGGCAATCCCAGCCGAAACGGCGCTCCACACGCTTGCCGCGCATGGTCTGGTAGCGGGCCACTAAATCCTTCACATAGCCGGTGAGCAAATGGCCATAATGCGGCAGGCCATTGGCAAAGGGCGGGCCATCATAGAACACGTAAGCGTTTGTTTTGCCTTCCTTCTCGCGCGGGCGGTTTTCCACGGACGCCTGAAATACGCCCTCTTTCTTCCAATATTCAAGGACTTCACGCTCCAGTGCGGCGAAATCAACATTTGAGGCTAGGGCGGGGTACTGCGGCTTGTTCATAAGATCCATGGCGAGGTTAGGCCACGTTTATACAGAGCTTTTCCCCGCTTCTCAACGATGGAAAGCGGCACCCGATACATTCAACGGGTTTTAAGGCTTATTAAACCTTTTTCCTACAAGATGAGTATGGTTTGGTCGCTGCAAACCGATCAGTAGTAGAAAAAACGGGCTGACGCCAAAACTGCCCAGACTCAAGATTGATACAAAGAATCGCATTGCAACCTAAGGTTTAAAATATAATAGACATGTAACCTTTAGTTGTTTTTCTATCAAAGGACAAGACTGTTTATGAATGAACTTCGTATGACCACGCGATTGCTCGAGCTATGGAATCGCCTGTCGCATGACAATAGCTTACCTGATTATGCCAAACTGAATGTAACATCCATTGATGATCTCTGGCAGAATTGCATGGTGCTCGTGCCTATCCCCAAGGCCAGCAGCAGCCGCGCACAGACTACGCTCAAGCTGCATCATGTGGGGCGTAAAGTATCCGACGTGATCGGCAATGCCTCTGTTGGCAATTATATTGTGTCGCGTGCCCGCCAGTTCGCGGGTGAAAAAATCATACATCGCATTGATGATATCATCGAACAGCCTATGCCCATTGAGGAATCCGGTCAGTTCATCAATGATAAAAGCAAGGTCGTAAAATATCGCTCATGCCTGCTGCCGTTTGGCAATAGTCAGGAAGGCGTCACGCATGTGCTGGTTGGGTTAACCTGGCGTGAGTTTTAAATAAAAAACCCTAGTGCGGCATTACCTTGTCGGCGCTGCAGACGGTGATGTGGGGCTGCCGAACGGAATCCGGCTGGTGGGTACGGACTGTCCAAAACGGCGAGGTGGCATTGTGCGGCTCGTTCGCGCAGCACCGGGCACCGTTTTCAGTTGGAGACTGGTTTTTTCGGGATAAAGATTATCAGAGCCAATGCCTGAATCGATAGCCCAACCGATCAGGCCGCCGATAAGAATATTACCGAACACCCACGGATCAAGTCCGGAATCCAGCTGCGTCTCAGCAGTTTCATAGTTGCGCCGACTACAGCTGAGATTGATATCGTGTTTGGTCTTGGTAATTTTCACTTTTCCCGGCGTCTCAGAGACACTGCCAATAAATTCGCCGTTACGTTCCAAATTACAATTGGCACCCGCAGGATTGGTTTCTACTGAGAGTTCCTGCTCTTTGCCAGAAACGATGGCGGCACAGTTAGTGAGCATTGCAAGTGCGGAAACGGTGAGAGCAAGTCGGGCAAAGGCAACATACATAAGGAATTCCCCCATCTAAATAGGAATTAATTTTTATAGGCTTATCCTGCTTTTAATTTTATTTAAAGTTTTTTCCTGACACAAAGAGCTCCCAAACTGTCATGCTTGTTTCCTCAGGCGGCGTCATGCTATGACATATGAATGAAAGATATCACCACGCAGCTTGTGACCTTGGGACGCGAAAAGAAGGGCGAGGGTTTTCCTGCCGTTAACCCCCCCATCTATCGCACCTCAACGGTTCTTTTCCCAACGATGAATGCGCTGGAGCAAGCCACCGCTGGCTTAGGCAAAATCCCCTCCTATGGCCGCTACGGCTCCCCCACCGCGCAGCATTTATGTGACGCACTCGATGCACTGATAGGCTCTGACATCACTTTAATTACGTCTTCCGGACTCAGCGCCGTCACCACCGCATTGCTCGCCGCATTGAAGGCCGGTGATCATTTATTGATGGTGGATAATGTCTATGGGCCAACGCGCTTGTTCTGCGATCAGGTGTTGGCACGTATGGGGATTGAAACCACCTATTTTGTGGGTGATGCCGGAGCTGCTGAGATCGAGCCATTACTTCGCGAAAATACACGCGTGATCTTTTTGGAATCTCCAGGCTCACAGACCTTTGAAATGCAGGATATGTCGGCCATTTCCACTTTGGTGAAGCCCCGCGATATTCTGGTGATTGCCGATGTCACATGGCCCACACCTCTGTATTTCCGCCCGTTTGAGCATGGGATTGACATCGCCATTCACTCACTCACCAAATATGTCTCAGGCCACTCGGACTTGTTAATGGGCGCGGTGAGTTGCCTTGAGCCGCACAAAGCCATGATGCGGCGAACCTGGCTGCATCTGGGCGCGCATGCGAGTAATGATGATTGCTATCTCGCTCTGCGCGGGCTTCGCACTTTGAGTGTGCGCGTTAAGCAGCATGAATCAGCCGCGCTGGAAGTCGCGAAGTGGCTGAAACAGCAACCGCAAGTGAAGCGGGTGATGCATCCGGCTTTGCACGATGACGCAGGATATGAGCGCTACAAACGACATTTTACCGGTAGCTGTGGCCTGTTTGGTGTAGAGCTTCATCCAGTCAGAAAAGAGGCCATCGCTGCGATGCTGGACGAGCTGGAACTCTTCGGCATGGGCTACTCTTGGGGGGGCTATGAAAGCCTGATTATTCCCGTGTATCCGGCGAAGATCAGAACGGCGAGTCAGTGGCCAGCAGAAACCCTGTGCCTACGTCTGCACATCGGACTGGAATCCGTGCCCGACTTACTCGCCGATCTGGAAAAAGGGTTGGCGCGCCTGAGCGCCGCCGCCTGATTAAAACAGCCAGCTACGCAGCGTAACCAAGACGCGATTTTCGCTGGTACCCGCCATTTGGTTAAACAAGCGTGCCGCATCATCGAGAAAAGCAATCGCAAAACACACGGACGCGGCGAGCATTAAGCTGAGCGCCAGTAACTGGCCCAGAAGAAAATAGAGCGGGTCAGCAATGCTTGGCAGCGCTTGCCCTGCATGCATGCCTACATGAAAAGCAATTGATGAATTGACAGCAACCGCCACCACGAATTTGCGTGAATCCACCAGTGTCAAACTCAGCGCATACGTCATGATGGCACCCAGCATGAACCACGGCACTTGCGGATAACGT
>JAIEPI010000122.1 GCA_019749855.1 Rickettsiales bacterium | reverse complement strand
CATAGTTACCGTTCTGGTCAATGTTATTATCCCGATCATCTCTGGTTCGGCTTTCATATGCATTTCTCACTTCTTTCTCAAAGTGCACAAACGCTTCCTCTCTGCTTGGAGGTAGCTGAGCCAAATCTATCTCATCAAAGCTCATCCTTTGACTCCTTGCCTTTTTTTTGAGTGACCACTCTCTCAGAGTAGCCTGATGTTAATTGTTTTGTCATTATTTGCCATCTGTTTTTCCCAACTGTCCCAGAATTGTCCCATGGGCGTTTTTGGCATTCTAATTAAGTGATGGCGGAGCGGTGAGATTGACGCTTTGCCTGCTGGCTTCGCGCCCTTGCGGGCGACTCGGCTATGCCTGCGTCGTCCAATTTTTCTACTGAAAAATTGTCGAACTACGTTCTCATCTCCAGTACATCACCACTTACCAAAATAGGGTATGATTTCCCTATTTTGGTAAGTGGCGGAAGCGGTGAGATTCGAACTCACGGAGAGCTTGCACCCTCGCTAGTTTTTAAGGCGCTCTTTCACCATTTATTACAGCTGGTTACAAAACACCGCGACAAGCTCACCGTCACATTTTCAGATTATGCCTTTTGTGCGCGATTGTCAAAATTTGTGACTATTTGCACCCGAGTGTCCCATCAGTGTCCCATAGAGCCACTTGCGGGACAGTTGGTTTGAATGCCAAACTTGCGGTTCGTATCAAACAACTCCGCACATGTGCGGGGTTAGTGCGTGATGCGTGAAATACGGGTGGATTTATTCAGAAGTTCTCTTGATAAAACCCGCTTACTATAGCTATTATTATAGCTGTTAATTGACTTTTAATAGGCTTATAGCTATAATAATAGCTATATGATGAAGCTACCCCAAGAGATTATACAAGAAATTGCCGCCCGTGCGAAAGCGCGGAGGCTTGCTCTTGATTTGACGCAAGAAGGCTTGGCCTCTCGCTCAGGTGTGCCACTCGGCACATTGAAGCAATTCGAGCATACCGGCAAAACTTCTCTCGAGTCACTGCTTGCACTCTCACTAGCGCTGGGCACCACCCATGAGTTTGATGGGCTGTTCACCACCGCGCAATCAAGTGCGGGTCTATCGCTTGATGAGCTGATGAAAACACCGAAGCAGCGTAAGCGCGGGAGTGTTAAATGACATATCAGCCCGTATCCCTTGTACATGTCAGCCTCAACTTTGGCAGCGTTAATTACAAAGTGGGAAGGCTCGCGCTGGTGAAGCGCAAGATTTACTTCGAGTACGATCCCACATTCATAAAATCCGGCCTGGATATTTCCCCGCTTAAGCTACCCAAACAGACCGACGCAATCCCCTGTGATGATGCAGTGTTTGAGGGACTGTTCGGCGTGTTCAATGATAGCCTTCCCGATGGCTGGGGACGTTTGTTGCTGGATCGTCAGGTGCGTAAACACGGCATAGCACCCGAGCAACTCACGCCGCTAGATCGGCTGACGCATGTGGGTTGTTATGGTATGGGGGCGCTCACCTACGAGCCTGACACCAGCGAACACTCACAGCACGCCGATGCAATTAGCCTCGATAAGTTGGCCGCTGAGACGGGAGAGGTTCTGGAAGGCGAAGCAGGTGATGTATTCGCAGAGTTGCTTGGACTTTCTGGTTCATCCGCTGGTGCGCGTCCTAAGGTGATGCTCGGCGTAAGTGCAAACAAGAAAAAGCTGATTCACGGTCAGCAAGAATTGCCTAAAGGATATGTGCATTGGATGGTGAAGTTTGCCTCTTCCTCCGATGCAAAAGACATCGGCGCGATTGAGTATGCCTATAGCCTGATGGCGCGTGCAGCAGGGCTCACGATGATGCCGACGTACTTATTCCCTGCAAAAAAAGGCGCAGGCTATTTCGGTGTAGAACGCTTTGATCGTAGTGGTGACAAGCGGCTGCATATGCACACAGTATCCGGCCTCATTCATGCCGACCATCGTTTGCCGTCACTCGATTACGAGCAGATCATGCGGGCAACTCTGGCACTGACGCGGAATGTGCAGGAGTTAGAGAAAATACTGCGGCTTGCGGCCTTCAATGTCTTCGCCCATAACCGCGACGATCACGCCAAGAACTTCAGCTTCCTGATGGATGAAAAGGGTGACTGGTGTGTTTCTCCTGCCTACGATCTGACCTTCTCCGGTGGTCCAGGGGGCGAGCATAGCACCACCGTCATGGGCGAAGGCAAGCGCCCAGGCAAAGAGCATTTAATTATGCTTGCAGAAAAAGTTGGCATCTCAAGACCGCTTGCAAACTCCATCATTGATCAAGTGAAAGACGCTGTGCAGCACTGGCCAATCCATGCCGAAGAAGCAGGCGCAACCAAGGCATCGAAGAAAATCATCGCCGACGTGATTACCAACTAAAAAGACTATTGACCTCAGCTGCCAGTAGCTTATCCGATAGAGGATGAAGCGAGAGATTTCCCAGGTTATTACCTTCCAGCGCGACCAGCTCAATGATGAAATCTGGTCGGTGCCCATCCTCCAGCTGGCGAAGCAATATGGGCTCTCGGATTTAGGCCTCGCCAAAATCTGCACGAAGATGAAAATCCCGCGCCCACCGCGTGGCTATTGGGCAAAGCGCTCCTACGGTCAGCCAACCACCAAACCCATTCTGCGCCCAGCGCCCGCTGATACACCTACCGAAATCACGGTGGATCGGGATGCCAAGCAACTGGCCAAAGCCAACGATAAACGCCGCGTGCAAAAACCGGATATGATGACCGAGCGCCAGCGCGTGCGCCGCTTAAAGATTGCCCTACGCGACATAGAAATCACCCGACGCACCCGCCACTATCTGGAAGCGATGCGCCAGCTGCCCAACGCCACCGCACCCGATCAGGCTGAATGGCTGGATTGGGTGGCACGCTACGCCGATCACATTGACCCCACCGTCGATTACAAAATGGACACGCCCCTCAAATCCAACCCCAACGCCAAGGTGCTCTATAAATTCACCGCGCAGGGGTTCGTGGATGATTGAGGTGCAACACCGCTATGTGATGCTTTATGTCTATTATCTTGTACATTAGAGCCTTAATTGTCCAAGATAATAGACATAAGAGGCAAAATCGCCCTGCCATCACATCATGCTAGATTGCATGATTTTTCAATAAATATACTTACGCGTTCTCGCAGGAATGCTATCATGCAGGAATGTCAAAGCTCCAAGAAATAAAGAAGCATTTGCGCCCTGGGCAGGTATATCGCCGCGAGGATTTGGCTAAATGGTCAAACGCGGTGGATCGCCACCTGAAGCAATTGCAGGAGGAAGGAAAGCTAACCAAGCTATCCGGCGGCCTTTACTATTGCCCTAAGAAAACTGTTTTTGGTGATGCACCTGCAGATGACAAAAAACTGGTGGAAGCCTTCCTGCGTGACCACCGGTTTCTGCTCACTTCACCCAATGCCTATAACTCCCTCGGGCTTGGCACTACGCAGCTTTACAACCAGACCGTAGTTTATAATCACAAGCGCCACGGGCAGTTTGAGCTGGGCGGAAGGGTATTTGAGTTTCGGATGAAACCGCATTTCCCCAGCCGCCTGACGACAGAGTTTTTATTGGTCGATATGCTCAATAATCTGGATACGCTGGCGGAAGATACAGGCGCTGTTTTGGAGCGTGTGAAAAAGAAGCTGCCGACATTCAGACAAGCGGCACTCATGCGCTGTGTACGCGATTATGGATCAATCAGGACGAAGAAATTCTTTGCCCCGCTAATCGGCGAAAGGGCTAAAAAATGATAATCCAGAAAGACTTGTTTGCAGATGAATCTTCTACCAATGTTCAACCTGTCGTGAGCGGATTGAGCTACATTCCCGACTTCATCGATACTGCTGCCGAATCTGACCTTATCAAAACCATCGATACCCAGCCGTGGATTACGGAACTGAAACGTCGCGTGCAGCATTATGGCTGGCGCTACGATTATAAGGCTAGAAGCGTTACTAATGATCTGCGGATAGGTGCATTACCCAACTGGTTACAATCCTTCGCAGTGCGCTTACAGCAAGCAGGATATTTTCCCGAAATACCCGATCAGGTCATCATAAACGATTACCAGCCTGGACAGGGCATATCAGCGCATATCGACTGCGTGCCGTGTTTCAATGACACAATAGCCAGCCTGAGCCTCAGTTCACCGTGCGTGATGGATTTCACCCATAGCAAAACAGGCGAGAAATCATCGTTGCTACTGGAACCGCGCAGCCTACTCGTGCTCACGGATGATGCGCGTTATATCTGGCAACACGCCATCGCTGGGCGTAAAGCCGACCGCTATAACGGACAAGTCACTCAGCGCACGCGGCGCATTTCGCTGACGTTCCGTAAAGTGATATTGTAAACAAAAATTCTTTGATGATTTTGTCCAAAAATCACCGAAATATTGCCGTCCTCGAGATAACCTGCTGAATAGCATAGCAACTGTAGACCTAAATTTGCTTGATGGTTGTTTGATGAGTTCTTGTTTTTGTCAATTGCGGTAATGGGTTGCGTTTTATCGCGCTTCCTCTATTTTCTCATCCATGAGCAGTAAAAAAACATCAATGCTGGATGACGTTTTCACCATTCATGAGCTGGCGGATTACCTAAAGCTCAATGAAAAAACGGCCTATCGCTTAGTGGCAAAGGGAGAAATCCCTGGCTTCAAGGTGGGTGGGTCATGGCGGTTTCGTCGCACTGATATTGTTGCCTGGACGCAAGAACAGGTCGCGACGGTGGCCAAAAAGAAAAAAGGGCGGAAAAATGACAGATAGCATCGGTAGATTAGAGCGCGTTCCGTTGAGGGAGGTTTGGAGGCACGAGGCGTATGATTTTACGCAATGGCTTCAGGAAAATATTGGCGTGCTTAACGATGCCTTGGCGATCAATCTAATCAATGTTGATCGCGAGCAATCCGCCGGTGCGTTTAGTGTCGATCTCGTGGCAGAAGACGACGGTGGCGCGACGTTTATCATCGAAAACCAGCTGGAAAAAAGCAACCACGACCATCTTGGAAAAATTATCACCTACCTTACCGCAATGGGTGCACGTGCGGCGATATGGATAGTTTCCGATCCACGGCCTGAGCATGTTGCCGCCATCGGCTGGCTAAACGAATCCAGCAGCGCTGATTTTTACATGGTGAAGGTGGAAGCCGTGCGCATCGGCACTTCGCCTGCTGCCCCACTCTTTACCTTGATCGTGGGTCCCTCCGAAGAGGCGCGGGAAGTTGGACAGGCTAAAAAGGAGATCGCCGAACGCTATCATGAACGTAAACACTGGTGGACATCGCTGATCGAGCGTTCCGCGAAGGTGAATAAACTGCACGCCCATATCACACCAGGCAGTTACGGGCATATCAGCACAAGCTCGGGTATCAGAGGGCTCAACTTAAATTATGTGGTGCTCGAAAATGAATGTGCTGTTGAGCTTTACATTGATCGCGGCAAGGACTCGGAAGAAGAAAATCTGCGCCTGTTTGATCAGCTAGATGCAAATCGTGATGCCATTGAGAAAGCATTCGGTGCGCCATTAAGCTGGGAACGTCTGGATGGCAAGCGTGCTTGCAGAATTAAATTCACCAGCGCTGCCGGTGGATACCGCTCCCCAGAAGAACAGTGGCCGACAATTCAGGATACCATCATTCAGGCAATGGACAGACTGGAGAAAGCCCTGCGTCCCTTCCTCAAACAATTAAGGGTGCAGCAATAATATGTCCACAGACACACGCTTTATCACAAATCAGAACGGGCAAAGCCTTGTAGATCGTTTCGTCACCCTTATTGGAAACGATACGGAGGCATTTGATTGCCTGGTGGGATATTTTTATAGCAGCGGATTTCACCTGCTTAGTCCGACGCTAAAGCAAACCAATAAAATTCGCATCCTAATCGGCCTCAGCACGGATACGCAGACGTTTGACCTTATCCAAACATCAAAGAAGCAAACCGAATTAAACCTTAGTCACGCCGAAACGAAGGATGTGTACGCACAGGCAGTGGTTTCTGAATTGGATCAGGTGGAGGAAAATAAAAATACCGAAGCCGGTATTGATCTATTTGTAAAATGGCTGGCCACAAAGAAGCTCGAGATCAGGGCATTCCCATCCGCCAACCTGCACGCCAAACTCTACATCCTTACACACAAAAAGGGATCGCGGGATAAAGGGCGTGTTGTAACCGGATCGAGTAACTTCTCAATATCTGGGCTTAAGGGAAATTTGGAGCTAAACGTCGAGCTTAAGGACGCGCCTGATTATCATTTTGCATTAGATAAATTCAATGAATTGTGGGAGCAGTCTGTTGATGTCAGTGAAAAATACATACAGACAGTTCAAGAAAAAACTTGGTTTAACGACGAAATCAGCCCTTATGAATTATACCTGAAATGCTTGTACGAGTATTTTCAGGAGGAAATAAATCAAACTGCAGACGAGGATGCATACATACCCGCAGATTATATGCGACTTGCATATCAGGATCAGGCCGTTACCAGTGCGCGGCAAATCATAAAAAAATTCGGCGGGGTATTTCTTTCGGATGTCGTGGGGTTAGGCAAAACCTATATATCTGCGCTTCTAGCCCAACGCCTGCGTAATGACGGGCGCATATTGGTTCTAGCACCACCGCATGTTTTAGACAGAAACAATCAAGGCTCGTGGCCGAATGTATTTTACTCGTTTGACGTTAATGCGCGTTTTGAATCTGTAGGGCAGTTGGATAAAATAATCCAAGAAGGCACAGATCGGTTTAGAACCGTTTTTATTGATGAGGCGCATCGCTTCAGGTCGGATGACACTGAAACCTACGCAAAACTATCGCAAATCTGTTACGGTAAACAAGTGGTGCTGGTGACCGCTACGCCATACAATAATAAGCCATCGGATATTTTATCACTGATAAAACTATTCCAAAAGCCGCACGACAGCACAATTCCGAACCATCGCAATCTACAGAGTTTCTTCACAAACCTTGAGAATCGAGCGAAAAAATATGATCGCAGGTCGGATTATGAAAATTATATCCGCGTCGTTCGTGAGAATGCGCGAGCAGTACGCGAAAACATCCTCAAGCATTTAATGGTTCGCCGAACAAGAAGCGAAGTGGTTGAATATTTTAAGCAGGATATTGAACAGCAGGGGCTTAAGTTCCCCGAAGTGCAGAAACCAACGCCGTTATTTTACAAGCTGAATGCGGCGGAAGAGTTGGTTTTTTCTGAAACTATCAAGCTAATGAAATCATTAACCTACGCCCGATATGTGCCTATGTTGTATCTGGTTGAGGGATTGCGTCCACAGGAAGTTACCGGCCAGCGGAACATGATGGGCTTTGTTAAAACGCTTATCGTTAAACGCATGGAAAGCAGTATCGTTGCATTTGAATCGACGCTAAAGCGCCTGTTGCGTTCATATGAAATATTTCTCAAGGCATATGAGCAAGGGGATGTATATTTTAGCCCTAAACATGCCTCGAAAATCTTTGACGCGATAGAATTGGATAACGATGAAGCCATCGATAAACTCATTGAAAGTGGCAGAGCAGAGCGCTTCCCGTCCGCTTCTTTTGACAAAAAATTACACGATGATCTGCAGGCGGATATTGTCATTATCAAGCGCATATTGTCATTGTGGGAAACCATTGAACGCGATCCAAAACTTTTAGAACTACTATCGCATCTGCGCTCGAATAAGGTACTCAAGGAAAATAAAATCATCATTTTCACTGAGGCCGAGGTCACCGCCAATTATTTGAGAGAAAAACTAGAAGCCGAGACTGGGCGGAAAACTCTGGCTTTTTCAGGACACTCATCGGCGGTTGATCGTATTAAGGTCATTGATAATTTTGATGCGAAAGCGCGTGATAAGAAAGATGATTTCGAGATTCTGGTAACGACCGAAGTGCTTGCCGAGGGTGTCAACCTGCATCGCTCGAATGTAATCATTAACTATGATATTCCCTGGAATCCAACGCGCCTGATGCAGCGTGTGGGGCGCATCAACCGCGTCGGTACAGCATTTGAAAAAATCTATACATTTAACTTCTTCCCCACCAAAGAGTTAAATGACGAAATTGCTCTACAAGAAGCTGCTGAAGCTAAAATCGAGAGCTTTATTGAAATGCTCGGCGCGGATGCAAAATTGCTTACAGAGTCTGAGGAAGTATCGCCGAAAGGATTGTTCGAGGCATTAAACTCCAAAGATGTGCTGGAAGATGAGTCGGACGCGCAGAACAGCGAGTTAAAATACCTGCGCGTAATCCAAACCGTGCGCGATAAAGACCCTGGCTTATTCGAGAAAATCAAAAATCTACCGAGAAAAGCTCGCTCATGCCGTGTTGATGAAAAACGGAAATCTGATGGTCTGATCACCTATTTCCGTAAGGGTTACCTCACCAAATTCATATTGAGTGACGGCGCGGCTACGCAGGAAATTGACTTTTTCCAAGCAGCGCGAACGCTGGAATGTACGCCAGAAGCGAAACGCGCAAAACTTTCCACTGCTGATAATGACGCGTTTTATGAATTCTATGACAAAAATCGTGAGGGATTTATTGCCGCAACCGATCCCGTTGAGGAAGAAGCAGGCACACAACGCGGTAGCCGCAATATTCTCACACGGCTACGCGAGTTTGTAAAAGTAGTCCGCAAAGATGCGCGGATGACAGAATTTGACCAAGACTTCTTAAAAGACGTGATGGCCGCACTTGAAAGCGGCGTAATCCCGAAAAAAGATGCTCAGGCAATGGTCAAAAAAATGGAAGATATAGGCGGCGACATTATTAAAATGCTGAATGTACTGCGGTCTGGTATCAATCCTACCTTCTTGCGCCATGCGGAAACGAATAAGCGCAAACAGCTGCGTGAAAAGCGTGAAGTGGTGCTCTCCCTCTACACAAAGGCAGGATAGCACACGATGCATGAACAAGCCGCAAAAACCCTAATCAAAGACACGCTCCAGGAACCTTATGATCTGGGACGTTTCCGCGAATTTGCGTCTAACTTGATGAAAATCAAAAAATCGGAGCGAGACGAAGAAAATGAATTCCGGGAAACATCTGCAATTGTCCCAGATAATTTTAAGGAAAGCATCAAATCAGTATATCGGATAGCAACCCTGCAAGATAGTGATGGCAATGGCATCGATGTACTCACAGTCACGCTTGCTAAAGAAACTTCTCTTGACCGTGCTCGTACGCTCCAACGTAATTTTCTGGCTCGCCATTTAAGCAAACGTGATAAGGAAGCCGCGCTGGTGGCTTTCGTATCGCCGGATAGTAATTCTTGGCGGTTTTCCTTAGTGCGGCGGGAGTTAAGCCTCACCCGAAACCTTAAGGGCAAAACTAAAACCGTGCAGGACTTCTCACCAGCGCGGCGGTTTTCATTCTTGGTGGGAAAAAACGAACATACGCATACAGCCCAGCGCCAACTGATTGATCTGCTGAAGTCTGACAATCGCCCATCGCTAAAAACGCTCGAAAAAGCCTTTAATATCGAACAGGTCACCGAGGAATTCTTCGAGGAATACCGCGAGCTGTTCAACCGCGTGCATGATGTCATTAAGGCGTATGTCGATCAGCACCCAGCGACGAAAGCGCATTTCGCCGAGAAGGATATTGACCCCGCCGATTTCGCCAAGCGATTGCTGGGGCAGATTGTGTTCCTCTATTTTCTTCAGAAAAAGGGTTGGCTAGGTGTGCCAACGGGCAAGAAGTGGGGCGAAGGCTCACGCATCTTCCTGCGTGATCTCTATCGCCACGCTGACAGCAAGAAGCAAAATTTCTTCCATGAATATCTGCAGCCGCTATTTTATGACGCGCTCAACCGCGACCATTCCGATAACAAGCATTACCACAAGCTGTTCGATAGCCGCATCCCGTTCTTAAACGGCGGGTTGTTTGAGCCCTACCATGATTATGACTGGACAGAGCAAAATATCAAACTGCCCAATACCCTGTTCCATGAACTGGGTAATTCCCTATTTGGCGAAGACGGGCGCGGTATTCTCGACGTGTTCGACCGCTACAACTTCACTGTGGCAGAGGATGAACCGCTCGAACGCGAGGTGGCAATTGACCCTGAAATGCTGGGCAAGGTGTTCGAAAAACTGCTGCCGGTGAAAGAACGCGGTAAACTGGGGACATTCTACACCCCGCGTGAAATCGTGCATTACATGTGCCAGGAGAGCCTGATTGCCTATCTCTCCTCGCATTTCCCCGCGCTGGATAAAACCGAGCTGGATGATTTTATCCGCTACGGCGACCTGCTCATGGAGCATGACAGCAAAATCCTGCGCGACGGAGTGAGCGAAACCTATAAGGATTTCTTCCTTGGTGCCACCATCCGCGCCAACCTGAAGGCGATTGATGAGGCGCTTAAAACGGGGAAGGTGTGCGACCCCGCCATTGGCTCCGGCGCGTTTCCGGTGGGGATGATGAGCGAGATCGTGCGTGCGCGTAAAGTGCTGGCCGCGCATATGCGCCATGAACGCCCAAGCTATGATCTGAAGCGGGAGACGATTCAGGAATCGCTTTATGGAGTGGATTTTGACCCAGGTGCCATCGAAATTGCCAAGCTGCGCCTATGGCTGTCGCTGGTGGTGGATGAGGATAATTTCGACGAAATTCAGGCGCTGCCAAATCTTGATTATAAAATCATGCAGGGTAACAGCCTGCTGCAAAGCTATGAGGGCATAAAGCTGTTCGAGGATACGCTGCTCAAGCAGCATGACCACACTACCCGCCGCCGCAAGCAGTTGGAGGCAGAGTTTAAGGAAATGCAGGATCGCTTCGTGGCGTTTGTCACTGGCTCGGCCAGCATGTCGAACCAGAAGGAGCGCAACGCTCTGGAGAAAGCCCTGCGGGAGAAGAAAAAAGAGATTGATAGCTATCTGGAAAAAGCCAAAACGCAGGAGGATACGCCGCTATTTGCCAAAGCAAGCAAGGCGGTGGAGCTGGCGGAGCGGCTTAAGAAATTGCATCATGATTTCTTTGATACCGACCGCCCGAAAAAGAAAAAGGAACTGAAGGCAGAGATTGAAACGCTGGAATGGCAACTGATCGAGACATCCCTGCGCGAGAAAAACAAAGCCGATAAAATCCCCGAAATTCAAAAACTGCAACGCCACAACGTGAAGCCGTATTTCCTATGGAAACTGCATTTCAATGAGGTGTTCACCGGCGATAACGGTGGATTTGATATTGTCATCGCCAATCCGCCTTATGTACGCCAAGAAAAAATAAAGGATCAGAAGCCAGGGCTAAAACATGAATTTGGTAATTTCTTCAGCGGCACTGCTGACCTTTACACCTATTTCTATAAGCGTGGTGTGGAGATACTAAGTAGTGATGGGCATCTATGCTTCATTGCGCCCAATAAATTTTTCAAAGCGGGTTATGGCAAGAATCTTCGCCAATTGCTCACAGCGCAGGTGCGGTTGCTCAAGCTGTTGGATTTCGGCGAGTTGCCGGTGTTTGATGCGGGTACTGATCCATCGATATTGCTGGTGCAGAATGCTAAGCCCGTTCAAAAAACGGCGTTTGCCGTCATCAAAAACAAAGATGACATACATGATTTGGTGACGTGCATTGAAAAAACCATCAAGCCTATTCCAGTAGCTGATTTGGGTGATACGGGATGGAATTTTAGCATGGGAGATGATCGCACATTGCTAGATAAAATTGATGCTACTGGTACGCCGCTAGAGAAATTCGTTAGCGGTAGGTTTTATCGAGGCATTCTAACGGGTTTGAACGAAGCCTTTGTTATTGATGCCGCCACGCGCACACGCCTCATAGCAGACGATCCCAAATGTGAGGAAATTATTAAGCCGTGGCTGCGCGGGAAGGATATAAAAAGGTGGACTGTAAATTCTTCGAACTTATTCGTAATTTTTACGCGCCGAGGAATTGATATAAAAAACTACCCTTCTATAGAGGCGTACCTTTCAAAGTTTCGCGAAGATTTAGAGCCAATCCCAGAAAGCAAGAAGGGTAACAAGAAGGATAAAAAAGAAGAAAAAGGCAGAAAGCCAGGCTCATACAAATGGTACGAGATTCAGGATAATATTGCGTATTGGGAGGAGTTTGAACAAACCAAAATTATATACCCTGTAATTTCAAAGAAATTATATGGCGTTCTTGATTCAGTCTCTTATTTCACGAGCGATAAGAATTATCTTATTGGTGGCAAACAGTGTCCTTATTTACTGGGTATATTAAACTCAAAGCTGGTTGATTATTACAGTCGCAGCAAGTTTCCATCACATGGCGACACTTGGAATGGCGGTAGGGTGGAATTCCGTGCGGCTTTTATGGAAAAACTCCCAATCGCTACGCCGACAAAAAGCATTGAAGAATTCATTGCTAAAAAGGTCTTGGAAATCACCTCGCTGAAAAAACAAAACCCCGATGCCAATGTGTCGGCGCTGGAGGCGGCCATCAACGCTGAGGTCTATAAGCTCTACCACCTCACCGATACCGAAATCGCCATCATCGAACAGGCTGTGCCATGAGTTATGTAACCCCCTTCCCAATAAACGAAATCGTAACTATATTACGATATAATGAGGTGAATCTATGACCGCACAAGGAAACACGTATCCAACCCTAAAAAATGCCCCGATTGAGGAAGCTATTATCAGCCTTACCATCGGACGGCAGAAGCACGCCTCGCTTCAGGCGTTGGAAACGCTGTGCGAAAAGCTGAAGGACACTTACCCGCAGCGCAAAAACTGGAAAATCAAAGAGTTCGCATTTGAAGAAAGCGAAGCCGGATCCAACATGTCGCAGCGTGATAAAGCGACGGGATTTGTCATCAGCACCGAAGACCAGAAGAAGCTCCTTCACCTTAGCCTGGATACATTGTCGCTGAATCGTCTGCGGCCTTATGGCTCATGGGAAGACTTCTCTGCTGATTACAAAGCCGCATGGGATATATTCACCCAGCCGCTGAGTATTGAAGAAATTAAATTGGTAACCATCAGATATATAAATAGTTTTACCATACCCGTGCAGGGGTGGGAAGAGCATCTGCTTATGCGCCCCAGCCTAAATAGCCAGAATCCGTATGACGATTCGAATATTTCTATGGGCGAAGTCTTTTCCCAATATGTCCTTGTTTCTGAAAGACATGCGGCGAAATCTGTGGTATCTTTAACGCTGAAGCCAGAAAACAATGAATCGCTCAAGGTGATTATGGATATTGACGTTTCTTCGAGAAACCCGATCACTGATTATTCAGGTTATCATGATGTAACCGATGTGTTGAACAATTTGCGCGATTTCAAAAATCAGATTTTCTTTTCTAATGTTCCAAAAGCAGAGGAGTTGTTTGCATGAGTGCGATTCCTTTACCAAAAACATCTTCAGTAACGTCTGCAAGCTGGAAAAAATCCACCAGCATTAGGTCAACACGGTTTGTTCCAGCGGAAAGTAATTCGGGGAATGTATCAAATCAATTGCTGGATAGGGTGCAGACGCAGCGCATTAGAACAGTTACCATCCCGCCAGATGATGTCCGGCTGGAGCGCGAGCTTGCCGACATATTGCAAGAATGCTCGCATGAGAACTGGGACGGCTATGATGCCAAGCCGATAGACAGAACTTCTGTTCAGTTCATTTGCGAGTTCCTTGAAAAACTTCCTTCCGACATTCCCTATCCTGAGCTTGCGCCCGAGCCGACTGGTGATTTGACCATGGTATGGCGCAAAAAAGGCTATCATCTAGTCATTGGTATCGATCAGGTCAGACAGATTGCTTGGGGTGGAACCAGCCCAAAGGGTCACATATACGGTGACGCCGAGTTTGGCGCTGATTCAGATATTCCTGAAGAATTGCTCGATTTGCTCTACAGCATCGAAGGCATTCGCTGACATGGCCGAATCCCCTGCAAGCCCAACGGATAATGTTGCTCGATATATATTCTCAAGCAGCAATTATGGTGGTGGCAATGTGAAGCATGGTGCGTTTGTGCCACCCAATGATTATCCGAACGAACTCTCTGTTTGTGTTACCACAGCCCTAAATCAAGCAGAAATCTGGCAGTATAGCCCTGTGATTGCGGGCAAATCAGCAAAAGCGCGAGCAGATTTGATTGTATCCAACATTCAGGCAATTTCCGATGAACAGGGCGGCAAACTCAATGTTCTGATTGATGGGACTCCCCACCGATTCCATGCAAATATCAAGTCGCTCCCGCTTGATAAGTCAAAACGCAGAGCGATTGCGGCGGAACTGGCAAACAAATCCGTACTTGTGATGGCAGCTTAAAGCCCACGCAACCACACCTCCAGCTTCCTCGTCGCCATCACGTCATCGAAATTATAGGTGAGGATGTCTTTTTTCATTTGCTCGCGGCGATCTTTTAGCGGTTCGATCAGGTAATTGACGTATTGCACCACCGACCATTGCGAGCCGGATTCGTCGTCCTGCCACTGGAAATTCACCAGCCCTTCGTTTTTGCAGATGGGTTTGAGGCCATAGCCCATCACCGGCAGCACCAGCGCTTCTTTAATCGGCTTCTGAATGTCGAATAGCGGTGAATCATCGCCCAGCAGCCACGCGACCGTCGGGTGTTCTTCCATCGCGTAACGCTTGGCATAGCGCTTGATGTTGGTGACTTCGTAATTCGAGAAATGGCAGAGGATGAGATCGGGATACTCTGCACGCAGCCGCGCCACCACGTCGAGGAACGCAAGCCACCCCGCCTGATCCTGCTCGAACCCATCCGTCCAAACATATTCGAAGCTCTGGCCGTTATATGGCGGCTTGAGCAGCCCCCAGAGATACACATGGTCTTCGCCCGAATCATTGAGCGGGTTGGCCTCGATGTCAAAATGCACACAGGTGCCAGTGGGCAGCTGAATATCGCCGATGCGGTGCGTCTCATGCGTGAAATAGGATTTTGCCTGCAACACCGCCCGCAGCTTCTTATCAGTGCCTTTCAAATAGGGCACATCCGCAATCGCTTCGGGATCACTATCTGCCAGCTGACGAATCGTGGTAATGCCCTGCGCCTCCAAATGCGGCGCGTTGCGCGAATCAATGCCATACACCAGCGTTAGCTCCTGCTTTGCCTCAAACTCAGGCTTACATATACCGACATAGCTGCAGAGGGAGCATTTGCTGTGGCTGTAGCGTGCAGGTGGTTTTGTCGGCTGCGCGAGGATCTGGCGCATGTCGTGCAGGAATTCATCGGCCAACTTATTGGCATCATCGCCGATCTCGCTGGTGGTGCCGTTGCCATGAATCACCAGCGCAGGCAACATACTGCCCAACATTTTACGATACACAGCCAGCTGAATCTGGATTTCATCCTTATCGCCACTGCGGGCGAGCTTAGCATCCGCGGCCTGATATTCGCCCGACGGCGTGCGGATCAGAAAGTCAGGATCACCAAAAATGCCCAGCGCCTCATCCACCAGTTTCGGCTGGTAGATAATCTCCACACCAGCTTCCATCAGTGCCTTCGTATGTTCCGGCGAAACGGCTTCCACCACCTGATGTTCTTTTTCCAGCTGGCGTTTGACGTTCCATTCATGCCGCATGCCCAGCGTCATGATCAGCTGGTCAAACGGGTTGACCTCCACCTGTTCCATGCCAGGCGGTGGGTTATTGTCGAACCACACGCGGCGGCTGCATGATAACCATGACCGTGCATCGCTGGGCTTGATGTGTTTTTGTGTGCTCATGTGGTGAGCATAGAATGATTGTCTTTTATCGGCAAAGACTTGCCGAGTTTATTTTTCTTGCTGAAACGGTACTCATAGTACCTTAATCACGGAAAAAATAAACCGCACCACATTCTAACCACCTGTATTTCAATCAAAAAGACTATTGATTGCAGCTGCCAGCTTGTTATCCCCTAGAGACAGTAACCAACTGTTTTTATGGAGGAAAGATGCAGCAAGTGATGGACAAGTCCGAGCGGATTGCGGCGCTGAATGATCGGTTTCGGCAGACGTTCTGGGGTGGCAAGGTGATGATGACGCAGGGGGTGCAAGAATTGTCCGAGGAGGTGCGTGCAAAATTATTCCGCGCCGTTTCGGAATTTGATGACTTCACCGACGACAATGATCCGCACCGCGAACATGATTTTGGTCGGATTATGTTCGGATCGTGCACGTTTTTCTGGAAAATTGACTATTATGATCACACTTTGTGCTTCGGTGCGGACGACCCCTCAGACAACCACAACACCACACGAGTGCTTACAATCATGCTCGCCAGCGAATACTGATTTCACTGCGTAGTTTGTACCACCCCGTATTTCGTTTTCTGCGTGGGTGCATATCGGCTGGAAGCCCAGCTAATCCAACATTTCATCCCAATAATTGCGAAACGAAATGAATATCTGGACACTGAATCTAGCGAAATGGCGCGCCTAGCGTCCCCGTATAGAAAGGTTTGGGGAAGGACCCAGAAGTTCAAAAACGAAATGGGTTTATGTTGCGATACATTTAGAAATCCATACTGGTTTGAGCCTTTTTGGCTTCTTGCTCTCGGCGGTATTTCTTGCCGCTTGCTGTTTCTTTTCTTACACCGTTCTCAATCTTATCAAGAACTGTTTGCACAACATATTTGGTAATCACCACTTCGCCGACCTCATTCAATTCTCTGTGAATTTCTAACACGCACAGAATTATATCGCCATTTTTGAAACTTATCTGTTTTGCAAGCACGGCTTCCTTGAATACCCTGTCATTCATTTCAAACGGAATTGGCATTGGGTCAATATATATGCCTTTCCACTTTGCATTACCCTCACTTAAGACGGGTGCAACAATTTCAATTTGAGCGTCTTCAACAATTTCTACAGGGAGTTTATTTGACAGGAGTATAAACTTTGGAAAATCAGTGCGCGGTATGGGGATTTCATCCGCTATTGGCTTGTTATCTTGATCCAAGACAGAAAAGCCAATCTTCTCAACTTTTTTGTTGTGCTGTAATTGTTTATAAAAATTTGAACGGCGGGTGCGAATTTTGGGACTCTTTTGAATATAATTAACACATGAATCAATTACTGTTTGATTGATGACATCTTGAGAAAGTTCTTGGCGCAACTTTTCTATTTCAAAGCAGTTCCGTGCATTTTGAAGTGGATCACTTAGAGGAACTCTTGACAATACAATACCTAGTACTGCGACTAATAAAGCTGCGCTGGCGATTTTATCTGTCTGGCTAAGTGTTTTCCATCTGTCTCTTAACCCTCCCTCGCTCCACGCCTCTGCTTCTAAAGAAATTCCAAGTTCAAACTGTGAAATAATCTCATACGTTATTGCTAAAAACTCTGCTTCACACTTATTCCGAACGAAAGCGTCCATGGAATGGCTTTCGTTGTGCAAATGATAGTGTATCTCAAACTTTGCGGCGTTTTTCATAGTGTTAACCTAACATGCTGCTTAAACCTATGGAACTGAAATTCCTTAGCGCGTGGTGGGCGAGTGGCAGCACGCGGCGTTCACCGTTTTTCGTATCCTGCAGCACGATGGCTTTGCGCTTAAAGTCCACATGCTTCCATTGCAGGTTGATCAGCTCGCCGTGACGTGCGCCGGTGGAAAGCGCCAGCACCACCAGCGGGTAAATGAATTCGCTGTTGATGTCGGTGCAGGCGGCAAGCAGGCGGGTGCGTTCGTCGTCGCTTAAAAACCGCACACGGCCACGCGGTTCGGGCAGTTTCGCGATTTTCGCCATGGGGTGTTCCTGCAGCCATTCCCATTCGTTGGCCGCAACGCTGAAGGCATGGCTGAGTGAGCCCATGTAGCGGTTGGCGGTGCCAGCGCTGCGGCGCTCCACATTCTTGCCAGTGGCGATCAACTTATCGCGCTTTTCGATAATCAGAGTTTTGGTGACATCCGCCAGCGCATATGCGCCGAGTTCGTCTTTCCACCAATCGAGATACATTTCCACCGCGTTTGCACGCTTAGGGTTGCGGGTTTTCTGGTAGTCGAGATAACGCTTGATGAGGTCGGCGACGGTGTATTTCTTCGCCTGCGTGGTTTTGAAATAGCGGCCTTCACGCATCGCCGTTTCGGTTTGTGATGCCCAGTTTTTTGCATCTGTCTTGCGCTCAAACGTGGCCGACTGAGAGGGAAAACCGCGAATGCGAATTTTCACGCGGTAGCTGGTTTTGCCGTCAGGCGTTTGCCTTGTTTCGATTGTTGCCATGTGGTGCGCCTCTCATAGCGAAAGACTACAAAACATGGCGGTATTGTGCAACGCTCAACTTGTTCGAACACGGATGAAGTTTTGAATTAACCAAGAGGTATCAGCTGGTTGGGGCTAAGCGTATTGGATTGGGACAGCTACGGCCACTGAATGTATTGAGCTGATAATTTCCGGAACTCCGCACTATTGGTACAGCTCTGACTCTCTTCAATTTTAGCAATCAAATAATTGAGGCACTCGAGAAGTCGTTCATTAATAACGTTTTGCTTCACCATCTCTAGCGCTTCCTTTGCTTGAGTGCGGCAGATACTCCGACTTAAAAGACTTTGAATTTCATAATGGGTAAGCAATGCAAGAATCATTGGCGTATATTGATCACCGGCCATTCTAAGTATGCTGTCATAATACGGCTTTGCTCTCGGAGAAACTCCCTGGCAATAAGTGATGCCACGTCCAATGCGAGAAATCAGAATAGTCTTAAAAAGTCGCTCTGCCAGATTTGGAAAGATCGAACTTTGGTCAGGAATAAAAGAGCAAATATTGGCAACTACTGGGGGTTCATGATGGAAGTT